>JBEDKQ010000105.1:0-8397 GCA_041172085.1 Pseudomonadota bacterium | reverse complement strand
AAATCAATCTGCAGACAGTCTGGCGCTTCAGAAACTGGCCGACTTTGTACTTGCGCATTACCTCAACAAGCTGAGCCACAACTTAGGCAACCCCTACGCAGATTTGTTGCTAGAGGTCAGTTTAAGAACCGCAAAATTGATGGCGCAATGGCAAGCCGTGGGCTTTTGCCATGGCGTGATGAATACCGACAACATGAGCATCTTGGGGCTGACCTTAGATTACGGCCCTTTCCAATTCATGGATGGTTTCAACCCCCATCACATTTGTAATCACTCTGACAACCAAGGCCGTTACGCCTACGACAAACAGCCGCAAGTTGCCTATTGGAATTTGTTTTGCTTGGGACAAGCCTTGATGCCCCTCATTGACGATCAAGAACTGGCCATGAAGGCTTTAGAGCCCTACAAGGCGGCCTACACGGCACATTGGACACATCAGTTTTCAATGAAGCTGGGCTTGTCAGAATCGAATCCGGCGGATGCCGCTGTCAACCTGGCTTTGATTCAAGACCTTCTACAAATCATGGCCAAAGAAGGAACCGATTTCACCTTGCTCTGGCGCCGCATCAGTCATGCTGCCAAAGAATCACAGCAAGGCAGCCATTCATGGCAATTGGTCAAAGATTTGTTCATCGATCAAGTAGCCTTTGGAACCTGGCAAGCGCGTTACATGTCCCAATTGCAATTGCAATCGGACGACGGTGAAGTCGCTCGAATGCTGGCTGTTAATCCGAAGTTTGTCTTGCGCAATCACTTGGTTGAAGTGGCCATCCAAAAATCCAAACAAGGCGACCATACTGAGGTCGGTACACTCTTTAAATTGTTACAGTCTCCTTTTGACGAACAGCCCGAACTTGAGGGCTATGCCCAACTCCCTCCCGCATGGGCCTCTGAGATTGAAATCAGCTGCTCCTCTTGAAATTTTCACGAATTGATAATTGATGACTTCACATAACTTACCCCAAACAGACGAAGAATGGCGTGACTGGTTGCGCGCCAAAGGTGCAGAGCCCTTGGCTTTCGAGGTAACTCGAAAAGCCGCAACCGAACGTCCATTTACAGGTAAGTACGAGACCCATTGGGAGCCTGGTCAGTACAAGTGCATCTGCTGCGATGCGGTCCTGTTCAGTTCTGAAACCAAGTTTGACGCTGGCTGTGGCTGGCCATCGTTCTATCAGGCAGCCAATGAAAATGCGGTGGCCCAAAAAGTGGATCGCAGTCACGGCATGCTTCGGGTTGAAAGTGTTTGCGCGCAATGTGGTGCGCACCTAGGGCATGTCTTTGAAGATGGGCCAGAACCTACAGGTTTGCGCTACTGCATGAATTCGGCCTCTTTGAATTTCAATCCCACTTTAAAATGAAAATTGCCCTCGACTTATTTCCAATCTTGTTGTTCTTTGCGGCCTACAAGTTTGGCACTATCTACATTGCAACGGCTGTTTTGATGGCTGCCACGGTGGTGCAAAGTTTGTGGATGTACAAACTTGAGGGTAAATTGGCCACCATGCAAAAAGCCACATTGGGCTTGATCTTGGTGTTTGGCAGTCTCACGCTGTTCTTGCAAGACGATCGATTCATAAAATTTAAACCCACACTGCTGTACTTTTGCATGGGTTTGGGTCTGGCAATTGCACAACTGTTGTTCAAGAAAAACCTTTTGAAATCCATGTTGGGTTCCCAAGTCAATTTACCAGCGCAAAACTGGAATACCTTGGGCGCTGCATGGATTGCTTATTGCTTCTTTATGGCTGCTTTGAATGCCTTTGTGGCCTATTACTACAGCACAGATGAATGGGTTAATTTCAAAATCTGGGGCTATGTTTTTCCGCTTACTTTCATTGTGGGTACGGGCATATACATTGCCAAGCATGTCCCACCTGAAGAGGCAAACGAGCCAGAAAAGACAAGCGAACCTTCAAAATGAACATGCCCCACCAACAGTCCTTGCCGGCCAATGAATCTTGGCAGCCCCTCATGGTTGAGGTGCTGAAACGTCAATTTGCCCCTAGCTTATTGGAAGTCATTGATGAGAGTTCTGACCACGCGGGACACTCCGGGGCTACTGCTAACGGGATGAACAGCCATTACAGGGTTCGAATTGCGTCTTCTCATTTTGATGGACTGGGACGCATTCAACGCCATCGGCTTGTGTATGATTCGCTCCAAGAATTCTTAGACAACGGCCTACACGCATTGGCCATAGAATTTCGATGATTATTTTCTGACTTGTAATTGAGGAACCCGATGAAATTTTCCAAATTGGCCCTGAGCTTGGTGGCAGCACTGAGTTTTTCTGCGTGGGCGCAAAATTTAGCCGTTGTCAACGGCAAGCCCGTACCCAGCTCTCGTGTCGAAGCCTTGAAACAGCAAGTCGAGCGTTCTGGCCGCCCCGTAACGCCTGAAATCTTGGCACAAATCAAAGAAGAACTGATTGCCCGTGAAATTTTCATGCAAGAAGCCCGCAAGCGCGGTTTAGATGCCAGCGAAGATTACAAAGCTCAGCTCGAATTGGCTCGCCAGAGCTTGTTGATCCGTGAGTTGTTCGCCAACTTCCAAAAGAAGAACCCCGTCACGGATGCCGAAATCAAAGCGGAATACGACAAGTTTGTGGCTGCCAATGGCGGCAAAGAGTACCGCGCACGTCACATCTTGGTTGAAAAAGAAGACGAAGCCAAAGCCTTGATCGCGGACATTAAAAAAGGCGGCAAGTTTGAAGACTTGGCCAAAAAAGCCTCTAAAGATCCAGGCTCTGGCGCCAATGGCGGCGATCTGGATTGGGCCAATGCGGCCAGTTATGTGCCCGAGTTTTCAAATGCAATGGTCAAGCTTGAGAAAGGTCAAATGACCGACGCACCTGTGAAGAGCCAATTTGGTTTTCACATCATTCGCGTTGACGACGTCCGCGATGCACAACTGCCAAAACTGGAAGAAGTTAAACCACAAATTACCCAGCAATTGACACAATCGAAGTTGGGCAAATTTCAAGAAGACTTGCGTTCAAAAGCAAAAGTTCAGTAATTTATTGACAGTCTCACAACGTGCAGCAGCACGTTGTCCAAAAGCACTGAACACCCTATGGGTGTCAGTGCTTTTTTTATTTCAACCAACGGCGTGCGTTTTGCCACATCCGCAACCAAGGACTGTGGGCCGAAACATCGCCCGTGGTGAAACTCATCTGAACGTTGCGAAATACACGCTCAGGATGAGGCATCATGGCCGTAAATCGGCCGTCGGCTGTGGTGACTGCGGTCAGTCCTAATGGACTGCCATTGGGGTTGGCTGGATAGGCTTCAGTCACTTGGCCCCAGTTGTCAACAAAACGCATTGCAGCAATGGCTTTGTTTTCATGACCACGGTATTTGAAGTTTGCAAATCCTTCGCCATGAGCCACAGCTATGGGCAATCGGCTGCCCGCCATGTCCTGGAAAAACAAGCTGGGCGATGGCAATACTTCCACCATCGACAAACGCGCTTCAAACCGTTCACTTTGATTGGTGGTAAAGCGGGGCCAATCTTGTGCGCCTGGAATGATGTCGGCCAACTCAGCAAACATCTGACAACCATTGCAGACACCTAAGCCAAACGTGTCAGTGCGTGCAAAATAGGCTTTGAACGCATCAGCCAACGCTGAATTGAACGTGATGCTGCGAGCCCAGCCAATGCCGGCCCCCAAGGTGTCGCCATAACTAAATCCACCGCAAGCAACCAAGCCTTGAAAATCATCAAGTCGGGCGCGGCCGGTTTGCAAGTCGGTCATGTGCACATCGTGCGGCTCAAAGCCGGCCTGTGCAAATGCATAAGCCATTTCGACATGTGAGTTAACGCCCTGCTCTCGCAAAATGGCCACTTTGGGCTTGGCCAAATTCAACCAAGGTGCTGCCACATTTTCCTCTGGCTGAAAGGTCAAGGAAACATGCAAGCCTGGGTTGGCTGAATTGCCCGCAGCAGCGTGTTCACTGTCGGCACAAGCAGGGTTGTCACGTTGTTGGCAAATTTTCCAACTGACACTGTCCCATACTTGGTGCAAGTCTTCTAATTGGGCAGAGAAAATTTCTTGTGTATCGCGCCAAATGCTGAGAGCCCCAACACCTTTTTGAACTGTTGAATGCGTAGGACGTGTTTTTCCAATCACGTGGCTGTGCTTTGACAAGCCATGTTCGCGCAAGGCTTGCATTACTTCGGCTCGGTCTTGCGTATTGATTTGAATGACCACACCCAATTCTTCATTGAACAATGCTTTAAGGGTGAGTTCATTGCGACGAACACTGACTTGTTGCGCCCAGTTTTTGGCATCGCCATGATCGGCGCGGCTATCAGAAATACCATCGCCTTCGGTGACCAACAAATCCAAATTGATTGCAACACCAACTTGCCCTGCAAAGCACATTTCTGCAACCGCGCTAAAAAGGCCACCATCACTCCGATCGTGATAAGCCAGAATTTTTCCTTGGCTGCGCAAGGCGTTAATCGCATTGACCAGATTGATCAAATTGGCGGGCGTTTCCAAATCGGGCACGTGATCACCCGATTGGTTGAGCACTTGGCTCAAAATGCTGCCGCCCATGCGCGACTGGCCATTGCTCAGATCAATCAAAATGAGCGATGTGTCATCTAAGCTTGAATTCAATTGTGGCGTTAAGGTGCCACGAACATCCTTCAGGCTGGCGAAAGCACTCACAATCAAACTGACAGGCGATGTGACTTTGCGCGACTGGCCATCAGCTGCCCATTGTGTCTTCATGGACAGGCTGTCTTTTCCAACAGGAATAGAAATGCCCAAGGCAGGACACAACTCAAGCCCCACAGCCTTGACAGTTTCGTATAGTGCTGCGTCTTCACCCGGCTCGCCACAGGCCGCCATCCAGTTGGCACTGAGTTTGACGCGATCAAGTTCGATGGGGGCCGCCAATAAATTGGTGATGGCTTCAGCAATTGCCATGCGACCCGAAGCTGCTGCGTTGACGCTGGCCAAGGGTGTTCTCTCGCCCATGCTCATGGCCTCGCCCTTGAAACCTTGATAGTCAGCCAAGGTGACGGCGCAATCGGCCACAGGCACCTGCCAAGGACCGACCATTTGATCTCTGTGCGTCAAGCCTCCTACCGTTCGATCTCCAATGGTGATGAGGAATCGTTTGGAGGCCACAGTAGGATGGCTGAGCACTTGCACAACTGCTTCTTGCAAATCGACATTGCTCAAATCGATGGGCGTGATTTTTCGGGTCAAAGATTGCACATCACGGTGCATTTTGGGGGGCTTGCCCAAAAGCACATTCATGGGCATGTCGACAGGTTTTTGGGTTTCACGGGTCTTGGCTTGGTCATCGGCCAAAATCAAATGGCGCTCTTCTGTTGCCACGCCAACGACAGCAAAGGGGCAACGTTCGCGTTCACAGAAAGCCTTGAACGTGTCCAGAGATTCTGGCGCGATGGCCAAAACATATCGCTCTTGACTTTCGTTGGACCAAATCTCTTTGGGGGACAGACCTGAAGCTTCTAAGGGCACTGAACGCAAGTCAAAACGAGCACCACGTCCCGCATCGTTGGTGAGTTCTGGAAATGCATTGGACAACCCACCCGCCCCTACATCGTGAATGGCCAAAATAGGATTGTGATTGCCCATCACCCAGCAATGGTTGATCACTTCTTGGGCACGACGCTCAATTTCTGGGTTGCCGCGTTGGACAGAGTCAAAGTCCAAGTTGGCCGCATTGGTGCCAGAAGCCATCGAACTGGCCGCACTGCCGCCCATGCCAATGAGCATGCCAGGGCCACCCAGTTGAATCAGCAAAGTGCCTGCGGGAAATTGGATTTTTTGCGTTTGTACGGCATCAATCACGCCGAGGCCACCCGCAATCATGATGGGTTTGTGATAGCCACGCAAAACGCCATCGACCTCTTGCTCGTATTCGCGAAAGTAGCCCAGTAAATTGGGACGGCCAAACTCATTGTTGAAAGCAGCGCCGCCCAAGGGGCCTTCTGTCATGATTTGCAATGGGCTGGCCATGTGATCGGGTTTGCCGAAGGTGCCATCCCAAAGTTTGGAAACCGTAAAGCCTGTCAGTCCCGCTTTAGGTTTAGATCCGCGTCCTGTTGCACCCTCGTCTCGAATCTCGCCGCCAGCACCTGTAGAAGCGCCAGGAAAAGGTGAAATGGCTGTAGGGTGGTTGTGGGTCTCAACCTTCATGAGGACATGGTGCAATGCTTTTTCTTTAACGTAAGCGCCACCTTGCTTTGACACAAAGCGTTCAACTTCGTGACCCGTCATGATGGACGCATTGTCTGAATAGGCAACCACCGTATGCTGCGGATTCTGTTGGTGCGTATGGCGGATCATGCCAAACAAACTGTGCGATTGAGCTTCACCGTCAATGGTGAATTGCGCATTGAAAATCTTGTGACGGCAATGTTCGCTGTTGGCCTGCGCAAACATCATCAATTCAACATCGGACGGGTTACGCCCCAATTGCAAAAAGGAATTCAGCAAATAATCGATTTCATCCTCGGCCAAAGCAAGTCCAAATTGCTGATTGGCGTGCACCAAAGCCTGGCGCCCACCTTTGAGAACGTCCACATGCAACAAAGCTTGTGCAGCTAGTTCATTGAACAACGCCAGTGCCTCAGTTCGCTCGGACAAAATGGATTCCGTCATGCGATCGTGGAGCAAATCGGCCAACTCACGTTTGATGTCGGCATTGAGTTTGTTGACATGCGACTTGGGCAGCAACTGCAATCGGTACTCAAGCAGACGTTCAATTCGACGAACGCTTAAACCACAGTTGTGAGCAATGTCAGTGGCTTTGGAGGCCCAGGGTGAAACCGTGCCTAAGCGTGGTGAAACACAAAGTGTCCAAGACATCATGGTGCTGTCTATGGTGCAGTCTGTGGCGCTGTCAAAGGCCTTGGCTGGATCACCATATGTGAGCAGTTGTTTGAGCACCGACTGGGCTGCGTCTTCAAGGGGTGAGGCGCTGGCGACAAGGTGTAAGTATTGTCCAGAAACGCCTACAACTTCTGGGCAAATTGCCTGCAGACGGGGTAAGAGTTGTTGAATACGGAAATCGCTGAGGGCGTTGCCGCCGTCCAAGATGAGAGTTTGCAGGGTCACTGGGTGGCCTTGAGGGCTGTAGGAAAAGTGTCTCAAATACCGCTGACTGGGGTATTGAACGAGCCATTATTTTAACTGCTGACAAGCCAAATTCTGCAAAATACACTGATGAATGGGATAATCAGCCCCCATGACAATCACCCTCAAAGACGCTCATGGCGCAGAAGGCATGCGTGTTGCTGGCCGCCTCGCATCCGAAGTTTTGGACTACCTCACGCCTTTCGTGGTGCCAGGCGTCACCACCAATGAGTTGGACAAACTGGCCCACGATTACATGGTCAATGTTCAAGGGACCATTCCTGCCCCTTTGAATTACCAGCCACCGGGCTATGCGCCTTATCCCAAATCCATTTGTACCTCCATCAATCACCAGGTGTGCCACGGTATTCCCAATGAAAAGGCCCTTAAAAAGGGTGACATTGTGAACATTGACATCACTGTCATCAAGGACGGCTGGCATGGCGATACAAGCCGGATGTTCTTGGTCGGCGATGCCTCCATTGCAGCCAAGCGATTGTGTGCTGCCACCTATGAAGCCATGTGGCACGGCATTGCACAAGTCAAACCAGGCGCGCGTCTGGGTGACATCGGCTGGGCTATTCAAAAATTTGCTGAAAACATGGGTTTTTCAATTGTTCGAGAGTTTTGCGGCCACGGCATTGGCAAAGTCTTTCACGAAGAACCGCAAGTTTTACATTATGGAAAGCCCGGCACTTTAGATGAGCTTAAAGCAGGTATGACGTTCACCATTGAACCCATGATTAACGCCGGAAAACGCGAAATCAAAGAAATGGGCGACGGCTGGACCATTGTGACCAAAGACCGATCATTGTCAGCACAATGGGAACACACCATTTTGGTCACTGAAACGGGCTACGAAGTCCTCACTTTGTCTGCCGGCAGTCCTCCGGTTCCTGCATTCATCAAAGGATAAGTGCATGGCAGACTTGTCGGTATACAGAGAGCAATATCGTCAAGAAAAGCAAGCGCTTTGGACACACATTGCCAACAGTGCGGCCAACGGCCGTGGGATGAAACGCGCTTTGATGCGATTGGCACAACTTGCCGACAAATTGCTCATTCAGCTTTGGAACCAAGCGGGGTTTAATCAAGGCGAAGCCTTGATTGCCGTAGGTGGTTTTGGCCGAGGTGAACTTTTCCCATCCTCTGACGTCGATGTACTGGTGCTCTTACCCGATGGCGCCAACCCCGAAGACTCAATCGATCTTAAAACCCGGCTGGAAACCTTCATTGGAAGTTGCTGGGACAGCGGATTAGAAATTGGTTCAAGC
>JBEDKQ010000104.1:0-8478 GCA_041172085.1 Pseudomonadota bacterium | reverse complement strand
CTCGTTTTCAGCCCAAACAGGCCCTAAATCACTGCCCATCAGCTGGTGAACACCCTGAAAAATGACTTTTCGTTCAGTGCCCTTCATGTTCAACACCCCCTTGTAGCGAAGCATGCGGGGGCCATAGACATTGACGATGGCTCCCAAAAAGTCTTCCAACTTGGCGGGATCGAAGGGCTTGTCTGATTTAAAGACAAAACTCTTCACATCATCGTCAAAGTGGTGGTGGTGCCCATGGCCCTCGCCTTGGTGTGAAGGGTGATTGCAATGCTCGCCGTGTTCGTGGTGATCGTGGGCGTGATCGTGCCCCTTTCCATGATCATGGTCGTGCCCGTGATCATGGCCGCAATGCTCATCATGCACATGGGGTTCGTCTTCTTTTAAAAAGTCGGGGTCAATGTCGAGCTTGGCATTCAGATTAAACCCGCGCAAATCAAACACTTGCGCCAACGAAACCTCGCCAAAATGCACCACCTTCTGTGGCGCGCGAGGGTTCATGTGCGCCAAGCGGTGCTGTAGCGCTTCCAGTTCAGGCTTTGACACCAAATCGGCCTTGCTGATGAAGATTTGATCGGCAAACCCCACCTGACGTCGTGCCTCTTGCCGATCGTTCAGTTGCTGCGCAGCGTGCTTGGCATCGACCAAGGTCAAAATAGAGTCCAGCAAAAAGCTCTCGGCAATTTCATCGTCCATGAAGAACGTTTGGGCCACTGGACCAGGATCGGCCAAGCCCGTGGTCTCAATCACCACACGCTCAAAATCGAGTTCACCTTTGCGCTTCTGGGCTGCCAAAGTTTGCAGGGTGGTGCGCAAATCTTCCCGGATGGTGCAACAAATACACCCATTGCTCATTTGAATAATTTGCTCATGGGTGTCCGACACCAAAATGTCGTTGTCGATGTTCTCCTCACCAAACTCATTCTCAATGATGGCAATTTTTTGACCATGCGCCTCCGTCAGCACTCGCTTGAGCAGCGTAGTTTTGCCCGAGCCCAAAAAGCCAGTCAGGATGGTTGCAGGAATCAAAGCCATGGAAATACTCCAAAAGAGAGAGGTCGATCGTCAAAAGAGGAAGCAAGTGTACCCACCCCAGAAAAAACCCGGCAGGATGAGGATGTCATGGGTGGGCAACGATTTCTGGTACCCCAGTATGAGGCGCCCGCCCATGACATCCTCGTCCTGCGTGCGAAAGACACAAAGTTTCACAACTTTTTCACCACCACCAACCCCTTGAGGTACTCCCCTTCAGGAAAATAAACCGTCATGGGATGATCCGGCGCACCCTGTAAGCGCTCACTGATGTAGCCATCCACCCCCGCATCGGTTCCAGCAGACGCCACAATTTTGTGAAACAAATCGGCACTGATGCCACCCGAGCAAGAATAAGTGAACAACTCGCCCCCAGGCGCCAGCAACTTAAAAGCCAAACGATTGATGTCCTTGTAGGCCCTCGCAGCCCTGTCGGCATGCGCCGCCGTGGGCGCAAACTTAGGCGGGTCCAACACAATGGCATCAAACTGCACGCCTTGCTCAATGAACGAGCGCAAGGACGCATTGACATCGGCATCCATGAAAGTGGCACGTGACAACTCAAAGCCATTGAGCAACACGTTCGCCTTCGCCTTTTCAAGTGCAGGCCCCGACGAATCAATCGACGTCACATGCCCAGCACCACCGGCCAAAGCCGCTACACTGAAACCCCCCGTATAGCAAAAGCAATTGAGCACACTTTTAAATTTGCGAAACAAGGTGTGTTGGAAAAAGCGAAAACGACTATCGCGCTGATCCAAATAAAAACCGGTCTTGTGCCCTTCAGCAATGTTCAGCAACAATTGCCAATGGTGCTCTTGCAACGTGAGCTCTGTCGGACCTTCACCACGCAGCCACCCAGTCACTTCAGGCAATCCTTCTAAAGCGCGCACATTGGCGTCCGAGCGTTCATACAACTTGGTCAAGCCTGTGGCTTTGAGCAACGCATCGGCCATGACTGACTTAAAGCGCTCAGTGCCACAAGAAGTGAACTGCGCCACCAACGTATCGCCATAACGGTCAACCACCAAGCCAGGCAAGCCATCGGACTCACCATGCACCAAGCGCATGCCATTGCTTTGGATGTCAAACAAACTGCGTGCACGCACAGATTTGTAAATTAGCGCTTCAATGAAAGCAGTGTCAATGCGCTGCGCCTCATCAAAACTCCAAACCCGTGCGCGAATGCGCGAAGTCGGACTGAAAGCCGCCCACGCCAGAAACTGCCCCTCGTGCGATTCCACACGCACGGTCTCTCCCGCATCGGCACTGCCTTTGGCAATGGCTGATTCAAAAATCCAAGGATGCTGACGTTGCAAAGAGCGCTCTTTGCCAGCTTTAAGTCGAATCATTTTCATGCCGACATTGTCCCACTGCTGCAGGCATAAAAACCTTTCAGCAAGCTGTGATTACTTTTTCTCTTCTTTGTCTGGCACCGAATCTCTCGACGACAAGCCTGTGCCGAGCCCCCCCCGCTTTGCCCTCGGGTGAGCCGCATCATAGGCCTTGGCCAAGTGTTGAAAATCCAAGCGCGTATACACCTGCGTGGTGCTGATATTGGCGTGGCCCAGTAGCTCTTGTACTGCACGCAAATCACTGCTCGATTGCAGCACATGGCTGGCAAATGAATGCCGAAGCATGTGCGGATGCACTGGGGTGGCCAAGCCGGCCAACAAGCTGCGCCGCTTCAAGCGTTGCCACACCGATTGAGCGGTCAGGCGCGTGCCATGCCTGCCCGGAAACAAGGCCAGCGCAGCATCCGACAAGCCCGGCACAGATTGGGTCATCATGCCCATGGCTTGGCCGCGCAAAGGCAACCATGTTTCAAGCGCCTTCAGTGCAGCTTGACCCAAAGGCACCGTTCTGCGTTTGCCGCCCTTGCCTTGCACCATCACCTCAGCACCTTGTAAATCAATCCAGCCTCGTCCTTTTTTAGAAGCTTCCGTACTGGCCACCACATCCAACCCAATCAGCTCGGCCACCCGCAAACCACAGCCATACAGAAGCTCCACCATGGCTGCATCGCGGGCCTCTAGCCAGGGGTCGTCTGCTTCTTCGCTGTGCTCTGCCAATTGCACGGCCTCTTCCACACCCAAGGCTTTGGGCAAAGGCTTGGCCACTTTAGGGGCACGTACTCCCTCAACGGGATTGTGCGCAATGAGGCTTTCGCGCGCCAGCCAATGGTAGAAACCGCGCCAGCCCGACAAAATGAGGGCAATGCCCCGACCCGTGCGTCCACCGCTGTGCATTTGCGCCACCCACCGACGCACATGAACGGTTTGAACTTGCGCCAAATCGACGTTGGCAGCTTGTGCCAACTCGGAGAGCTTTTGCAGGTCTAAAGAATAGAGCGTCGTGGTTCTGTCGGCCAGGCGTTTTTCAAAACGCACATGGTCCAAGTAACGAGCAACGCGCTCGTCCATGCTACTGGCCTGAAACCTTGGAAGGAAGCAAAGCCGACAAGGCTGCGCTGCACAACTCGGCCAAGTGCTCTAAAAAGTCTGTCCCCATGCCGCTGTGAAAACGTTGTGCATCCGGCGAGGCAAGCACCAGCAGACCAAACGGGGCTTGGTCCTTGTTCAGACGCAAAGGCAACAAGGCCACCGAAACCGCCTGCCCAGGCTCTTGCAACCACTGCACCGCTTCGACGCCTGAGCTGGCACCCACAAAGGGCGCTGCAAAACTGGCCGCAGCTTGCTTCACTTCATCGCTCACCTGTTGGCTGTAGTCGGCATGGGCATAGGCCTCGGCGACGCCCCACAGGCGCACGCCCACTTGGGGCACTTGAAAACGCGCTTCAATGTTTTTCAATGCAGATGGCACACGCTCGGCAGCTGGGGTTTGCAACAACTCACAGGCCCATTTTTGCAGCTTCTCAGTGATGATCATGTTTTCGTTGCCGTGGCGAATCATCTCCATGATGCGCATTTCCAAGGCACGAATTTTGTCGCGCAACATTTGCGCTTGACGCTCTTGCAAACTCACCGAGCGATGGTTGTCAGGACTGAGCAACTGGACGGAAGCTAGCAACTGCGCATGGCGCTCAAAAAAATCGGGCGTATTGGCCAAAAAATCAGCGATGTCATCTTCCGTAATGGGGTTCATCGGATTGATAGAGGTGGGGGTCATGCCTGTCTTTCAAATCAAGGTAAGTTGGGGACGTCAATCTCGCCTTCAAAAACGGATGTGGCGGGGCCGGTCATGAAGACAGCTTGAGACAGATCGTTTTTAGCAAGGCCTTGCCATTCAATGGTGAGGGTGCCGCCCTGAGTTTGCACGTCCACGATGGGGTTGAGCAGGCCCATGCGAATACCGGCGACAACGGCGGCGCAAGCACCCGTACCACAGGCCAAAGTTTCGCCAGCGCCACGCTCAAACACCCGAAGGCGCACAGCATCGCGGTTCAAAACTTGCATGAAGCCAGCATTGACGCGGTTGGGAAATGCGGGGTGGTGTTCTATCAAAGGGCCGTTCGTGCGAACAGGCGCTGTGTCAACCTCGTCCACAACCTGAACGGCATGGGGGTTGCCCATCGATACCACGGCCACTTGGGCCACTTGGGCCACTTGGGCCACAGCACTTGGGTCGGCTGCGTTCAGCGGCAGTTGCCACACTTCACAGCCATTGACCAATGCATGCTGCAAACCCGAGGCATTGAAAGGCACTTTGGGCAAATCCAAAATGGGTGCCCCCATGTTGACCGTCACACGGCCGTCGGCGTTCATCTGCAATTCAATTTCGCCTTGCTGCACTTTGACTCGGACGCGGTCTTTGGTGGTGAGGCCCTTGTCGCGCACGTAACGCACAAAGCAACGTGCACCATTGCCGCAGTGCTCTACCTCGCCGCCATCGGCGTTGTGAATCACGTATTCAAAATCAAGCGTGTCATTGGGCGCGGGGCGCACCGTCAAAATTTGATCGGCTCCCACCCCAAAATGACGGTCGGCCAGGAAGCGGTATTGGGCGGTGGTGAAATTGAAACGCGCACGTGTTTCGTCGAGCACCACAAAATCGTTGCCCGCCCCTTGCATTTTTGTAAAGCGAATTCGCATGGCCGAATTATCGTCTGTTCAGCGCATGGTTTGAACAAAGCCAGCTTGCAAAGGCGACAAGCGTCACGCTAGGACCGATAATCGTTCCATGGTTAGACCTCAACAACTCTTACACCCCCAACGAGAACCCGCCGCAACACGGCCGGCCGCTACGGTACTGATGCTGCGCGACAGTGCCCAAGGCATCGAAGTCCTCATGACACGGCGCTCGCTCACTGCCAGCTTTGCCCCTGGTGCTTATGTGTTTCCGGGCGGCGGCATCGATGCCCTCGATGCAAGCTCGCATGCCCAATCCCGACGCCGGCCCACCCAAACTGATCTGCACCTCACGCAAGCCATCGCAGCCATTCGCGAAAGCTTCGAAGAACTGGGAATTTTGCTCGCCTATCGTGCTGATCACAGCATGGCCACCGCTCAAGACATTGCCCTGCTCAACCGCAGCCAGCCCTTTGCAGCGCAATGTGCTGCACACGGCTTGAAACTGGCCGCCGACCAAGTCTATGTTCTGGCCCACTGGATTACCGACCGCGATTTGCCCAAACGCTTTGACGTGCCTTTTTTGGTGGCACGCATGCCTGAAGGTCAAACCCCAGTGGCCGATGAATCTGAACAGTTCGAGCCCGTGTGGGTGCGCCCCGCAGAGGCACTCAAGCGCCACGAAGCCGGCGAATTCTTCATCATCTTCCCCACCATTCGCACCTTACAGCGCCTCACACCCTTTGCCAATGTTCAAACCGTTTTGGACGCATGTGCCGTCAACGATGAGCCTTTGTGGACCAGCTGTCCGCGCGCAGGCTGGTTAGCAGGCAAGGAAGAACGCTACATGGAGCACGAATCGCCTTACGGCGAATTGGCCCTGACCAGCCCAGACGGTCAAATCGTGCACCACCTCGATTGGCAGTCCGATCACCCAGTGGCTTTGCTCAAAAATGTGCAACGTCTAACGGCACCCAACCCTGGCGTCATGACCGGCCCTGGCACCAACACCTATTGGGTGGGCGACCCCCAGAGCGGTTACATCGTGATCGATCCAGGTCCTGCCGACCCCGATCACTTGGACAAAATTTGGCGCGCTACCAATGGTCAAATTCGCATGATTGTGTGCACACACTCGCACCCAGACCACTCTCCAGGTGCCAAGCCTTTGCAGGCTTTGTGCAAAGACGCCGCGCTAGGCTTGCCACCTGTTTTGGGTTTGCCATCCGCCAGCACGGCCAATGCGCAAAGCCAGTTCACGCCCGATCGGTCTTTGTCACACGGTGAATTACTCAAAGTGGGCCAGCACAGCCTCAAAGTGCTTCACACGCCAGGCCATGCGGCCAACCACCTGTGCTTGGCATTGCTCGAAGACGGCTTGTTGTTTTCGGGCGACCATGTGCTCAATGGCAGCACCACCGTGGTCAATCCACCCGATGGTGGCATGACCGATTACCTTGATTCGCTCGATTTGTTGGCATCAGAATGCCGCGCCCACAACCTCGAGTTCATCTTGCCTGCGCACGGCTATGTGTTGGGATTTGCCGAGCAAGCCATTGCCCAACTCAAAGCCCATCGCTTAAAGCGTGAAGTCAAGGTAATTGCGGCCATGCGTGATTTGCCCAACGGCACCCTAGAAGACTGGGTGGCTCACGCCTACAACGATGTGCCAGAGCGTTTGTGGCCTGTGGCTGCACGCTCTTTGCAAGCGCATGTGGACCGCATTCTGTCCATGCCACCTGGCAACAACTGACATGACACCGTCCAACACAAGCGCCGGCACGGAAGGCATTCGCCTGGCCAAACGGGTCGCCGATATTTTGAAATGCTCCCGCGCCGAAGCCGAGCAAGTGATTGTGGGTGGCTGGGTCAAGGTCAACAACACGGTGGTTGACGAGCCAGCGCATCGGGTGAAAGACGAACAAATCGACATTCACAGCACCGCGCAGCGGGGCAAAGTGCCATTGCTCACGGTCTTGTTGCACAAAACAGCGGGACAGAGTTGCTTGCCGCAAAGCCACAGCAGCGTCTGGAAATCCCTGACGCCAGACATGCGTTCTAACCAGGATCGCTCTGGCATCAGTCTCACGCCAAGATTGCAAAAAATATTGCAATGTGCAGCGGCCTTGGAAGACGCTGCAACTGGCTTGGTGGTGCTGACGGAAGACCCGGCCATGCTGCGCAAATTGCTAGATGATCGCACACCCCTAGAGCACGAAATGTTGGCCGAAGTGCAAGGATCCGTCAGCCCCGATCAACTCCACGACATGTGCCCCACAGGGCTTAAAACCAGCATCAGCAGCAGCACACCCGAAAAAACAGGTTTGCGCATGGCATTCAAGGGGTACCAGCCCGGGTATGCTGCGGGCGTCATTGAAAATACAGGCCTGCGGCTGATAGGTCTTAAAAGAGTCAGAATGGGTCGTGTTTTGATGGCCCCTTTGGCATCGGGCCAGTGGCGAGCCCTGATGGGCTACGAAAGATTTTGAGTAAAAACCCTGTTTTTGCGCAAATTTGCCACATTAGATGACCGCAAACCCTTGAAATTCATCAGGGCATCCTCATTTATCTTGTAAGTTTGAGAGAATATTCACTCGAATGTTCGTAGCTTGAGCTGAAAGGAAAAATAACATGCGTTTGAGCACCAAAAGTCGTTTTGCTGTCACAGCCATGATCGATGTCGCTTTGCGCGAAGATCGCGGCCCGGTTTCGCTCTCGGCCATCAGCGAGCGTCACCAAATTTCACTCTCCTACTTGGAACAGCTGTTCAGCAAACTGCGGCAGCACCATTTGGTCGAAAGCACACGCGGACCAGGCGGCGGTTACTCTTTGGCCCGCAGTGCCGAAAAAATTACCATGGCCGACATTGTCAGTGCCGTTGACTTTTCTGTCGAGTCTGAGGATGCCGGAAGTTCTGAAGCTGGCAACTGGATGAGCAGTGAATTGTGGGCCAGCCTGAACGAAAAAATGTTGGCGCATTTGCAGTCCATCAGCTTGCGCCAATTGGTGTCTGAGCAGCGCGCCAAAGGCGTTACAGTAGAGCCAGCACCCTCTGTTGTGAAGCGCGGCGTGTTTGCCAAGCCAAAGGCTCCGCCCGTCAAAATGAACGTGCCCAACTCTGTGTTTGCGTTGGCTGCCAGTTTGATGCCCACTCGCTAACAGTTGCAAGTTCAAGAAAACGCGCTCTAGTTTAGCTAGAGCGCGTTTTTTTTGGCCGCCTTGCAGCCATCCAATAAAGTGTGAAGCCCACCGATAAGCCGGATTCTGTGCATTGACGTTGCCGCCAATGTGACCGCCATTACTCTGGGCCGAGGGTTGCCCACTCGGCTCGGTGCTACCTACCCGCACACTCTCCGGAACCAGATCAACGTGTGCCTATTTGGTATTGCTGCGCGTAGAGATTGCCCGTTTCACCCGAACT
>JBEDKQ010000103.1:0-8529 GCA_041172085.1 Pseudomonadota bacterium | reverse complement strand
GGGCTTCAAAGGCTTTGGTGAATTCGTTAGAAGTACCAGAAGCGATGTCATAGAGGTGACGGCTGTAAGCAGCTGTTTTCTCGGCCAAAGGCTGGAACAAGTTGGCTTGCAAAGCCAACAGTTCTTGTGCGTCTTTCACGCTCAAAGCAGCTTTGGTGCTTTGTGCAGACTCGCTCAAGGCAGCCTTGGTGGCTGTCAAGTTCAATTCGACCAATTTTTCCATGCCTTCGAAGGCTTTGTGTGTCAAACCGAAGAGGGTTTCGACATTGGCTTTGTGGGATGCAACGATTTGTTCTGTGGTCATCATGATTTCTCCGTTAATTTAAAAAAGTTTCAAGGGACTGCTCCGAACCGGCTTTGCTTGACGCTAGGCCTAACTTCTTGTTGCAGTGCAGCATGGGATGAATTTTAGGCACTCTGAAGCCAATTACAAGGGGTTTTTGTTGCAACGCAGCATTTTAGAGTCGGCGTTCTAGAAATTGAAATTGGTCACAATTGGGTCATGAAAGCCTTCTACTCAGACCATTTTGTGCTCCCCTTACCAGAAGGGCATCGGTTTCCAATGGCCAAGTACAGCATGCTGAGAGAGCGAGTTGGGGGCGAGTTGCCCGATGTTGTGATGTTGGAAGCTCCAGCGGCAACCGATGGGGAACTGGCCTTGGCGCACACCCCAGCCTATGTGCAAGCCGTGAAATCGGGCGGGCTCAGCCCCCAGGCTCAGCGCGAGATTGGCTTTCCTTGGACGCCTGCCATGGCAGAGCGCTCGGTGCGGTCTGCCGGCGCCTCTGTTGCGGCTGGCAGGGTGGCCATGCGGGAGGGCATTGCTGGCAATTTGGCAGGTGGTACCCACCACGCCAGCGCCCACCAAGGGGGCGGGTTTTGCGTTTTCAATGACATCGCTGTAACGGCCAGGGTGCTTCAAATGGAGCATTTCCGGGCGGCCAAGCAGGTTTTTCGGGTCTTGGTGATCGACTTGGATGTGCACCAAGGCAACGGCACAGCCCAAATATTTGCCGATGACCCCAGTGTTTTTACCCTCTCATTGCACGGTGAAAAGAACTTTCCCTTTCGCAAAGTGAACAGTGATTTGGACGTTGGTTTGACCGATGGCTGTGCCGATGACGCTTATTTGACGGCTTTAGACAGTGCGTTGGCCCAAGTTTTGATGCGTTTTCAGCCCCAGTTTGTGATTTATTTGGCGGGTGCCGATGCCCACGAAGGTGACCGCTTAGGGCGGCTTAAGCTGACGGAAGAGGGCATGAAAGCCCGTGATTTGCAGGTATTTGAATGGGTCCGATCTCAGGGCTTGCCCATGATCATCTGCATGGGGGGTGGGTATGGTCGTGACCTGACCCAAACTGTTCAAGTTCAAATGAACACATGGCAACTGGCGGTGCAGCATTGGCATCACTGGCAAAATCGGGGCTTATGACTTCTAACAACCCAACGTCGCAAAAAGCCGATAACAAGCCGGCGCCTTTGCCCCGAAGTGCCTACCGTGTGTTTCGTCCCATCACCACCCGATGGATGGACAACGACGTCTATGGCCACGTCAACAATGTCGTTTACTACAGTTGGTTTGACACAGCTGTCAATGCGCATTTGATCGAGCAGGGCGTGTTGGACATTCACCAAGGCGAGACCATCGGCTTGGTGGTTGAAACACAGTGCAATTATTTTGCGCCTTTGGCATTCCCTCAAACCATTGAAGCCGGCATCCGTGTGGCACATCGCGGATCGTCCAGTGTGCGTTACGAGGTCGGATTGTTTGCGCAAGGCGAGCCACTGACTGCCGCACGGGGACACTTTGTTCACGTCTACGTCAACAAAGCTTCGCGGCGTCCGCAAGCTCTACCTGAATCATTTATCAAAGTCCTGGAGACCCTCTCATGAACGAACTCTCAACTTCACAAGTTAGCACTGTGGTCGCCGATGCAGACAGCGTCGACGCAGCCATCTTGAGTCGCTTTTCGGCGCGTGCTTATTTGAACAAGCCCGTCGAAAAATCCGTGCTCGAAGATCTCTTGCAAGTTGCAGCGCGTGCCCCCAGTGGCACCAACACGCAACCTTGGAAGGTTTATGTATTGCAGGGCGCCGCCAAAGACAAATTGGTCAGCGAGGTGTGCGATGCGCACAACGCCATGGCGGCCAACCCAGCGCTGGCTGCAGAGTACGCAGAAGAATACGACTACTACCCCAGCAAATGGGTTAGCCCCTTCATCGATCGCCGCCGCGAGTGTGGTTTCGGTTTGTATGGTGTGTTGGGCATTGGCAAAGGTGACAAAGACAAAATGCACTTACAGCACCAACAAAACTATCGTTTTTTTGATGCACCCGTAGGCTTGATTTTTACCGTCGACAAAGTGATGGGCCGAGGCAGTTTGCTCGATTACGGCATGTTCTTGCAAAGCCTGATGGTGGCTGCACGTGCACGTGGTTTGCACACATGTCCTCAAGCTGCTTGGAATAATTTTTCGAAGATCATCTACAAGCACGTTGGCGCAACTGACAACGAAATGATGGTGTGTGGCATGTCTCTGGGTTATGCAGACGAGTCCGCCGTCGTCAACACTTTCAAAACAACGCGTGTCGATGCACGTGACTTTACGCATTGGGTTGAATGAGTTTTTGGTTCATTCAATGCTTGAATGGCCTCAGCCATGCAAGCACGTTGTTCATGATGGCAGCAGGGCTGACGCTGGTCTTTGGTGTCACGCGCATCGTTAACTTTGCGCACGGTAGTTTTTATATGCTCGGCGCCATGGTGGCGGGATACCTCATCACGCAGGTGTGGGGCAGTGGGTCGGATCAAGCTTCTATTTATTTGGCTGCCATGTTGTTGGGAGCGCTTTGCGCAGCCTTCTTGGGGGCAGTTGCTGAGTGGTGTTTGTTCAGACCGCTGCGACACTCGCCACCTTTGTATCCGTTGGTGGCTACCTTTGGTTTGAGCTTGGTCATCCACGATGTGCTGCTGGCTTGGATGGGGCCCGCCGAAATTTTTGCACCCAGATTTCCAGGGCTTAAAGGGTCTTTGCAGATTGGCGAAGATTTTTTCCCGCAATGGCAATTGCTGACGTTGCTGTTGGGCCCTTTGGTTTGGTGGGGCTTGCATTTGCTCCTCACAAAGACACGTTGGGGGGGGCAAGTCCGCGCGGCCACACAAGACCGGCAAATGCTAGACGCCTTGGGCGTTAACCCTGCACCCTTGATGATGGGGGTGGTGGTGTTGGGCTGCGGCCTGGCAGGGTTGGCCGGTGCGCTTCAATTGCCGAGAGAGCCTGCCAATTTGCAAATGGATTTGCAAATGGTGGTGGAAACTTTTGTGGTGGTGGTAATGGGCGGTCTGGGCAGCATCTCGGGTGCTTTTTTTGCCTCGCTCATCATCGGTTGTGTTCATGCTTTTGGCATTTACTTCTTTCCGCAAGCCACCTTGGTTTTGATCTTTTTCACCATGGCGCTGGTGTTGGCTTGGCGTCCGCAAGGTTTGATGGGCGAGTTGCCAGGCGCTGCGCAACGCGAAAAAGTACCAGCGTTTAAAGGCTGGAACTCTCAACGCATGTTGTTGTGGTCATCTCTGGCACTTTGGTTTCTGGTGTCATTGCTGTTGCTTGTGGTAACGCCGTACACGCAACATGTTTTGGAAGATGTCCTCATCATGATGTTGTTTGGCCTCAGTTTGCAGGCCATGATGGCTTTGTCTGGTTGGGTCAGTTTTGGTCATGCAGCCTACTTTGGTTTGGGTGCCTATGCCGCAGCCTTAAGTCATTTGCATTGGGGTTTCAATGCAGTGCAAGCGGCGGGCAGTGGTATCTTGGTGGCCTGCTTGGCTGCGATTGCCATGTCTCAGTTGTTGCAGCGCAGTGCCGGTGTTTACTTGGCCATGTTGTCTTTGGCTTTTGCACAGATGGTGTGGGCCGGTGCCAGTCAGTGGATTGCCGTTACAGGTGGCGACAATGGTTTGATTGGCTTGGCGCTCATGGACACATCATCGCGAATGCTTTTTCAACTGATCTTGATCAGCTTGTGTGCCTGCGCTATTTTGGGTTTTGCCCGTTTGACCCGCTCAAGCATGGGCGCAGCACTGCAAGCCGGCCGCGATGCCCCTTTGCGTGCTTTGGCAAGTGGCTTGCCTGTGACCCGTTTGAACCAACAGGTCTTTTTGATCAGTGCCTCTGTGGCTGGCTTAGCGGGCAGTTTGTGGGCCATCAGCAAGGGTGCTGTATTCCCATCGGTTGCATCGGTGGCCAATTCGGTCGATGCCTTGTTGGTGGTCTTGTTAGGCGGTGTGCACCATCTCTGGGGTGCGCTCGCTGGCAGTTCATTTTTGGTAGGACTTGGCGCAGAAATGGGACGGCACTTTGAATATTGGCGAGGTTTTTTGGGCTTTCTCATCATGCTGCTCATGGTGTTTGCACCAGAAGGCGCTTTGGGCTGGCGTTCCAAACGAGTGACGCGGCAAGGAGCGCGGACATGACAACGGTTTTGAAGGTCGAAAATTTGCAACACCACTATGGCGGTGTATGGGCGCTGCAAGGTGTTGACTTTGCGTTGCAAGCAGGTGAATGTGTGGCCTTGATTGGCCCCAATGGCGCTGGCAAATCGACTTGCTTTGCATGTGTTGCAGGACAACAAACTGCAGCCCATGGCAAAGTGCATTGGCATCAACAAGATCTGGCACGTGTCTCCGCGAAGGATCGGCGGGCGCTTGGCATTGGCCGTACCTTCCAAGTCGCTCAGGTGTTTGAAGCTTTAAGCGTTTATCAAAATATGCAGTTGGTCTTGCAAGCAGCCAAGGGCGTGTCTGCGTTTGATGTACTCGACCATTGTCAAAACGAAGCGGCCTCATTTTGGTTAGAGGCGATGGGCTTACAAAATTTAGGCAAGACCGCCCTGAATGCCTCTGCCGCGCATTTGTCATACGGCAATCAAAAACGATTGGAACTGGCCATGGCCATGGCAGGTTTGCCCCAGCCAAACCAAGGGCTGTTGTTGCTGGACGAGCCTGCTGCTGGTTTGTCACCAGAAGAGCGGCTTGACATGATGTCACGCATTCAAAAATTGGCAGCACAAGGTACAACGGTGCTCTACACAGAGCACAACATGGATGCCGTGTTTGGCGTGGCCGATCGGGTCTTGGTTCTGATGGAAGGCAAGTTGGTGGCGCAAGGTTTGCCTCATGAGGTGGTTGCCAACCCCTTGGTGCGCGAGCGCTATTTGGGACATCACTTTGAACTGAAGGAAAGTGAACCCCATGCTTGAAGTTCGTCGATTGAATGCTTTTTATGGCCAAGCACAGGCATTGTTTGATGTGAATTTTCAAGTGCCCGTGGGCAGCTTGGTCTTGGTTCAAGGCTTGAATGGGGCAGGCAAGTCGACACTGCTTAAATCGCTCATGGGTTTAATGGACTCGGTACAAGGGGAGACGCTTTGGAAAGGTCAAAATTTGCTTGACTTAGCGCCCCACCAGCGTGCTCAAGCGGGCTTGGGCTATGTGCCTGAAGACCGCAGGCTGTTTTCGGCGCTCACGGTCCGTCAAAATTTAGAAATTGCCATGCCCAGTGGCGCCAAGCAACGCGGTGCTGGGCTTGCGCCAGTTCATTTGGCGGATGTGCTAAGCCTGTTTCCGGCCCTGGCTGGCATGCTGAACCGGCCCGCATCGCAAATGAGCGGCGGCGAGCAGCAAATGCTGGCTTTGGGTCGTACCCTGATGACGCAGCCTCAAATGTTGCTTTTGGACGAGCCCTGTGAGGGCATTTCACCGTTATTGGTACAGTCGATTGCGCAGGCACTGGCAAAACTCAAACAAGGCGGCTACACCTTGCTGATTGCAGAGCAAAATAAGACGCTGCATGCCTTGGCTGACCAAGTCTTGAATTTGGCCGGCGGTGTCGTGCAACCAGTGCCTGCTTCAACGCAGACCAAAGTCGCCTAAAAGTGACCCCATCACCGCGTTTATCCTGAGTAATCCTCGGCCCTCGTTCCGGTGAAAGTGACTGGCTTCACTTACACTGCAGGTTCAACTTTCTTTGGCCATTTTTCGACATGATCATTACCAGTTTGCTGGACACTGACCTCTACAAGTTCACCATGATGCAAGTGGTCTTGCATCAATTTCCGGGTGCACAGGTTGAGTATCGTTTCAAGTGTCGAAATCCGGGCGTCGATTTGGCACCGTACGTCGAAGAAATTCGCAGCGAAATCAAATCGCTTTGCAGTCTGCATTTTAAAGAAGACGAGCTGGCTTATCTTCGTTCATTGCGTTTCATCAAAAGTGACTTTGTCGATTTTTTAGGTCTGTTCAGACTGAACGAAAAATACATTCAAGTGACCCCCAATTTGACCGGTGAAATTGACATCGTCATTCAAGGTCCTTGGTTGCACACCATCCTGTTTGAAATTCCCGTGCTGGCCATTGTGAACGAGGTGTATTTTAGAAATACCCAACGTTTGCCAGACCTCATGGAAGGCCGCAGCCGTCTCGACACCAAAATCAAACAGTTGCAAACAGAAGACTTGAAGTCTTTGAAGATTGCCGATTACGGTACGCGCCGAAGATTTTCTCGCGCTTGGCACGAAGAAGTTTTGCGCGTCCTCATTGGTCGACTGGGTTCAGGCCCCACAGAACAATTTGCAGGTACCAGCAATGTTCACTTTGCCTACATGCTGGGCCTCACGCCCTTGGGCACCATGGCGCATGAGTACTTGCAGGCCTGCCAGGCTTTGGGGCCGCGCCTTCGAGACAGTCAGGTGTTTGCCTTTGAATCGTGGGCCAAAGAGTACCGTGGTGACTTGGGCATTGCCTTAAGCGATGTGTATGGCTTCAATGCTTTCCTGCGCGACTTTGACATGTACTTTTGCAAATTGTTCGATGGCGCCAGACACGACAGTGGCGATCCGTTTGTTTGGGGCGAGCGCATGATTGCGCACTACCGTGCCAACCGCGTCGACCCCTTAACCAAAACGCTTATTTTCAGCGATGGCCTGACTGTGCCCAAAACCATCGAGCTGTTCAGGCAGTTCAATGGTCGCTGTTTGTTGGCCTTTGGCATTGGCACCAACCTCACCAACGACTTGGGCTATGAGCCCTTGCAAATTGTGATCAAGATGACACGCTGCAACGGTCAGCCGGTTGCAAAACTTTCTGACACGCCAGGCAAGGGCATGTGCGATGACGAAAAATACTTGGCCTATTTGGCACAAGTTTTTGAAATTACGCCCCTCAATTAACGTCAAGCTTTGTTGTTCAATGATTCAGACCCTTATTTTTTCAAGTCAACTTGCCATGAAACAAAACTGCCACAAGTCAATGCTCTTTTTGCTTGCAAGCTTGTTAATGTTGCCCGGTGCGACCTTTGCCGCCGACATCAACGGTGCCGACCTCAGCCCACTGTGGGGCATCCCTTTTGCGGGTGTTTTGTTGTCAATCGCATTGATGCCATTGCTGGTGCCGCAGTTCTGGCACCATCATTTTGGCAAGGTGACTGTGGCTTGGTCTCTGGCATTTTTATTGCCATTTGCAGCCCTTTATGGTGTTGGGCTTGCTGGTTCTAACCTGATCCATGCTTTATTGGCAGAGTACATTCCGTTCATTATTTTGATCACGGCCTTGTTTACTGTGTCAGGTGGTATTTTCATTCGGGGCAATCTTCACGGCAGTCCCGGCCTCAATACCAGCATCCTGGCCATCGGTGCTGTCTTGGCCAGTTTCATGGGTACCACGGGTGCTTCCATGCTCATGATCAGGCCGCTCATTCGCGCCAATGACAATCGCAAGCATGTTGCTCACGTGGTGGTGTTCTTTATTTTCATTGTGGCCAATGCTGGCGGTTCCCTAACGCCATTAGGAGACCCACCGCTTTTCTTGGGATTCTTGAAGGGTGTTGATTTTTTCTGGACAGTTAAAACACTTTTCCCTGAAACGCTTTTCTTGGTGGGTTCTCTGTTGTTGATTTTCTTTTTGCTCGACTCTTGGTTCTATCACAAGCGCGAAGAGTTGATGCCAGTAGACCCTACGCCCGATTCGCGTCAAATTGGTTTTGATGGCAAGGTCAACTTCATCTTGTTGGGCGCCGTGGTTTGCTTGGTGCTCATGAGTGGTCTGTGGAAATCTACTGTGGTGTTTGACATTGCAGGCACTGAAGTGGCAATGCAAAGCATTGTCAGAGATGTTGGCCTTGTTGCCATCACTCTGTTATCTCTTAAGTTAACGCCCTCGCAAGTTCACGCAGACAACCAGTTCAGCTGGGGCCCCATCCAAGAAGTCGCCAAATTGTTTGCGGGTATTTTCCTCACCATCATCCCCGTCATTGCCATGTTGAAGGCCGGTGTCAATGGGCCCTTTGGTCCCGTGGTTGCTGCGGTTACGCAGCCCGATGGCACACCCGATGTGGTGATGTATTTCTGGATCACGGGCTTGCTAAGTTCTTTCTTAGACAATGCGCCAACCTACTTGGTGTTTTTCAATACAGCCGGTGGCGATGCCCAAGTACTGATGACCACCTTGGCCAGCACTTTGGCCGCTATTTCTGC
>JBEDKQ010000102.1:13718-16965 GCA_041172085.1 Pseudomonadota bacterium | reverse complement strand
TTGTTTGAACAAGCCAATGGCGGTACTTTGTTTCTAGACGAAATTGGCGAGATGCCTTTGCATTTGCAAGCCAAGTTGCTGCGTGTGTTGCAAGAACGCCAGTTGACCCGCCTTGGCGCAGAACGCGCTGTGGCTGTTGATGTTCGCATTGTGGCGGCCACCAACAAGGATTTGCGTCAGGCAATTACAGCCAAAGAATTCAGGGAAGATCTGTACTTCCGAATCAGCACATTCAAGTTGCGCGTGCCACCTCTGCGCGAAAGACCAGGCGACATCTTGCCCTTGGTCGGTCAGTTGCTCACCCGACATGCAAAAGACACACAGTTTTCAGTCAGCATTGCTGCACAAACTCAGCTGTTGACTTATGCCTGGCCTGGCAATGTCCGTGAATTGGAAAACGTGGTGCAACGTGCCGTTGTGCTGTGCCCAGATGGTCACATTGACACCATGCATTTGATGTTTGATGAATGTGCCCAGGCGCCTGCCCTGAGCAACTTCACAAGCACTTCTGCATTCATTTCAAGCCAGCCCCATGCAGACACACTGGCATCAGAAACATTCACCAATGGCATGCCAGCGGTCTTTAACTCCGGCAACTTACAACAGCCCGCAAACGCTCAAGTTGAGACGCATCAAAACGCTGCAAGCAACCTGCAAGATGCCGTGAAAAGCAGCGAACACCAAATGATTTTGGCGGCCATTCAAACTACCGACAGCCGCATGGAAGCCGCTGCCAAGTTGGGTATTAGCCCACGCACTTTGCGTTACAAGCTGGCCAAGTTGAAAGCTGAAAACGGCAACATGGCTTGGGCTGCTTAAGGGGAACTCAAATGGTCGACAAAATCAATTCACACAGCAACATTCAATCGATGTTGCAAACCCTGCGCTCTTATCAGTCTCAAGCCGCTGGCGGCATGGACGACGATGGCAACAAGGTAGGCGGCCTGAATGGCCTCAGTGGCTCACAAAAGACGCAAGGTCCCGCAGACTTTGGCGACTTGGTTCGTCAAACTGTTGACAAGGTAAATAGGGAGTCCAGCAAGATTGCTGCGGCTTACGAACGTGGCGAAGGCGTGCCCCTCACCGATGTGGTGTTGAGCATGCAGAAATCGTCTTTGAGTTTTGAAGCTACCTTGCAAGTTCGCAACAAAGTGCTCAAAGCCTACGAAGACATTTTGAACATGCCTGTTTAACGCCCTGACATTTACAAACTGTCTAGACGCTCCTAAAGATACGACAAAGAGATTCGCAACATGGCAACTACACTCGCTCCTTTTCAGCCTGGTCTAGCGACCGGCAACGCAAGCAGCAACGCCCTCACGACCACTGGCAATGCCAACGCTAATGGCGGCGGCGCGTTGGCCACCTTTACGCCTGGCATGGACATCAACCAACAGGCCGGCGGCAACAATGGCTTCAATGGCGGTAACGGTGGTAACAACTTTGGCACTGGCCCCATAGCAGGCCTGCAACAAATGCTGCAACAGCCCAGCGTTAAAAAAGCCATGCCCATTGTGCTCATGGCTTTGGCCGTTTTGTTGTTTGCGCTGTTGTATGTGTGGATCAACATGCCAAGCTACCGTCCTCTCATGGTCAACATGAGCGAGGCCGATCAGCAAACAGCCATGGAAGCTTTGAAGGCCAGCGAATTCAAGCCTGTGATGGACCCAGCATCGGGTCAAATTACAGTGCCGTCTAACAAATACCACGAAGCACGTATTTTCTTGGCCTCCAAAGGCATTCCCAAAACAGGCAACTTGGGCATGGAGTCTTTGAAAGACCAATCGGCCATGACCACCAGCCAGTTCATGGAACAAGTGCGTTATACCTCGGCCATGGAGCAAGAGTTGGCGCGCACCATCATGCAAATTGACAGCATTCAACAAGCGCGTGTGCACTTGGCAATGCCCAAGCAGTCGGTTTTTGTACGCGACCGCACACCGCCTAAGGCTTCGGTCATCATTACACCTTATGCCGGCCGCTCTGTGTCGCAGAACCAAGTGCAAGCTTTGGTTCATTTGGTAGCTTCTAGTGTGCCTCTCATGACGCCAGAGAATGTGGCGGTTGTAGACAACCAAGGCAAGCTGATTACCGATTCCAGCACTGCTGCAGCCTTGGGCCTGACATCGGCACAAAGCCAGCACAAACAAAAGATGGAAGATGTCTATCGCCAACGCGTAACGCAAATTTTGTCTCCCATTGTGGGCGACAACAATGTGCGCTCACAAGTGAACATGGCGCTGAACTTTACGCAAACCGAAGTCACCACAGAAGACTTTGACACCCGTGACAAAGGTCCAAAGACCCGGTCTGAAGCCCTCAGCGAAGACAAAAATTCTGCACAAGAAGCGGCAGGCATACCTGGCTCTTTGTCCAACACGCCTCCGCCTGCACCTTCTGCCACAACCAATTCTGCAGCAGCCACATCTGCAGGCACTGGCGCAGGTACCAACAGCACGACGGCACGTAGCACACGCAACTACGAACTAGACCGTTCTGTGCGTCATGTGAAGAATGCAACGGGTACCGTTGATCGTTTGAGCGTGGCTGTTTTGATCAACGAACGTGCCCCTACACCTGGCGCCAAAGACGACAAGGGCGTACCTGGCCCCTCAACACCTAACCCCTATACCGAAGAAGAAATTGCACGCATGCAAGAGTTGGTGCGTGGTGTGGTGGGCTTTGACGAGAAGCGTGGCGATGTGGTCACTGTGGTGCAAGCCAAGTTTGAGCCTGAAGTTGTTTACGACCTGAGCATTCCTTGGTACAAAGACGAGTCTATGCAAACCTACATTAAGAGTGGTTTGTTGGGTATTGTGTTCTTGGCATTCTTGATGATGGTCATTCGTCCTGCTGTGCTGCGCATGTTGGGCTTGCTGAAGACACCTGAAGAGCTGGCAGCAGAAGCAGCTGCAGCAGAGGCAGCAGCGGCAGCCGCCAAAGTTGCCCTGGCAGATGGCGAGTTGTCTGCAGAAGACATGAGTGCCATTCAATTGGGCGAAGGCGAAACCTTGGAAGACATCAAGGCCAAGCTCAAGCCCAAGAAATCAAGTATTTCCATGGAGATGCTGGACACAGCCAACACTTATGACGACAAAGTAGCCTTGGTTCGCATGATCGTGGCTGAAGACACCTCGCGTGTGGCCAGCGTGTTGAAGAAGATGATCAAACTTGCTTAAGGAACGACCATGGCAGAAAAAGAACCTCAATTGTCGGCAGCCGAAGCCGAAGCTGCAGAAAAACTGCG
>JBEDKQ010000102.1:0-13711 GCA_041172085.1 Pseudomonadota bacterium | reverse complement strand
CCAACATCAGTGGCGCACAACGTGCCGCCGTATTGATGTTGTTGTTGGGCGAGCAGCAAGCTTCCGAAATCATCAAGTACTTGAGCCCAGGCGAGGTCCAATCTTTGGGTGGCGCCATGGTGGCCGTATCCGATGTGTCACAAGAAGCGGTAAATGCCATCTTGGACGACTTTGTGGCCACCATCAAAAAGCAATCGAGCTTGGGTTTGGGCACCACCGACTATGTGGAGAAAGTCTTCAAGCGGGCCTTGGGCGACGACAAAGCAGCCTCCGTTTTGGGCCGCATCATGCCTGGCCAAAGCACCAAAGGTTTGGAAATTTTGCAGTGGATGGATGCACGCTCTATTGCCGACATGATCAAAACAGAACACCCACAGGTCACTGCCATTATTTTGTCGGTGCTCGATCACCAAGTGGCAGCCGACGTGTTGAACTTCTTGCCCGACGAAACGCGTCCCGAAATTATTCAGCGTGTGGCCAGCTTAGAAACCGTTCAGCCTTCGGCCATGCAAGAGCTGGAATCCATTATGAAGCTGCAGTTCACCACCAATACCAGCTCGAAGTCTTCTAGCTTTGGCGGTATCAAGGCTGCTGCGCAGATCATGAACTCTACCAAGACAGCTTTGGAAGCCTCCATCATGAAGGGCTTGGAGAGCATCGATGCCGATTTGATGATGCGCATTCAAGACAACATGTTCACCTTCGAAAACCTGGCAGCCGTGGACAATAAAGGCATTCAGGTCCTCATGCGGGCAGTGGACAACAACCAATTGATGATTGCCATGAAGGGCGCCAGCGAAGAAGTCAAAGCACGCTTCTTCGACAACATGTCCGAGCGTGCGCGCGGTATGTTCAAAGACGAGATGGATGCCAAAGGCCTCATGCGCTTGTCCGATGTGGAAGAAGCACAGAAACAAATCATGCGTTCTGCCCGCAAGTTGTCTGACTCTGGTGAGTTGGTTTTAGGCGGAGGCGACTTTGTATAACCCCCTCCCCCCCGGCAAAAGCGGCGGTGCAGCAAGGCCTGCGCCCAAATGGCAACCCCTGCAGCCTCTTCGGCCCATCGAGCTGCAAAATGCTGGATTTGTTCAAGAGAATTACCTTAGCAACAAAAACAACAAGTTTGCGCTGTGGACGGTAGAAGAGCAGCAAGTTGCCAGCAAAATGGCGGAAGCCAATTTGGGCGACGACACGGGCGTGACAGATGTCACTGCAAAAGATGGCGCTGCATTGTCGGTGGCAGATGAGAACCATTCCACAGCTTCCGAGGTCTCTGGTCTCGACGCGGAAGCGATCGAAAAAATCAAGCAAGATGCGTATGACCGTGGCGTGGCCGACGGTCAGAAAATGCAACGTGAGGCAGATCAGGCCGAGGCTGACAAAGCAGAAGCTGAGTCCCTAGAAACTTTGGCCGACAAAGCCAACCAGATTTTGGCAAACATTGAACAAGGCGTGTTGGCTTTGCAAGAAAATCCTGCGGCCTACAACGAACCTTTGAAGCGTTTGGCTTTGCATTTGGCAGAACAACTGACATTGGCAGAACTCAGCCTTTCGTCCAACAGCATCCAGAGCCTGATTGACCGTTGCATTGAAACACTGGACGTGCAAACTGCAGGCAGTGTGGTGGTAGAACTCAACCCCAACGACTTGGCGCTGCTGCAAAACCACAAGGCCGTACCAGGCGAGCAAACGCACACTTGGCGTACGGTAGCAGACAACCATTTGTTGCCTGGCAGCATTCGCGTGCGCGCTGACGATGCTGTGGTGAGTGACCTCATTGAACATCGCCTGGAAACACTGGCGCGTGCTTTGCTTGAAGAACCAAAGTCTTGGCAAGCGCAAACAGCTTTTCAGCCAGAGCGATTGGCAGCAAGACGGGGTAAAGCGGACACGGTAGAAGATGCATTGCCACGCAAAGCATCACCCATGAATTTATCGTCTTTGGATTTGCCAGATCTTGATTTGGCCGATGCAAAACCAACAAGCATTGAAGATTTTGTAGATCTTACAGATCTTACAGATCTTGCAGCCGATGCCGATGACGTCACGGGAGAGTCTCATGACTAACTTTGCAACCGAAGTGGCCCGCACCATGTCTTTGGCAAGGGCCTCAAGCCCTGAGCGCTGTGGCACCCTGGTCCGCTTGGTAGGCCTTCGCATGGAAGCACGCGGCATCATGGCACCTGTGGGTTCTAGCTGTGAAGTGATTGGCCAAGACGGCCACAAAATTGAAGCAGAAGTGGTGGGCTTCAACGACAAAACTTTGTACCTCATGCCGCTCACTGAACCCGTGGGCATTGGCCCTGGTGCGTCAGTGCGAATTGCGCACGACTTAGGCACGGCTTGCTTAGGTCCAGAACTGCTTGGCCGCGTCATTGACGGTCGCGGTGAACCTTTAGACGGCAAACCCAAGCCTGCTTGCAAAGCACGTTTGAGTTTGTTGGGCTTGCCTATCAACCCCATGGAGCGTGGCCCCATCGACAGCGTACTAGACGTCGGTGTGAAAGCCATCAACGGCTTGTTGACTCTGGGTCGCGGCCAACGCGTTGGTTTGGTGGCTGGCTCGGGTGTGGGCAAAAGTGTGCTCTTGGGCATGATGACCCGCTTTACCAAAGCCGATGTGGTAGTGATTGGTTTGGTAGGAGAACGTGGCCGCGAAGTGCAGGCCTTTATTCAAGAATCTTTGGGCGAAGAAGGCCTTGCAAAATCGGTGGTGGTGGCAGCGCCTGCCAATGTATCGCCAGTGCTGCGCTTAAAAGCGGCACACATGACGCACGTCATTGCCGAGTACTTCCGAGACCAAGGTTTGAATGTCTTGATGTTGGTCGACAGCCTCACTCGCGTTGCCCATGCACAGCGCGAAATTGGCTTGGCCATTGGCGAGCCCCCTACCGCCAAAGGTTATCCCCCATCTGTGTTTGCTTTGTTGCCCAACCTCATTGAACGTGCTGGCGTAGGCCGCCATGGTCACGGCTCGATCACGGCCATTTATACCGTGCTGGCCGAAGGCGATGACGCCAACGATCCGATTGTGGACATTGCCCGTGCTTCTTTAGACGGCCAAGTGATGTTGTCGCGCAAATTGGCAGATGCAGCCCACTACCCGGCCATTGACTTGAATGGTTCTATTTCTCGTGTGATGCAAAGCCTGCTGCCGCCTGAAGATTTGAAGCTGGCCAATAAATTTCGGCGACTGTGGTCTTTGTACCAACAAAATGTGGACCTGATTCAAGTGGGCGCCTATGAAAGAGGCAGCAACCCCACATTGGACGAAGCCATTCGCTTGCGTGAATCGATGGAGCAGTACCTGCGCCAAGACATGCACGAAGGCAAAGATGAAGTCAGCACACGCGCAGACATTCGCAACATGATGGCAGTACCCGCATGAACGACACCGTTGTAGCCCGTCCTTGTTGGAATGTCTTGTGTAAAAAGGCCGAAGACAAAATTACGGCCATTCAAAATGAATTGTCACAAGCACGAACTCGTTTAGAAAGCTTGCGTACCAGCGAACAACGTGTTCAAAAGATGTACGAAGAATACCGAGAAGGCTTGAACCGTGCCGATGCCCAAAGTCTGGGCATGCGTGAAGCCATGAACCAAAGGCAGTTCATGTCACAGTTGCTAACGCTGATGCAACGTGTCAAAACCGATATTCAGTATACTGAGAACGCCATCGTTGGCATCAAAGAAAGATTGGTGTTGGCCGAACGTGAACGCATCAAAATGCAAACTTTGGCAGATCAAAATGCCCTGGCTGTGCAACGTGAAGAAAACAAAAAAGACCAACGCCGTATGGATGCGTTGGGTGTCATGCAGTTCAACCTGAAACCTCAGACATGAACCTCACAGGCGGCATCTCATGGCATTGGCTGGCTTGGCGCTCACAAGCGCGCTGGGCGCCTACGGCACAAGCCATAGAACAATGGTTGCTACAAAGTGCGCAATCCCTGCCCACTAAAGAAAGCCATGAAAAACCTACTTTGCTGCTGATTGGTGCCAGCGCTGGCTGGATGATGTCCTGTCAATGGCTAAGCCAGTTTGCGCGCGTTGACACCTTCGACATTGACCCATTGGCAGCTTTCCTCTTTAAACTGCGTCATGGCGCAGCACTTAAAGCGCAAGGTGTTGTGCTGAATTGCCACACGCAAGATGCTTTGCAAAATTTAGACGCGCTGTTGGCTGCCCACCCCAAAGCCATGGTGTTTTTTGACAATGTGCTGGGGCAAATGCGCTTTCAACATGCGGCCACCGATTGGCAATTGGTTGAAAAAAAACTCAAACAATTTAAAGTTCGACTGAAGGGTCGCGAGTGGGGCAGTATTCATGACCGGATGTCTGGTCGTCTGAACAACCCCATTGCACTGGGAAGTGCCTTGCCCATGCGCAACCCCGATTGGCAAGACCAGCATTGGCTGACGCAACTGGATGCACAAAGCCCTTGGCTTGATCACTTAACACACAACGTATTTCCGTCAGGCACAAACGTGCAAGATTTTGCGTGGAATTTTTTGCCGCGCTACAGGCATTGGCTTCAGGCCGCTTGGGTGCGACCATGAAGCAGGCTCAAACTTTATTTTCCACAAACAAAGCGATACACATTGACCAAGGGTGTGTCGGGGGGAATACTCTGCCATTCACGCATGACACCTTGGGTGTCAATGATTTCGCCAGTGAGCATGGGGCCGGTGTGCATGGAAAACTGCAACATGTGAACCATCTCTTTGCGGCAGTCCATTTCCATGTGTGTGCGAGTAGACACATAAAAAGCACCACGTTGCGCTTTTTGAGGCGTTTTGTAATCGAGCAAACTCCAAAAAGATCGAATCGGCCCCGTACGTTTAATGCTGGCATCGTCTATGTAGATGGTGCCAGAATCGGTGGTGACGACTTTTTGCCATTCAGCCTGAGCAGCAAATGGCACCAGCAAGGTCAACACGGCAACCAGTGCCGCCGCTTTTTTCAAAAAGTTCGCAAACTTGTCTTGGCAAGTTTGCGTTTGCAGAGTAGTTTGAATAACAGTCATGCGCCCTACTATAAAGTAGTGCACAGTTCTTGAAAAGAGTATCCCTATGTTCATGATTCATCCGATCAAGTTCAAACAGCGTTTAAAGCCTTTGTGGCTAAAACTTTCCTTAATGTTGGCGACCAGCCTTTTGGTGGCCTGCGGCGGCGGGGGGAGCAGCAGCTCCGATGTTGCAGCACCTGCCGCACCATCGACTCCTGTCTCACCCACAACTGCACCCCTCATTGCCCCTGGCGCTTACGTAGCGTCTCTCAGCGGCAAAGATTGGGTGACCATGCTTCTGCCTACGACACAAGGCTCTGGCGCAACGACCAATTTTTATGGTCTTTATTACAACGCAACCGACCCCGATTTGTACAGCGGCTCTGGCACTTTTACTGGAACCAACAATGCTTCACTGACGCGAGTCTTTTTGTACCCCAACATTTCTGCTGCAACCAGAACGGGTACAGGTGCGGTGAGTAATTTGGGCAATGGCATGATTCGAGTCAATTTGACGTTTCCTGCCAATGGCCTAGAACAAGGCAGAGAACTGTCCGTTGCGGCCAGCGCACCCAATGCTTATCAATACAATGTTCCCGCCAATTTAAGCCAGATTCAAGGCGCGTGGCAAGGTCGTTGGTCTTATGGAATGGGTTATATCGACAACTTTTCTTTGAGTATTTCTACCCAAGGCGCCGTCACAACCTCAATGACTTTTCAGCAAGACTGTCAGTTGACACAAGGCACTTTAAGTCCTAACTTTGATGGCACCAATTTGTTTACCGTTTCTTTGACGATTCCCAACGCAACCCAGTGTTCACTGAAAAACCAAGTACTCAATGGTGCAGCCTTCGTGACCACCAGCCCATTGGCTGGTAAAACACAGCGTCTTTATGTCGTAGGCGTCACCACCGATGGCCGAGGCATTAGCTTCAGAGCCGACAGATAAATTCAACTTATCAAATTCTCTTATCAAGTTATCTCACTTAGTGCCGAATCTGACTAAGCACGGAAATTAAATTCTGGAATAGACCATGTTAAAAATCATTGCCATCATTTTGCTAGCCATCTCCACTGCGGGTGCGGGCTACTTTGGCTGGACGCAAAAGAAATCAAACGCTGCGGTCACAGAACAAGTGGCCGAGCTGACTCAAAAGGTTGAAGAGGCCGACAAAAAGGTGGAGGCCACCGAAGAAGAGTTGGCCGCCAGCAAAGAACTGCTGCCGCCTTTGATGACCAAGGCGCAAGAGTTGGAAGCTGTTAAAGCGGCCTTCTCTACAGGCACCGTGCTAAAAGACCTTGAAGCAGTTTATGCCAAGGAAAAGAAAGGCCTCTCACCCGAGCGTCAGTTGGGCTTGGCTGGTGTTCGCTTGCTAACCAACGGCACAAAAGACCCCGCCACAGTGGAAGCCTTCCAAAAAGCTTTGGAAATGACCGACTGGAAGAGCCAGCAGAAGGTGATTTGCGCAGCACAAAATGCGCTGGCAGCTGCTGGTGAAAAAATCAAAGTGATGTCGGAGTGTGCAGGCGATGCACCCACCGGCAAATCAGCTGCTAAGCAAGATGCACCCGACGCCAGTGCTGGCAAATCAGATGCCAAAGACGCTCATGGCAAAGGCGACAAAAAAGACGCCAAAAAAGACACGCACGCCGTTCACTGGGATTATGAGGGTGAGATGGGCCCAGAAAACTGGGGCAAAGAATTTGCAACTTGCGGCAAAGGCAAATCACAAGCCCCTTTGAACATCAAAGGACCGTTTGAAAAAGTTCGCTTTAGCGTAGCGCCTGATTACAAACAAGGTCCTCTCAAAATTTTGAACAACGGCCATACCATTCAAGTGAATGTGGCGCAAGGCTCCAAAATTCGCATCGACGGCAAGCCTTATGACCTGCTGCAATTCCACTTCCATCGCCCCAGCGAAGAGCACATCGACGGCAAACCATCGGCCATGGTGGTTCACTTTGTTCACAAAAACGCAGAAGGTGAATTGGCGGTGCTGGGCGTGATGTTGCGCGAAGGCAATGAAAACCCTGGCATTAAAACTTTGTGGACGCATGCGCCCAAACAAGAAGGCCCTGAAGTGATGCCTGAGGGCGTCAGCTTCAATCCTGCCAATTTGCTGCCTCGTGAAATGGACTTCTTCCATTACGACGGTTCATTGACAACACCCCCTTGCACCGAAAAAGTGAAGTTCTTCATTTTGAAAACACAAGTGAATATTTCAAAAGAGCAAGTGACAGACTTCCCCTTCAAGATGAATGCGCGCCCCATTCAACCGGCCAACGGACGCCCTATTTACAGCAACTGATTTCGTTTGAGATTGCCATTGAGGCGTAACTTTTAGGAGTTACGCCTTTTTTTTGATCTGTGTGCGCCAGAGCAAAAACAGCGCAATGCCCATGTTCAAAGCATTCCAAAGTACGCCGTTGATAAAAGCGGCGTGATACGAGCCCGTTAAGTCAAACACCTTGCCCGACATCCAACCGCCTAGCGCCATGCCAATCATGGTGGCCATGATGACGGCGCCCACCAACACCCCCACTTTTTGCGCAGGAAAATACTCGCGCACGATGATGGCGTAAGACGGCACGATGCCGCCTTGAAACAAACCGAACAAAGCCGAGATGATGTAAAGCGACACCATGCCATCGAATGGCAGGAACAGCAGCAAAGCCACACCTTGCAATACCGAGCCCAGTAGCAAAGTACGCAGCCCGCCAATGCGGTCGCAAATGGCACCCGACACCAAGCGACTCACAATGCCACAGGCCAACATGAGCGACAGCATTTCTGAACCTCGGGCTGCGCCAAAACCGAGGTCGGTGCAATACGCCACGATGTGAACTTGCGGCATGGCCATGGCCACACAGCAGGCCACACCAGCGATGCACAACAGTGCGTGCGCTGTGTTGATCGACAGGCCAAACGGCTTTTCAGAGGCCAATTGTTGAACACTGCCAGGCGCAGAAACTGCCATGGCTGGGGGCCTTTGCCGCATCAAAAAAGACAGCGCCAACATGCCAAATCCGCACACCACGCCAATCCACACATAGGTTTCACGCCAGCCCAACTGCTCAACACCTTGTTGAGCCAAGGCCGGCCAAATGCTGCCCGCCACATAGTTGCCACTGGCACACACCGCCACAGCAATGCCGCGCCGTTTGTTCCACCAAAGAGACGTGTCTGCAAGCAAGGGTGCAAAGGTAGAAGAGCTGCCAAACACCCCCATCAACACCCCATGGGCCAGCGCAAACCACCAAATATTGGCAGACAAGCCCGCCAACACAAAGCCTGTGCCGACACCCACAGACCCAATCCAAAGCGCAACATGCACGCCCCACTTGTCTGCCAACTTGCCCATGGCCAAACCGCCCGCGCCAAAGCCCAGCATCATGAGGGTGTAAGGCAGAGAGGCGTCGGCACGCGAAATGCCAAACTCTTTTTGAACTTCAGGCAACACCACCGACACCACATACATGCTGCTGCCGCCCAAGGTCATGAGCAGCAAGGTGATGAAAAGGCGACGGGCCGCGTAAGAGGAATCGATCAGGTCGGCATGGGCTGGGTGGGTAGAAGAAGGGTTCACCGCTTGACCTTATCACCCTAGGCTTCTTTCATGGCCCCCTAATTTCCCCTAAAATGCTATAATCCCGCTTCTGTGAGGCCCGGTAGCTCAGTTGGTAGAGCAGCGGATTGAAAATCCGCGTGTCGATGGTTCGATTCCGTCCCAGGCCACCATATATAAGGCGTAGCATGTGAAAACGTGCTACGCTTTTCTATTGCACGAACGTCGCACGTTTTGAGACACGCTTTGTGTCAAATCCTTTGGTTTTCGCAACCAAAAGTACACCCCCACTTTTGTGCAGAGGCAACGGTGCTAGCCAAAAAAAAGCTTCCCCGCAGTTTCCAAAAAGTTCATTCGTCGCTCCTTTAGTTGATTAAATCAATTGCAATGCTTGTTCCAAGAACGCTGCAGTTTGGATCAATCCATTGCGCTCCAATGCACCTACAAATTTTTCAGGCGTGAATGCAGGATTTTTTAGACGGGCTCGCATCACTTTGAATGCGGGCAGGACAACTAAGGGTTCGAGTTCTAGCTGCTGAAGCAAAAATTCATCGGGATGCAAGGCGGTCATACCAAGTGGCTCCAGTACTGATGCCGGAAAGTGCTTGATGTTGATAGTCACAATAGAGTCAGCATTGCCAGCAACGGCAGCTGCTAAGACATGCCGATCATTTACATCTGGAAGCTTAAGGCAAGGTTCAATCAGTTTCCATCCTTCTTCGAGCACTTCCCAGTCAGGGCATGCGTCATGCATTGAATCACGCCGCGTATAAAAATCTGCTTCTGCTCTGCTTTTGTTCTTAGCTAGATTTCGAACCCACTCGTCATCAATGGCCCTGGACCACTTCGCTGCATAAATCCCTGTCGCGGCGACTTCCATCAGGGCATCAGAAATGGCAACCGAATACAAAACGTTTGCGTCTAAAAGTGCGGTGTATCGGTTGTGTCCAGCCATGATTTGTTCTGGTCAGTATTCGAGTCCGAGCTCTCGTGCGTTGTCTGCCTTCTTGTCGAGGGCTTCTTGTTGTTTGGCTCGCATGGCTTTTGCGTAGTCCATCAAGTCCGAGAACCTGATGCGACGGTGTGTACCAACCATGCGATGTACTAACCTGCCTGCCTCGATCTCTTTGATGACAAAAGGACGCGAGACATTCAAGAAGTTGGCTGCTTCCACCGTGCTTAGTTCCTGCTTTTCTGGAACAAGCATGATCGGTTGATGTCGAGCCATTAGTCCAAGCGTTTGACCAAGAACACGCAAAATTTGCGGAGGAACTTGAACGCTTGGCGCTGTGCCGTCATCACTTTCAATAGTGATGGTTGCCGCACGTGAGTGATCTAGGCAAGCCATGATCATTCGCTCTGCGGTCTTTACCATTTCCGTTTCGCTCTCGTTTAAGGGTGGCGGGACAAGTCTGTCCCTGTCGATGGTTGTGCTCATGGTGCTCTCATGTGATGTTTGTTACTGTGTTTCATTATTTATGTGGGCATGCTGCAACTGTAAATCCACAAGTGCAATAAATGCAACAAGTGAAGCAAATAGCCTTGATTTGGTGTTGCTTTTAAGTTATCTCGATTGCAAGGTTAATTACACGGCTTAAAAAATAGCGCTTCAGTCACCGTTGATACATGAAAAATTAAGCGCTTCCTACGTTGAAAATGCGCGTGTCGATGGTTCAATTCCGTCCCAGGCCACCCATCCAAACCCAAGCATCAGCCATGTTGCTAGGGTTTTCTTTTTGAGATTTCAACCTACCCAAATGCGGATCACTTTGCATAGTGAAAACCCGCCTATTTTGCCAATCCTTTTTGCGTCAAGATGGTTTCCATCTTTAACAATTTTGGCTGCAAAAATGAAACTTAATGTACTGACGGCTACTTTAATTTCGACGTTCTGTTTGTCTGGCTTTGCAAACGAGTTTGTCAACAAACCAAGCTCACTAGAAATACCAGTTGGAACACTTGCAGAAACAGGTTTTTCTGCGGATGGGCTCAAGCGCATCGATGCATTCTTTGCCTCAGAGATACAAAAGAAGCGTGTTCCAGGCAGTGTTGTTGGAATTGTGAGGGATGGCAAGCTGGTTTACCTCAAAGCGCATGGTTTTAGAAATCCAGAAACTCAAGCACCAATGCAAGTTGACAGTATTTTTGCTTTGGCTTCAATGACCAAACCAATGGTTTCAGTAGGCACTCTCACACTGACACAGCAAGCCAAGCTACCTCTGTTCAGCAAAGTATCAGATTACTACCCAGCTGTTGCTTCTATGAAAGTCGCTGTTAAAAAGGCAGATGGTTCAACTGATTATGAAAACCCAAATAGTCCAATGACTGTTCAGGACTTGATGCGCCATACATCTGGCTTGACATACGGTGGACGTCCAGACACATCAAGCCCAGCAGCGCGTCTCTACCCTTCAGGTGGGCAAGCAATGAAGATGAATGGCACTGCGGAGTTCATGGACAAGATCACCAAATTACCTTTGGTGTATCACCCTGGAACTATTTTTGAATACAGCTTGTCGCATGAAGTTCTAGGTGCTGTGATTGAAAAGGTTTCTGGCAAATCTTTGGATGCCTATTTGCGCGAAGCAATCTGGAATCCACTTCGCATGAATGACACCAGCTTTCACGTTTCTGAAGGCAATAAATCTAGGCAAGCCTATGCATTCAAATTGAACCCACTCAATAACAGTCCGCAAACCATTGATCCTTTGGGCAGTGACGTCAAATTTGAATGCGGCGGAGGTTGCTCACTTGGCACAGTTCCTGACTACCTCAAGTTTGGGCAAATGTTGGTGAATGGTGGCGAGTTCAATGGTCAGAGAATTTTGAGTCCAGCCATGGTGAAACTCATGACAAGCGATCAAATGAACAAAAAAATCATCAACAACGTTGCGAATGTTGAACCACACAGGGAAGGTTATGGATTTGGCTTGGGTGTAGCTGTTCGCACAGAGCCTGGATTGGCTGCAGTGCCTGGCAACGTGGGTGAATACAGCTGGAATGGTGCTTATGGCACTGGATTCTTTGCAGATCCACAAGCTAAGTTGGTGGTTGTGTTTGGCACTGCTGCACCAGGTGATTTGCGTAAATACTATCGTGAACAGGTTCAAAACTTGGTTTATGGCGCGATGACGCGATAAGAATTTTGGTTTCTGCTGGCGCTGAGAACCGCATAAGATTTTTCACTGTGCCAGCAGTTGCGATTCAGTCCCTGGCCACCCATCCAAACCCTAGCATCAGCCATATTGCTAGGGTTTTCTCTTTTCTAGCGCCACTTGAGGCTGCAAGAGATTGCCTCACAGATAGTGCTTCTACCAATGAACTAGCACCCTGCTTGTCTTAGGATAAATTTTTTTAAGATCAGGTGCTCTATGTTTCAACAAAAGCTCTTTGTTCGCGCAAGCACGCGATGGCTTCAAATCGCTTTGATGGGCGCAGCCATGGCCTCATTTGCTTGGGCCCATGCCCAAACTAATGCGTCAAGTTATCCACAAAAGCCCATCAAAATTCTGGTTGGCTTTTCACCTGGCGGCGTGCCAGACATTGTGGCGCGCGTGTTGGCCCCCAAATTCACAGAAGACTGGAAACAACCCGTCGTAGTTGAAAACAGGTTGGGTGCAGGCAGCAACATTGCAGCACAAGCTGCCGCCACTTCTGCTCCCGATGGTTACACCTTGTTGTCCATCTCATCAGCCCATGCTATTTCACCTGCCATTTACAGCAAGCTGTCCTACGATGCCTCTAAAGATTTCGCAGGCATTAGCCTGACAGCCACAGGGCCTGCGTTGGTCATTGTGTCGCCAGAGCTCAACGTGAACAACATGAAAGAGTTCTTGGCGCTGGCCAAAAGCAAACCAGGACAACTCAATTACGCCTCTGCGGGCGTGGGCAGTGGTGCGCAATTTGCAGCAGAACTTCTCAAGTCACAGGCTGGCATTGACTTAGCGCACATTCCCTTCAAAGGCATTCCTGAAGCCTTAACCGACACCATGGCAGGCAGAACGCATGTGTTCATCTCGCCTTATGCCAGTGCCATCAATTTGGTGAAGGAAGGCAAAGCCAAAGCCATTGCAGTCACTGGAAGCACGCGGATGCCAGATATGCCCAACTTGCCCACAGTGTCAGAATCTGGCGTCCCTGGATACAAATGGATTTTTTGGTACGGCCTTGTGGCACCAGCCAACACGCCCCGTGACATTGTTCAAAAAATTCAAACTCAAGTGGTGGCGGCACTGAAACAGCCGCAAGTGGTTCAACGCTTCAATTCACTGGGCACAGAAGCCGTCACCAGCACACCTGAGGCCTTTGACCAATTGATCAAAGACGAAATTCAACTCTTCAAGAAACTGGCCACGGCGTCGGGTATCAAGGCGGATTAAGCAATGGCTTTTGTTCATGTCAACGGCATCGATTTGCACTACACCATCGATGGCACACAAGGCCCTTGGATCACGCTGTCTCATTCCTTGGCCTGCAATTTGTCGGCTTGGGATGCACAAGTTGAAGTCCTGAAGGCGCACTTTCGGGTGTTGCGTTTTGACAGCCGTGGCCACGGGCAGACCAGTGCACCGCCTGGCCCCTACACCCTGGACCAAATGGCTGCCGATGTGCACGGTTTGTTTTTGCATTTGGGCATTGAACGCACGCATTGGCTGGGTATCTCTATGGGCGGCATGATTGGCCAAACCTACGCGTTGGCTCACCCCCAATGTTTTGAGAGTCTAATTTTGGCCGACTCCACCAGCAGACGGCCGCCTGAAGCAGCCGTGATGTGGGGCGAGCGCATTCGCATTGCACAAACACAAGGCATGCAGGGCTTGGTGGAAAGCACCTTGGCGCGTTGGTTTACAGCAGACTTTCGCATAAGTCACCCTGACGTGATGGCACGCATTGGCAAAGGCATTGTGGACACGCCTGTAAATGGCTTTTGCGGCTGCTGCGATGCCATCTCCAAAATAGATTTGCTAGACCGCTTGCCTGAAATCAAGTGTCCTACTTTGATCATGGTGGGCGAACACGACCACGGCACACCGCCAGAGATGTCGCGGCAAATGCACGCCAACATTGCGCAGTCTGAGTTTTTACTGATTCCCAATGCCGCACACATTGCAAGCATTGAGCAAGAGGCTGTGTTCAA
>JBEDKQ010000101.1:0-8823 GCA_041172085.1 Pseudomonadota bacterium | reverse complement strand
GATCGAACAGATGGGCGTTGTGAACGAGGTTTTACCTGACACACGTTTTCGTGTGACCTTGGACAACGGGCACCAGTTGATCGCTTACTCAGCAGGCAAAATGCGCAAGAACCACATTCGCATTTTGGCGGGCGACCGCGTCACGCTTGAGTTGTCACCTTACGACCTCACCAAAGGCCGTATCAGTTTCCGTCACTTGGCAGGCCGTCCACCGGCAGCGCCACGCACGCCTCGCACGCCTTCACGTTAATTGAACGTGTGCACGGGGTGCAATGCTTAGGCCTTTAACAGGTCAATGGCATTCACTCTGGCTTGATGTATTTTTTCGCCAACTGCAGGGCCCGTGAGGCCCTGTTTTTGCGCCTCTGAAGCAATGTCGGCGGTGACCACCGACTGTGCTGCATGCAATACTTTGAGCAATCGTTGCATTGGCGCATAGGGTGTACTTTCAAAACCAAGTCTGCCTCGCGCATCGCATTCACACGCCAACAAAATATTGGGCCAGCGCTCGGGTTTTCGGATGGCATCGCATCGCTCTAGCAAACGCATCAATGCCGCCGCATTCAAGTCTTGGCTGCGGTGAATGTTGCCGTGCTCACGTGCCACCACATCGGACAGTTCTTTGCATTCAAGTGGTACTCTGAGGCGTTCGCACACTTGTTTCAGCAATTTGGCGCTGCGTTGCTCGTGTCCAATGTGTCGCGGCCACTCGCTTATGGGCGTTGTGCCTTTGCCTAAGTCGTGCATGAGGCAGGCAACACGCACGGGCAATGACGCATTCAACTGTGCACTTGTGTCGAGCACCATCATGAGGTGGACGCCTGTGTCAATTTCTGGATGGTACTCAGCACGTTGTGGCACGCCCCACAAAGCATTCACTTCGGGCAGCAAGACTTTCAATGCACCACAGTCTCTGAGTACTTCCAACATGCGCGAGGGTTTGGGGGTCATCAAGCCTTTGGCCAATTCTTGCCATACGCGTTCGGGCACCAAATGTTCAACTTCACCAGCGTGCACCATGTCTTGCATGAGTTGCAGGGTTTCGGGCGCAATGCTGAAGTCTGGAAAGCGCGCTGCAAATCTGGCCAGACGCAAGATGCGGACAGGGTCTTCGCGGAAGGCAGAGGTGACGTGCCTTAGGGTTTTTGACTTGAGATCTTGAAGGCCATGATAGGGATCAATGCCGTGAACTGCGAAGACTTTTTCAAGCGCATTGCTTGATGTGGCGTTGAGTGCATTGGTCAGTAAACCTGAGTGACCCTCAGGCAAGGCCATGGCGTTGATGGTGAGGTCGCGCCTGGCCAAGTCTTCTTCCAGCGTCACTTCGGGTGAGGCATGCACTACAAAGCCTTTGTAGCCGGGTGCCGTTTTGCGCTCGGTACGCGCCAGTGCATATTCTTCACGTGTACTGGGGTGCAAAAAAACAGGAAAGTCTTTGCCTACCGTTTGGTAGCCCAGTTGCGTCATTTGTGCAGGTGTGGCGCCCACCACCACCCAGTCTTTGTCTTTGACGGGTTGGTGCAGCAGGGCGTCGCGAATGGCACCGCCAACACTGAAAATTTGCATCGTCATACCAAGCTTTAACTCAATGCATGTTGCAAAGCTTTGATCAAATCGGCCCTCGACCGATCAAGGCTTTGTGCGAAAAGGTTCTTCAAAATCGATGAAGTCTTTTTCGGCCAAGGCATCGTCAATCCACGCTTTGACGCCGGGCATGGCGCACAAGCGCTCGATGTAGGCTTGTGTAATTTCAGAAACAGGCAAGGCATAGGTTTTGATGCGCATCACCACTGGGGCGAAGTAGGCATCGGGGATGCTGAACTCGCCAAACAGCATGGGGCCTTTGTGAGTATTCAAAAGCGACGAGAACAAACTGTCGATGCGCTTTAAATCATGGCGCACTGCTGCCTTGTCGCGCAGAGCCAAAGCACCTATTTCGGGCAGATAGGCGTCGATGTTCATGGGGCAGGCACTGCGAATGCCCATGAAGCCGCTGTGCATTTCGGCGCAAATGCTGCGCGCGCGTGCACGGTCTGCAACGGCAATGGGCCAGAGCGTTTTCTCAGGGAATTTTTCGGCCACGTATTCGGCAATGGCCAAGGTGTCCCAAACTGACAAATCGCCATCCAGCAGAACAGGCACTTTGCCTACTGGGTTAATGTCTTTCAAACTTTTTTTGAAATTTGACTGGTCGTCAAAACCATCAAAACGGACCATCACTTCTTCAAAGTCAATGCCGGCTTGCTTGAGTAAAACCCATGGCCGCATAGACCATGAGGAGTAATTTTTGTTGGCGATGTAGAGTTTCATGGACGTCCTTTGGCGCGAAATACATCCAGTTTAGTGCAGGCGCCTTTGTAGCCCAAATAGCCCGGCGCAATGCTGCCAACGCTGCTGGCTTGGATGTTTAAGTCTTTGAGTCCCGGGGCTTTGCCAGAGGCAATGTTGTCGACTTGCATGGAGCAAAGGTTGTCGCGGCTCATGACGGGCTGACCAGGCGCCAATTCCATCAGGAAGGCCTGGACCGAAGCCAAGGCATGCGGAATGCCAAAGACCCAGCGACCTTTGCCACCGCGCACGCCTGCCCATTGGCCAGACTTTTGTACCAATTCTTTCAAAGTCCAAATGTCGGGGCCGCAAATTTCGTAGGTGTGGCCGGCTGTGCTGGCGTTCATGACACAGTGCGCCACAGCGGCAGCCACATCTTCAACCCAGACCGCTTGAAAGCGCGTGTTGGCCCCTGCCAAGGGCACAACAGGGGCAATTTGCTGCAGCTGTGCAAACAAATTCAGGAACTTGTCGCCTGCACCAAAGATGACGCTGGGTTGCAAGATCGTTAAATCTAAACCGGCTTTTTGCAACACTGCTTCGCCTTGGGCCTTGCTACGCTGGTAAAGCGAGGGACCCTGAAGGCTGGCGCCCAAGGCGCTGATGTGGATGAGGCGCTTCAGGCCACTTTGTTGGCAGGCTTGCACAATGATTGTGGGCAAATGCACATGCGCTTTGTCAAAGGCTTCTTCGGAGCCATGCAAGATGGCAATCAGATTGATGACCACATCGTGCTGTGCCATGCATTGCGTCAGGAAAGCTGCGTTGTAGACATCTCCTTCAAGCACGCGTACACGCGGTAAATTTTGAATTGCTGCGGCTTGGCTGGCGCGGCGTGTGATGACGGTCATGCTGCAGCCCAAGCGGGTGAGTTTTTCGCAAACATGCCGACCTACAAAGCCGGTGCCACCCAAAATCAGAATGCGTTTGGGGACGTTGTTCATTTCAAACCTTGGAGGGCTTGGCTCATGGCATCGCGCGCTTGCGTGATGATTTGCTCGCGCCATTCATCGGTGTCGGTGTAAAAGGCATTGAAGATTTGCGCTTTGATGCTTTTCCTCAGTTCATCGGAAGCTTCTGGATGAAGGTGCAGCCAATGGTCGGCTCTGAGCGCCATCAGCATGTCGTTCATGGGCAAGGTGCCGTATTCCAACGCAATGCCGGTGTGTTCGGCTTGCGGGCATTCGTCTTGAACAGACATCCACATGAGGCCTGTGAGGAAGGCAGAAGAGGATGTGCCATCGTAGATAGAAGTGATGTTGCCCCACCATTGGCGCGCGCGCGCAATGGCGGCTGCGTCGTTGGCGCCTGCGTAAATACGCTCACCCACGCCACTGGGGCCTAAGCCGGTGTGCAAGTCGATCCAGGCAAACTTTTGCGCTTGCCCACCTTGCTGTCTGAGAACTTTGCGAATGGTTTGGTTGCTCCAGGTGGGCGCCTGACCTCCAAAAAACAAACCCTTGGGATCGTGGTGCTGACCTTGTGACACCGCAGCTTGAAGCTTGGGCATGCCGTGTGTTGCGATGTATTGCATCGTGGCCTGCATGTTGGCTTCGTTGGGTGGCCACACATCGGGCAACAACAGGTGCTGTACTTCTTTGTAAGCGGTGTTGTCTGGCAGGGGCTTGCTGAAGTCGTGGAAGTTACGATTCAGGTCAACGTTTTCTTGCGTGACGCGGCGCACATGCGAGAAGCCGTGGGGGTTGAGTGCGTGCACATAGACCACAGCCACACCACTTTGCGCTACGGCCTTGTGCCATTCAGCATTTCGCAGTGCGTCAATTTGAACGCCACTGCCACAGTAACCTTCGACGCCGTGGCAAGCACTGCTCACCAGCAACACATGTTTGGCATTGGCAGGCCCTTCGCGCACTACGTCCATCGCCAGTTCTTCGCCATCGCGACCTGTTTCTGGGTGGATGTGCGATTCAACTTGCAGGCCAGCGTGTTGCGCTGCGCTCAAAAACTTTTGGCGCGCCTCTGCATAACTCTTTGAAAATGCATCGTGAATGTTTGTCATGAAAGCTCCAAATGAATGAAGCCCCGAAGGGCTCCAAAAGCTAGGTCGAATTTATCGACCCGGAAAAGCGGTGAACCGCTGGACCTTACTTTTGAGTAGGGTTGGCCAACCATTGTGTGGCCAATTCAACCCAATAGGTACCGCCCAAGGGAATGAGGTCGTCGTTGAAATCGTAGCTGGGGTTGTGCAACATGCATGGGCCCGCACCGTGACCCATTTCGCGATGTGAACCATCGCCGTTGGCAATGAAGACATATGCACCGGGCTTGGCTTGCAACATGAATGAGAAATCTTCTGCGCCCATGGTGGGTTCTTGGACAACCACGTTGTCTTTGCCCACGATGCCTTCCATCACTTTGCGTGCAAAGTCGGCCTCGGGTGCGCTGTTGACGGTAGGGGGGTAATTGCGGTTGAAGTGAAACTCGGGCTTGGCATCAAATGCAGCACACAGATTTTCTGTGATTTGCTTCATGCGGTTTTCAATGAGGTCTAGCACTTCTAGGGTGAAAGTGCGCACGGTGCCTTGGATGACGCAGAAGTCGGGCACCACGTTGGTGGCTTCGCCAGCGTGAACCATGGTGACCGAAATAACACCGGCATCGACGGGTTTTTTATTGCGCGAAATGATGGTTTGGAAGGCTTGCACCAATTGGCAGGCCACGGGCACGGGGTCGATGCCGTTGTGGGGCAAAGCGGCGTGGCTGCCTTTGCCATGGATGGTGATTTTGAACTCGTTGCTAGAAGCCATGACAGGGCCAGGGCTGACTGCAAAGGTGCCCACTTGAGCGCCTGGCCAGTTGTGCATGCCAAACACGGCTTGCATGGGGAATTTGTCGAACATGCCGTCTTTGATCATTTCGCGCGCGCCGCCACCGCCTTCTTCGGCAGGTTGGAAGATCAAATAAACAGTGCCATCGAAGTCGCGATTTTTTGAAAAGTGCTTGGCCGCTGCCAACAGCATGGCCGTGTGGCCATCGTGGCCACAAGCATGCATCTTGCCTTGGTGCTTGCTGGCGTGCTCGAAGGTGTTGAACTCTTGCATGGGCAGTGCGTCCATGTCGGCCCGTAAACCTACAGCACGACCGCATGCACCGCCATCACGGCCCTGCACAATGCCAATGACACCGGTGGTGCCCATGCCGCGGTGAATGGGAATGCCCCAATCGGTGAGCTGCTTGGCCACGACATCGGCCGTGCGTACTTCTTGGAAGCACAACTCGGGATGCGCATGAATGTCTTTGCGAATGGCCGCAATGCTGGCCGCGTCGGTGAGGATGGAGTCGATGATTTTCATAACCACAGTCTAGCGAGAGTCTGGCCATTGCGCTACAACCCATTTGCACATGGGGGACATTTCCTTTTAGGGTTATCCCCAAAAATACCCTTTTAGAATGACGCCATGACAAATTCAGTGCTCGAAAACAATGCCGTGGTGCGTGGTCTGTGCCCGCACGACTGCCCCGACACCTGTGCCTTGCTCACCACGGTCGAAAATGGGCGCGCCGTGAAGGTGCAAGGCAACCCCGATCACCTGCACACACAAGGTGTGTTGTGTACCAAGGTGTCGCGTTATACAGAGCGCACTTACAGTCCCGAGCGCTTGATGCATCCTCTTAAGCGCAGCGGCCCTAAGGGCACTGGGCAGTTTGTGCAGGTGAGCTGGGATGAGGCGATTCAAGACATCGCTGCGCGTCTCAAGGCCATTGCTTCAGAAAATCCTGAAGCCGTGTTGCCCTACAGCTACGCAGGCACCATGGGCTGGGTGCAAAGTGAGGCCATGGCGACTCGCTTTTTCAACAAGATGGGCGCATCCCTGCTCGACCGCACCATTTGTGCTTCGGCCGGTGGTGAAGGCTTGGTCTACACGCTGGGCGGCAAGTTCGGCATGAAGACCGAGTTCTTCTCTGAATCCAAATTGATCATGATTTGGGGCAGCAATTCGATTACCAGCAACGTGCATTTTTGGCGCCGCGCTCAAGAGGCTAAACGCAACGGTGCCAAGTTGATTTGCATCGACCCACGCCACAGCGAAACCGCTGAAAAATGCCATGTGCATTTGCCCATTCGGCCAGGCACTGATGCGGCCCTGGCGTTTGCCATCATGCGCGAGTTGGTGGTGAACGACTGGCTGGACACAGATTACATCGAGAAGTACACCTTAGGCTGGGAGGCGCTGCGCGAGCGGGCCATGACCTGGACCCTAGAACGCGCGGCCGAAGTTTGCGGCATTGATGCTGAACTGATTCGTACCTTGGCCAAAGACTGGGGCACCACACCCCAAGCCGCCATTCGACTGAACTACGGCATGCAACGCGTCAAAGGCGGTGCCAACGCCGTACGCGCCATTGCGTGTCTGCCAGCCTTGACTGGCGCCTGGCGCCACAGAGCAGGGGGCTTGTTGCTCAGCAGCTCCAGCAATTTCAAGGTGAACAAAAAAGACTTGCACCGTCCCGATTTGTTGGGCAAGCGCATGCCGCGCACACTCAACATGACCACCATTGGCAACGACTTGAACCACCCTGGCAGTCCAGAATGGGGCCCGCAAGTCAAAGCCCTGTTGGTCTACAACAGCAACCCCGTGGCCATCGCGCCGCAATCGGGCAAAGTGGTGCAGGGTTTTGCGCGCGAAGATTTGTTCACCGTGGTGATGGAACATTTTCAGACCGACACCGCCGATTACGCCGACTATGTCTTACCTGCCACCACCCAGCTCGAACACTGGGATGTGCAGGGCAGTTATGGCCACACCGATGTGCTGCTGAACCGACCCGCCATTGCGCCAGTGGGGCAAGCCAAATCCAACAGCGAAATATTCCGCTTGCTGGCCAAAGCCATGGGCTATACAGAGCCTTGCTTTAGCGAAGACGATCTGAGCATGTGCCGCACTGCGGTGGGCCCAGAAGTCGATTTCCAAACTCTGCTAGATGTGGGTTTTGTGTCCATGCCTGTGCCCGATGCGCCGTTTGCAGAAGGTGGTTTTGCAACGCCTTCAGGCCGCTGTGAATTTGTGAGCGATAGATTGGCAGCGCTAGGACTGGATCCTTTGCCAGATCACATTCCCAATTACGAAGTCCCTGTGGCAGGTCATCGCTTTCCTTTGGCCATGATTTCGCCACCTGCGCGCAATTTCTTGAACTCATCGTTTGTGAATGTGGACAGTTTGCGCGAGATAGAAAAAGAACCGTTGGTTGAAATTTGTTTTGAAGACGCCTCTGTACGCGGCATTGCCACAGGCGATACGGTCAAAGTTTTCAACGACCGCGGCGAATACCATTGCAAAGCAGACGTTACGTCGCGTGCGCGCCCAGGGGTTGTGAACGGCTTGGGCATTTGGTGGCGCAAGATGGGCCTGAATGGCACCAACGTGAACGAAGTGACCAGTCAATTGCTCACTGACTTGGGCCGTGCACCTGTGTTTTACGATTGCCAGGTTGAGGTGGCACTCTTGAAGAAAGCTTGAAGAAATGGCTGAAATTTTTATCCAACGCGATCACACTCTTGGCATGGAAAAAGCCCGTGCCGTAGCCGCTCAGTGGCAAAAAGAAGCGGAGGCAGATTGGGGCATGGACTGCACTTATGTGGCCAACGAAACGAACGAAAAAGGCGAATTGCAAGACCGCCTGAGCTTTGAGCGCGCTGGTGCTTCTGGCTACTTGTGTGTCACAGCCACTCAACTCAGTATGAAGTTAGAACTGGGTTTTTTGATGGCGTCTTTTAAAGACAAGATTGAAGAGAAGATTTCTAGCAACTTGGACAAGTTGCTGGCGTGAATAAATGGGGTCAGAGCAACATTAATTTCCAATCAAAGGGGCTAAAGGCTAAGGGGGGCTTCCTCATACTGGGGTACCAGAAATCGTTCAGCCCCCCTTAGCCTTTAGCCCCTTCGATTGACCAAATTAATGTTGCTCTGACCCCATTTATTCGAACTCCAAGAAAGTTGGGAGGATAGGGTGAGGGGGCTGAACGATTTCTGGTACCCCAGTATGAGGAAGCCCCCTCACCTTATCCTCCCAACTGCTCTCTCACGGCAAGTCCGTGTTTTCCTCAGGTGCCTGAGCGTTACGAGGCCCCACAGTCCCTAACCGCGCCTTCAAGGATTGCGGCTGACCAGTCATGATGGCCGCGTAATTTGTGGTGTTCGATAAAACTTTTTTCACATAGTCCCGCGTCTCTGTGAATGGAATGTTCTCCGCCCAAATGGCGGCCTCCAAGACAGGTCCCTTGCGCCAATTGCGAGACCTGCTAGGACCCGCGTTATAGGCCGCTGCTGCCAACGGCATCGAGCCATCAAAATCATCGAGTACCAGTTTGAGGTAACCCGTGCCAATTGCCACATTGGTCTCATGTTCATTGAGCTGCGGCAACTGGAAATTAGTCAAGCCAATCTTCTTGGCCGTCCACTTGGCAGTGGCTGGCATCACCTGCATCAGGCCAGAAGCGCCCACCACCGACTTGGCATCCATGATGAAACGGCT
>JBEDKQ010000100.1:0-10584 GCA_041172085.1 Pseudomonadota bacterium | reverse complement strand
CACGGCCATGCCGACAGCGTGCAAAAGATGATTCACACCCTGAAAGAAAAGCTGCCCAAGTCTTTCATCATTGCTGGCAACGTGGGTACGCCCGAAGCCATCATCGATTTGGAAAACTGGGGCGCCGATGCCACCAAAGTGGGCATTGGCCCGGGCAAGGTTTGCATCACCAAGCTCAAAACGGGGTTTGGTACCGGTGGCTGGCAATTGTCTGCCCTCAAATGGTGTGCCCGTGTGGCCACCAAGCCCATCATTGCCGACGGCGGCATTCGTGAGCACGGCGATATTGCCAAGAGCATTCGCTTTGGCGCCACCATGATCATGATTGGCTCGATGTTGGCAGGCCACGAAGAGTCGCCTGGCGCCACTGTGGAAGTGGACGGCAAGCTCTACAAAGAGTACTACGGCTCGGCCTCCGACTTTAACAAAGGCGAGTACAAGCACGTGGAAGGCAAGCGCATCTTGGAACCCATCAAGGGCAAGTTGGCCAATACACTGATTGAGATGGAGCAAGACACCCAAAGCTCGATCAGCTACTCAGGCGGCACCAAGCTCATGGACATTCGCAAAGTGAACTACGTGATTTTGGGCGGCGACAACGCCGGCGAACATCTCTTGATGTAATCGCAACGTGCTATGCGGCAAGTTTGAACTGCACTTCGCAGTTCAAACCGCTGCTTGCCCCGGGCATGGGGTCGTTGGTGAGCTTGATTTCACCTTGCAACGATTGCACAATACCCAAGCAAATTGACAGCCCCAAGCCACTGCCGTGGCGCGTATCACCCGCAGAAAACGGTTGAAACAATCGCGCTTGCAAGTCGGCAGATAAACCCGGGCCTTCGTCTCTCAAATTAAAAACCACACAATCATCACGACTGGCAATGCTCAGTTTCAAGCGGCCTTGCAGCGGGCTGTGACGAATGGCGTTGTCCAGCACATTGCGTGTGAGTTCGCGCAGCATCCAATCAGGGCCTCGCACCTTGCTAGGTGCTGTGATGATTTCAAAATCCAAATTGCGTTCTGCCATGAGTGGTGCTAACTCTAAGGCTACCTCACGCGCCACTTCTGAAAAATCGCTCACAACAGGCTGCGCAGAAACCGACAGTTGCTCTACCTTGGCCAAGGCTAACATTTGATTGACCAATTGCGTGGCGCGATCAATGGTCAAACCAATGTCATGCAAGGCTTGCTCGCTGTTCAAATCGCCACGCTGTGCAGATTGCACTTGAAGCTTTAAAACAGTCAGCGGCGTTCTAAGTTGATGCGCGGCATCGCGAACAAAGCCTTTTTGTTGCGCCAACAAGGACTGCAGTTTTAGCATCACGTGATTGGTCGCTTGAATCAGCGGCTGTATTTCTTGCGGTGCATCTGCAAAAGACAGCGGTGCCAGATCGTGTTCAGATCTATTTTCCAAATGCTCAGAAAGCTCGCGAACAGGTTGCGTCGCTCTCTGCACCACAGCCACCACCACCAATGCAATGATGGCCAGCAACAAAGCTTGGCGCCATAAAGTACCGACCAACAATTCGCGCGCCAAGGACTGTCTTAGCTCTAGGGTCTCAGCAACTTGAATGACGGCCATGGCCCGGCCCGTTTCACTCACCACTGGCTGCAGCAAGGTGGCCACACGCACATCCTCGTTTTGGTAACGGTCGTTGTAAAAATCAACCAAAGCTGCATAAGCAGGTTTGGCTGGAATTTCACCTTTCCAAGCAGGCATGTCGGCAAAACCAGAGACCACGGCGCCGTTCAGATGGGAGACTTTGTAATACAAGCGGCTTTGGTTGTCGGCTTCAAATGCTTCTGTGGCGGCATAAGGGACCAAAGCGATGATCTTGGCCAAGTCATCATAGCCTTCCACATCCAATTGTTCACTGATGGTTTTGGCTGAAGCCAGCAAGCTTCGGTCGTAGGCTACATCAGAAGCACTCAATGCTTCTTCATAGAGGCTCCAAGCGTTCAAACCCACCAACAACAACACTGGCAGCAAAATGCCCAGCAACAATTGCCGGCGCATGGACATTTTTGCGGGCGACAACATCGATCAGCTCGCCGTCTTCAACAAATAGCCCAGACCCCTCAAGGTCACCAAGCTGATTCCTGTGTCGGTCAACTTTTTGCGCAGTCGATAGGCCACCACTTCAATGGCTTCAAACTGCACATCCAATTCGTCGGGAAACACCGCACTGAACAAACGCTCTTTGGACACTGCCTGCCCTGCGTGCGCCATCAAAGCTTGCAACATGGCAACTTCCCTCGGCGTCAACTCCATGGCTTGTTGATGCAAGTAGGCAACGCCATTCAAGGTGTCTAGAGAAACTGCGCCCAAATGAAGCGTTTGCAGACCGGCACGCACTTGCCCTGCGTCTGTTTGTGACGTTTTGATCCGTCTATAAAGCGCATTCAAGCGCGCCTCGAGTTCGTCCAAGTCAAAGGGCTTGGCCATGTAATCGTCAGCCCCTGAGTTCAGTCCCAGCACCCGATCGCCTACCGTGGCACGTGCAGTCAAGACCAACACGGGGGTGGTGAGCCCCATTTGACGAACTTGAGACACCACATTCAAGCCATCGCCATCGGGCAGCGTCAAATCCAGTAGCACCACATCGGGCCGCAAGCTCTGCCAAAGAGACACGGCTTGTGCCGCGGTGGATGCAGACGTCACTTGAAAACCACGCCGCGACAAACTGCGGACCAAGTTCTCTTGTAAATAGGGGTCGTCTTCGACCAACAACAAGCGCATGAATCAGTACTTTCCCTAGGATTCTGGACAGCCAATTGACAGTTTAAGAGACCATCATTGGCCATCGATTTTGCACTCAAAAGGAGACACCATGCGTCGCGATCAGTTCATCAAATCAGTTTTAGCGTTGGCTGCAGGCTCTAGTCTGTCATTGCCCTCATTGGCCGCGGCCAACATCAAAATGATGATTCCCGCCAACCCAGGCGGTGGCTGGGATACCACGGGTCGCGCCTTGGGCAAAGCCCTGCAAGAGTCTGGTGTGGCCAGCTCGGTCACATACGAAAACAAAGGAGGCGCAGCCGGCATCATTGGCTTGGCGCAATACGCCAACGCCACCAAAGGCGATGGCAGCTCCCTCATGGTCATGGGCGCTGTCATGTTGGGCGGCATCATTACCGGTAAGCCGCCTGTTAGCCTGGACAAAGTCACCCCCATTGCCCGTTTAACCAGCGAGTACAACGTGTTTGTGGTGCCCGCCAATTCGCCCCTCAAAACCATGAAAGATGTGGTTGAGCAAATGAAAAAAGACCCCGGCAGTGTCAAGTGGGGCGGCGGTTCACGTGGCTCTACAGAGCATATTGCAGCGGCCATGTTGGCTCGCGAAGTAGGCGTGGATGCAGCCAAGATCAACTATGTGCCTTTCCGTGGCGGCGGCGAAGCGGTTGCGGCCATTTTGGGCGGCAACGTCACAGTGGGCGGTAGTGGTTACAGCGAGTTCCAACAGTACATCGAGACTGGCAAGATGCGCCCCATTGCAGTCACGTCGCCCAAGCGCTTGAAGGGCATTGATATCCCCACCATGATCGAGCAAGGCTACAACGTCGACATTGGCAACTGGCGTGGTGTCTATGCACCTGCGGGCATCACAGCAGCGCAGCGCAAAGCGCTCACAGACATGGTCTTGAAAGCCACCAAGTCAAAATCTTGGGCCGAGTCTTTGGACAAAAACAACTGGACAGCCGCTTGGATGGCCAACCCAGAGTTCGACGATTTCGTGGACCGCGAGTTTGCAAGCTTGCGCGCCACCATGGTCAAGTCAGGCATGATTTAAGTCACCCGACTGATCGAGATTAGGTGGGCTGAATCAATGAACGGTTCCACCTTCATCTGGGTCCTGCGGGACCCAGACTTCTTTTTGAAAGTATGAATTCCATGTCTGAACTGTCAGCCACTTCGGCACCCCCACGCTCCGCCACCCAAATCGGCATTGCCCTTTTGGGTTTGGCCTTGTCTTTGCTCATGATGTGGGGTGCCACAGGCATTTCTTCAGAAGCTGGTTATGCAGGCGTCGGTCCTAATTTTTTACCTTGGGTGGTCGCTGTTTTTTTAGCGGCTTGCTCTGCTTGGTTGCTCTGGGAATCACTGACAGGCGGTTATCGCAACTTGCCAGAAGCTTCAGGTGCAGAACATGCTGATTGGCATGCTTTTGCATGGGTTTCCGCTGGCGTTTTGGCCAATGCGGCTCTGATCACTACCGCCGGTTTTATTCTGAGCTGCGCATTGTGTTTTGTACTGGCTGTTCGAGGCCTTCGCATCTCGCAAGGTGATGCCGCAGGCAATCTCTTGCAAACGCTCAAAGACTTTGTCTTGGGCTTCTTGATAGCCGCACCCGTCTTCTGGCTCTTCACTTTGTTCTTGGCCATCAACTTGCCAAATTTGACCGGCACGCCTTGGCTCTAAACCCCGAAAGCACATCATGTTAGACACTTGGAATAATTTGCTGGCGGGTTTTGTCACAGCCGGTACACCCATCAATTTAATGTGGGCCTTTGTAGGCTGCGCACTGGGCACAGCCATCGGGGTGTTGCCAGGCATTGGCCCAGCCGTCACGGTGGCCATGCTCTTGCCCATTACAGCGCAAGTCGAACCCACAGCCTCCATGATCTTCTTTGCAGGCATTTATTACGGCGCCATGTATGGCGGTTCAACCACCTCCATCTTGCTGAACACCCCTGGCGAAACAGGCACCATGGTGACCGCCCTAGAAGGCTTCAAGATGGCCAAAAATGGCCGAGCAGGTTCGGCCTTGGCCACGGCCGCCATTGGCTCCTTTGTAGCGGGCACACTGGCCACCATCTTGGTCACCTTGTTTGCCCCCATGGTTGCTGAATTTGCTGTCAAGTTAGGCCCGCCTGAGTATTTCTGCATGATGCTGTTGGCTTTCATTACCGTGAGTGCTGTGTTGGGCCAAAGCACCGTCCGCGGCCTGACTGCTTTGTTCATTGGGCTCGCATTGGGACTCATTGGCATGGACCAGATTTCAGGTCAAGTGCGTTACACCGCGGGCATTCCTGAATTCATGGATGGCATCGAGACGGTCCTGATTGCCGTAGGTTTGTTTGCTGTGTCTGAAGTTATGTACAACGCCCTTTACGAAGGTAAGGGCAGCGCCGACATGAACCGCCTGACCCGCGTCCAAATGACACCTTCAGAGTGGCGCAGGTCTTGGCCCGCATGGCTTCGCGGGACTGCCATTGGTTTTCCTTTTGGCACCATCCCAGCCGGTGGTTCTGAAATCCCGACCTTCTTGAGCTACGCCACCGAAAAGAAGCTGTCTAAACACCAAGAAGAGTTTGGCACCACGGGTGCCATCGAAGGTGTGGCAGGCCCAGAAGCTGCCAACAATGCTGCAGTCACAGCCACCTTGGTGCCGCTGCTCACCTTGGGCATTCCAACCTCTGTGACAGCTGCCATTTTGTTGTCGGCGTTGCAAAACTACGGCATTCAAGCCGGCCCTCAACTTTTTCAAACTTCGTCAGGTTTGGTTTGGGCTTTGATCGCGTCTTTGTACATCGGCAACGTGATGCTGTTGGTTTTGAACTTGCCGCTGGTGGGCCTCTGGGTCAAGCTGCTCAAGATTCCAAAGCCTCAGCTGTATGCAGGCATTTTGATTTTTGCCACCGTGGGTGTGTATGGCATGCGCCAGAGCAGCTTCGATTTGTTCATCATGTATGGCTTTGGTCTGTTGGGTACATTGATGCGCCGCTACGACTTCCCTGTGGCACCGGTCATTGTGGGCATGATTTTGGGCCCGCTGGCCGAAGCGCAAATGCGCAACGCCCTGTCCATTGGTGAAGGCCACTGGTCGGTCTTCTGGGACCGCCCCATGTCCTTCACACTGCTGGCTGTGGTGTTGATCTGCTTGGTATTGCCACCCGTGTGGTCAGCGGTGCAGAAAAAGCGCGCATCCAACTGATCGAACAAAGCGTTGCAAATATCAAGCTAATTTAGGTTGATCAGCTGCTTCATCAAGGCACTCAATCGAGTGCCTTTTTTTGTGATGTCGGTCACGATGCTGAAGTGGTTGAGACCTGCCAAATCTTCACAAACAGGTACCGTTTTGGGACCCCAGGTTTGATGAATCAAACGGTTGTGTCGCAAAAACTCTGGGCTCTCATCGCGACCTGCCACCGTGTACAACACGCCCTTCTTGGGCCGTGGCCACAGGGCGGGACTGGCCATCTGTGCGTGCTTGGCTGTGAGGCGCAAAGAGTCTTGCAAGAAAGGTGTTTTGCGCAAGGGCGTGAGGTCGTACAAACCAGAAATAGACAAAGCTTTTTGAATCCAATGTGCTGGCATGCTTTTGTCAACTTGCTTCCAATCGCAGGCCAACAACATGGCGGCCAAATGTCCACCGGCTGAGTGCCCTGCCACCGTAACGTCTTTCGGATTGCCACCATGCTGCGCAATGTGGTGCCATGTCCAAGCCAATGCTTTCACCATTTGCTGGGCAATGTCGGGAATGGTGACGGGTGCCTCGGCCGTACCAGGACACAAGGCATAGTTAACCACCACCACACAGGCGCCCATGTCGTGCAAGGGTGGCGCCACAAATGAGTGGTCGGCTTTGTCTAAACTGCGCCAGTAGCCACCATGAATGAACACGACCACGGGTGCATTGGGTTTGTTGGCAGGAAAGATGTCTAGGGTTTCGTTGGGGCCATCGCCGTAGGCAATGTCCAGGGTGCACTTCAATCGCGCACGTGCCTCGGCAGAAGTCTGCGCCCATAGCGCAAAATGGGCTGCATGATCAGGCACCAGTGCACGGTTGTTGTACATGCTGTCGTACCAAGCGGCGGTTTTTGCACTCATAATTTTCCTTGATTAAATTTTCATTTCCAAACGCACTTGCACGTTTTGCCAGTTGCGAGTGTTGGTATTGGCTGTTTCTGAAAAACCGTTACCTAGGTACGTGGTGCCCGTGAGGTAATCGCGTGGCACCAGATTGCTGACTGTCACGCGCAAGGCTGTTGCAGGATTGAACTTCCACAAACCATACACATCGACCACACGCTTAGATCCTTGGTAAGCCCATTGTGTTTCTGTGCGTCGAGTGGTGTAGTCTGGATTCACATTGACATTGCCGCCCAAAGTTAAAGGGATGGCGCGGATGCGGTAGTCGGCACCCAAGTTGGCCGTCATTTTGGGCTGTTGGTCCAAACGATTGTTGGGACCCAAAACATCCAAAACGCGTGAGTTGAAGAAACTCAAGTTGCTGCGAATGTCGACAGGTGCTGCGCCAGCGCTGACTTGGTCGAGGCGAAACTTGGCCTCCAACTCCAAACCTTGTGTGATGGCATCGCCCACATTTTGTGGGCTGGACACAAAGCGCCTTTGTCCAGGCGCCCACACGGTGTCGTAACGTTCGCTGGTGACATAACGAATCAGGTCACTGATGTTGCGCCTGAACACATTGGCACTGAGCACACCACCCTCTGCCAAGTAACGTTCAAAGGCGATGTCAATGCCCGTGGCCAACTCGGGCTTCAAGCCAGGGTTGCCAATACGGTCGGGGCGCGTTGGGCTGTTAGCCTCGCGTGACAAGGCCGTCCGTGCCACCAAGTTGAACAAGGTGGGGGTTTTGTAGCTTCGGGTCAGGCTCATGCGCACTTGATCTTTGCTTTGCGGTACAGGTTTCCAGACCGCGTGCAGCAAGGGGGTGAGGACGCCACTCTTGTTGCGCTTCTCACCTTCGTCGTTGCTGCCTTCGGTCAAGATGCTTTCGTATCGCAAACCGGCATGGGCACTCCAGTTGGGGTTGATGGACCACTCGTCTTGCGTGTAGATGGCCCATCGATTGGTGCGGGCACGCAAGTTGCCGGCATCGTCAGAGACCTCCGCAACCGCATCTTCATGTCGACGAACAGTCTCTATCTCTGCACCACTGACCCATTGGTGACCGTTGCTTAGGACCTGTGTCAGCTTGCCGTTCCAAGTCTGCGATAAATCTTTGAAGCTCTGAGACTCTTCCAGGGTGCTGAGAAGGCTGCCATTGCCTAATGACAACTGATTGAATTGGGATTTGTAGTGTGACTCGCCCAGACCAAATTTAAATTCAAAGCGTGTGTCTGCAGAAAAGCGTTGGTTCCATTGGCCGTTAAGGCGGGTCATGACAAATCGGTTGTTGTTGCCGGTCTGTGCGCTGTCTGTGGCCATGGGCTGTGCAAAACCTCCAATGGTTTTATTTTCTGACAAGTCTACGCGCCCTTGACTGCTGAATTCTGAGTACACCATGAAGGGCATCAAGACCAGGGACTTACCTTGCTCGCCACGCCACATCAAACGCGCATTGGCATTCAGGCTTTGGCGATGACCCAAGTTGACCGTGTGTCGCTCGCGCTCTGAAGACCAAGCAGGCATGCGGCCCAAGGCCTCGACATCGGTCTCGGTTTGTGTGGTGTTGTCTTCGGGTCGCCATTGGTTCATGGCAGAAATTGTGAGGGTGCCGTTAAGCGGTTCAGATTTGAGATTGCGGATCCAGTTCAAACCTTCCGAGCGCTGACCATGTTCAAAACTGCTGCCAAACTTCAAATCGTCTGGGTTGGCGTTCATGCCTTCACGGAGCACGATGTTGATGGTGCCTGCAATAGCGCGCGCGCCTGTTTCTGCTGTGGGCGCCCGCATGATTTCAATTTTTTCAACCATCTCGGGCGTGAGCGACTCCACCGAAAAACCAGGTGGCACCCGTTGACCATCAAGCAAAATTTGCGTGTAACCACCACCTAGGCCACGCATGCGAATAGCGCCACCACGACCAGGCGCGCCTTGAATGGTGACGCCAGGTAATCGCTTCAAGACCTCGCCCACGGTGCCATCGCCTTGCTTGTCCAACTCTTCACGGCCAATGACAATTTTGGCGGCAGTCGAATTTTGGCGGCAGTCGACTGCCGACGTTCTTCCATGACATTGTCGCGATTGCTCTTGATTTCAACCCGACCCATGTCTTGCACAGGTGCGTTGGGGGGTGAGCTTGTTTGTGCCAAGCCCCACGTTGAAGTGAGGGAGACCAGGGCCAGGGTGGCAGGTGTTTTGAAGTTCATCCCCCCATTTTGACAGGGGAATGCAAAGAATTTATTTCGGGAAAGTCCCCGTTAGACAACGGCAGCTGAACTTTGCGTTTGGGCTTGATGTTGGCCGACATACCAGGACGCGCCGCAGCAGATTTAGGGCTGGCCTCCCAAGAGGCTGAACCGCTCTCAGACTGGGCAGGTTCTTGCGCTTCATAGGGTTTCTCAAAGAATGGATCTCTGGAAACCTGAGGCGGTCTAAAGCTGCTTCGACGATCGCCTTCATCTTCTCGACGGCGCTCAAAGCCCCGTTCCGGACGGCGATCATCACGGCGCTCGGGCCGTCTTTCTTCACGACGGCCTTCACCCTGAGGGCTGCTAGAGCGGTCTTGCTCAAGAGGAAAGGTTTCAACTTCGAGCTTGTTTTTGATCAGCTTTTCAATGTCACCGACCAAACGCATGTCGGAGGGTGAGACCAAGGTTACGGCCAATCCGGATGCGCCAGCGCGTCCAGTTCGGCCAATGCGGTGGACATAATCTTCGGCATTGAAGGGCACATCAAAATTGAACACGGCGGGCACATCTTTGATGTCCAAACCGCGCGCAGCCACATCGGTACACACCAGCAAATCGACTTCGCCTTTCTTGAAGGCTTCGAGGGCTTTCAAACGCTCGTCTTGCGATTTATCACCGTGCAAAGCTGCGGTTTTTAAACCCTCGCGTTCTAGGGAGCGCGCCAAACGGCCGCAGCCCAATTTGCTGTTCACAAAAATGAAGGCTTGCTTGATGCCGCGCTGATTGAGCACCGCCTTGACCACACGGCGCTTGTCATCGTCTTGCGCTGCATAAAAACGTTGCTCAACTGTAGAAGCGGTTTCGTTGGGACGTGCAACTTCAATGGTGATAGGGTCTTGCAGGTAACTGCCAGCCAGACGCTTAATCTCGGGCGAAAAGGTGGCCGAGAACAAAAGCGTGGTGCGCTGCTTGGGCAAAAAGCTCAAGATGCGCTGCAAGTCCGGCAAGAAGCCAATGTCGAGCATGCGGTCGGCTTCATCGAGCACCACATATTCAACTTGATTGAGCACCGCATTTTTAGCTTCGATGTGATCGAGCAATCGGCCTGGTGTGGCCACCAAAATCTCAACGCCCTTTTTGAGCTCAAGGGTTTGGGGCTTCATGTCCATGCCGCCGAACACCACAGCGCTGCGCATTTGGGTGTACTTGGCGTACATCTTGATTTGCTGCGCCACCTGATCGGCCAATTCGCGCGTAGGCAAAAGTACCAAGGCGCGAACAGGGTGACGTGCGGGTGAGGTGGATGTGTTTTCGTGCTTGAGCAAACGCTGAAGCAGCGGCAGCGAAAAGGCCGCGGTTTTACCGGTACCTGTTTGCGCAGCGCCCATCACGTCTTTCCCAGTCAAAACCACAGGAATGGCCTGGGCTTGAATGGGCGTCATGGATTCGTAGCCCATTTCGGCTACGGCACGTGCCAGCGGTTCAGCCAGCGATAGATTTGAAAAAGAGGCGGTCATTAACCCGCTATTGTCGCACTTTAAG
>JBEDKQ010000099.1:0-11185 GCA_041172085.1 Pseudomonadota bacterium | reverse complement strand
ACCGCGATGCATCGCGGTTTGGGTGCTTCATCAGCCTTACCGGTGTAACGAACCGGGGGTATTGAGAGGAAGTCTGAATGCAAACCAATCTGTTGAAACCTAAAGCCATCCAAGTCGAACAACTCGGCCCCAACCGCGCCAAGGTCACCTTGGAGCCTTTTGAGCGTGGCTACGGTCATACTTTGGGCAACGCGCTGCGCCGCGTTTTGTTGTCTTCCATGGTCGGTTATTCCGCCACAGAAGTCACCATCGCGGGTGTTGTTCACGAGTACTCATCCATTGACGGCGTGCAAGAAGATGTTGTCAACATCTTGTTGAACCTCAAAGGTGTGGTCTTTAAATTGCACAACCGAGATGAAGTGACTCTCAGCTTGCGCAAAGATGGCGAAGGCCCCGTCACAGCGGCCGACATCCAAACACCGCACGACGTAGAAATCATCAATCATCAACCCCGAGCACGTCATTGCCAACCTGTCACAAGGCGGCAAACTCGACATGCAAATCAAGGTTGAAAAAGGCCGTGGCTATGTGCCTGGTTCTATGCGCCGTTTTGCCGACGAACCTACAAAGTCTGTGGGACGCATTGTTCTCGACGCCTCTTTCTCCCCCGTGAAGCGCGTTAGCTACACAGTCGAAAGCGCTCGCGTTGAGCAGCGTACCGACCTCGACAAGTTGGTCATCGAGATGGAAACCAATGGTGCCATCAGCGCTGAAGATGCCGTTCGCTCTTCTGCCAAAATTTTGGTTGAGCAGTTGGCTGTGTTTGCACAGCTCGAAGGCAGCGAGTTGTCTGCATTCGACGCACCCGCACAGCGTGGTGGTGCCAGCAGCTTCGATCCTATTTTGCTGCGCCCAGTGGACGAGCTCGAACTCACCGTTCGCTCTGCCAACTGCCTCAAAGCAGAAAACATTTACTACATCGGCGACCTCATTCAGCGCACCGAAAACGAATTGCTCAAGACCCCTAACTTGGGTCGCAAGTCACTCAACGAGATCAAAGAAGTTTTGGCCTCACGTGGTTTGACATTGGGCATGAAGCTCGAAAGCTGGCCACCTGCTGGTTTAGAAAAGCGTTAAGCAGTTCCGCTAAAATAGCGGACTTCTCAAAAGTCCCACCGCCTTAGTTCCCGGGGTGGGCAGTGCACGGGCAGTACCTGATACGGCTGCCTGATTAATAAAGAAAGGATTAGCACCATGCGTCACGGACACGGATTACGAAAACTCAATCGCACAAGCTCACACCGCTTGGCAATGTTGCAAAACATGATGAACTCCATCATTGAGCACGAAGTCATCAAGACAACTGTACCTAAGGCCAAAGAATTGCGCCGCGTGATCGAGCCTATGATCACATTGGCCAAAGTCGACACAGTGGCCAACCGCCGCTTGGCGTTCAACCGTTTGCGCGATCGCGACAGCGTCACCAAGTTGTTCACAGACCTCGGTCCTCGCTTCAATGCACGCCCAGGTGGCTACACACGCATCTTGAAAATGGGTTACCGCGTGGGTGACAACGCGCCAATGGCCTTGGTTGAATTGGTTGACCGCCCAGACGTGGCAGACCAAGCACCCGCAGCCTAATTGCGCAAATAGTTGGCTTTAACGTTTTTACCGCGGGGTGGAGCAGTCTGGTAGCTCGTTGGGCTCATAACCCAAAGGTCGTTGGTTCAAATCCGGCCCCCGCAACCAAATTAAGCAGCAATTTACTTGCTCGCTAATTGAATAAATGCTCACTTCGGTGGGCATTTTTTTTGGGCACTGCAGACCACTTAAAGTGACGCCAAATCTGCTTCGTGCATTCAGGCGCTTTAAATTTTGCGATCAACCATTTTCAATAGTTGGCCCAGTGCCAATTCGGTGGTGGCCAACCGGACCTCCTGGCGATCACCTGGAAACACTTTGCGCATGGCCACGCACTGTGCCGGTTCAATTTGTGCCCAGGCCAACCACACGGTGCCAACAGGTTTGGCATCGCTGCCGCCAGTTGGGCCGGCAATGCCCGTCACCGCTACGCTGAATTGGGCCCGAGACCTGGCAAGCGCACCCAGCGCCATGGCTTTGGCCACTTCTTCACTGACAGCGCCGTACTTCGAAATAAGAGATGCCGGAACCGAGAGCATCTCTGCTTTGGCCTCATTGGCGTAACTCACAAAGCCGCGCTCAAACCAAGCACTTGATCCCGACAAATGGGTACAACTGGCGGCTATCAAACCGCCTGTACAACTTTCTGCAGTGGCCATGGTGGCGTGCTTTGATTGCAAAGCAGTTGCCAGTTCTTGGCAAATTTGAAGAATGGCTGGTGTCATGAGGCCCTCCAAAGCGCAAAGCACAACAGGGTACAAAAAGCCGCAACAAAATCGTCTAACAAAATGCCAGCGGCACCTTGCCAACCAAAACCTTTGAACAAACGGTCTGCCCAAGCAACCGGACCTGGCTTGGCTGCATCAAAAAATCTAAACAGTGCAAATGCTAACAGTTGTGTCACGAAAGAGGTAGGTGCCAACACCCACAAAATGAGCCAAAAAGCCACCACCTCATCCCACACAATGGCGCCAGGATCGGCAATGCCCATGTTTTCGGCGGTGACTTTGCAGGCCCACCATCCGACCAAAGTCGAGACCGCAATGAGACAGCCCCACTCGATTGGGGTCAAGTGTTCATGAAAAAACCACCAACTGGCCCAGGCCCACAAGGTGCCCACTGTACCGGGCGCTTTGGGTGAAAGGCCAGAACCAAAACCCAGTGCAATCCAATGTGCTGGATGTTTCAGCATGAAGCCAGCCGTGGGTCTCATGCGCTTTTGAAATGGTCAAAAGAAGCAAAGCGGTTGGGCAAAACGTCCCCATCGGCCTTGCGCAGGATCACTTCCTGAGAAGCACTGATTTGGCCAATGAGGGTGACCGGTGTTTGGCTTGCTTTTGCGGCCGCCGTGACGGCAGCTCTTTGTGATGGGGCTGCCGTAAAGACCAATTCATAATCGTCGCCGCCAGCCAAAGTCAGTGCCAACTGCTGTTCTAAATCAAGCTGAAATTGACTTTGAGAATTCGACGTACAAGACAAAGTGCTGGCCACTTGCTGTGTTTCAAGGATGGCCCCAACGCCACTGGCTTTTAAGATGTGGCCCAAATCGCCAAGCAGACCATCGCTGATGTCGGCCGCTGCATGGGCAATCCCGCGCAAAGCAAGACCTAAAGCAACGCGTGGTGTAGGCTGCTCCATGCGCAAACGTGCACTTTCAAAAACATTCTCAGGGACTTGCAGGGCGCCTCTAAAAACTTCCAAGGCCAAACGCGCATCGCCTAAATGGCCACTGACATAAATGTCATCACCTGCCTGCGCAGCGCTACGGAGCAAGGCTTGAGAAGCGGGAACTTCACCCAGCACCGTGATGCAAATGTTCAAAGGACCGCGCGTGGTGTCACCGCCGATCAGGTCTATGTCGTGTTCGTCGGCCAATGCCCAAAGGCCTTCAGAAAAAGCTGACAGCCATTGCGGATCAACTTGGGGCAAAGACAAGGCCAACATGAAGGCTTTTGGTTTGGCGCCACAAGCGGCCAAATCACTCAGGTTCACGGCCAAGGCCTTGTGACCTAAAAGACGAGGGTTGACGGTAGAGAGAAAGTGGCGCCCTTCCACCAACATGTCGCTGGAAATGGCCAATTGTTGACCCGGCGTGATGGCCAACAAGGCGCAGTCGTCTCCCACACCCAGCGTAGCGTGCCGCGCTGGTCGCTTGAAGAAAGCCTCGATCAGATCAAACTCACCCATAGGCGCAAGCATAACCGCAAGCTGCAAATGCGCATTGCAAAATGCGACAATTCAGGCATGACCACTTACCGCATTGCCCCCTCACTGTTGTCTGCCGACTTTGCCCGTTTGGGTGAAGAAGTGCGCAATGTCATTGCTGCCGGCGCCGACTGGATTCATTACGACGTGATGGACAACCATTACGTGCCCAACCTGACGTTTGGCCCCATGATTTGCCAAGCGCTTAAGCCTCACGCCAAAACGGCCGATGGCAAAGATGTGCCCATTGATGTGCACCTGATGGTGCAACCTGTCGATGCCTTGGCCGCTGCCTTTGCGGATGCCGGCGCCGACCTCATCAGTTTTCACCCAGACGCCTCAAGCCATGTGCACCGAAGCGTGCAAGCCATCAAATCAAAGGGCTGCAAAGCGGGTGTGGTGTTTAACCCAGCCGAGTCCTTGGATGTGCTGGAGTGGGTCATTGACGACATCGACCTCATTCTCATCATGTCGGTCAACCCTGGCTTTGGCGGACAAAGTTTCATTGACAGTGCGTTGCGAAAAATTGAGATGGCCCGTCAGTGGATTGACAAATCTGGAAAAGACATTCGCCTTGAAGTCGACGGCGGCATCAAAGTGGACAACATTCGCCGTGTCGCCGATGCAGGTGCCGATACCTTTGTGGCGGGCAGTGCCATCTTTGGCAAACCCGATTACGCGGCGGTCATTCAGGCCATGCGCAAAGAATTAAGTGCAGGCTGACGTGGCGTGGGGGGCAAGCCCGCCAGCTTTGATACACTAAGCGCAACATGATCTCCATTCATTCACTCTTTGCAGAAGCACTGCCGGCCGTATGTGGCCGGGGAGCCTGGTCTTGGCGTCAGCCAGCCTAATTTGCCTAGAATCGGCAGCTTTTTGGCTGCCACCCCAGTGTTCAAGCTTCACTTGAACAAATGAATGTACCGGTTGGCCCTTTTTCATTGACGCAAAGACTGCGCACTTCGGCCCAACCATCCTGAACGGAGTCTCCGATCGTGATCACAGAACTTGAATTCAAAAGCCTGACGCAACAGGGCTTTAACCGTATTCCACTGATGCTGGAAGCGTTTGCCGATTTAGAAACGCCGCTGTCCCTTTACTTAAAACTGGCCCACGCCAAAGATGGCGGTCAGTACAGCTTTTTGTTGGAGTCGGTCGTGGGTGGCGAGCGCTTTGGTCGCTACAGCTTCATTGGCTTGCCTGCCAAAACATTGTTGCAAGCCAGCGGCTTTGGCGCAGAAGCCAAAACCGAAGTGGTGACCGATGGCGTGGTGGTGGAAACGGCAACAGGCAATCCACTCGATTTCATCGAGCAATACCAAAAGCGATTCAAGGTGGCACTGCGGCCGGGCTTGCCGCGTTTTTGCGGTGGCTTGGCGGGTTATTTTGGGTACGACGCTGTGCGCTACATCGAGAAAAAACTCGAGCAGTCTTGCCCGCCAGATACTTTAGGAACGCCCGACATCTTGTTGCTTCAATGCGAAGAGTTGGCGGTGATCGACAACTTGTCCGGCAAACTTTACTTGATTGTGTATGCCGACCCAGGCGTACCCGAAGCGTATTCCAAAGCCAAAAAACGTCTGCGTGAACTCAAAGATTTGCTGAAGTATTCGGTCAGCGCACCCGTGGTGAGTTCGACGCAAACACATCCTGCAGAACGCGACTTCAAGAAAGAAGATTATTTAAAAGCCGTGCTGGAAGCCAAAGAACTGATTGCAGCCGGCGACTTCATGCAAGTGCAAGTGGGGCAGCGCATCAAAAAGCGCTACACAGAAAGCCCTTTGTCTTTGTACCGTGCGCTCAGGTCTTTGAATCCTAGCCCGTACATGTACTTCTATAACTTTGGTGATTTCCATGTGGTGGGCGCCAGTCCCGAAATTTTGGTGCGTCAAGAACAAACCGAAGAAGGTGTCAAAGTCACGATTCGGCCTTTGGCAGGCACACGCCCTCGCGGCGCCACGCCCGAAAAAGACAAAGCCGCCGAATTGGAATTGATCAACGATCCCAAAGAGCGCGCAGAGCATGTCATGTTGATTGACTTGGCGCGCAACGACATTGGCCGCATTGCCAAAATTGGCTCGGTCAAAGTGACCGAAGCTTTTGTGGTGGAGCGATACAGCCATGTGATGCACATTGTGAGCAATGTGGAAGGCATCTTGAACGATGGCATGACCAACATGGATGTGCTCAAAGCCACTTTCCCTGCGGGCACGCTCACAGGCGCGCCCAAGGTCCATGCCATGGAACTGATTGATCGCCTCGAGCCCACCAAACGCGGTTTGTATGGTGGTGCGTGCGGTTATTTAAGTTATGCAGGCGACATGGACGTGGCCATTGCCATTCGCACGGCGGTTATCAAAGACCAAACTTTGTATGTACAAGCGGCAGCAGGTGTGGTGGCCGATTCAGTGCCCGAGTTGGAATGGAAAGAAACCGAACACAAAGCCCGCGCCTTGTTGCGCGCCAGTGAGTTGGTGGAAGAAGGACTGGAGTAATCAACATGGCAAAGATCAAATTGTTGATGGTCGACAACTACGACTCTTTTACCTTCAACATCGTGCAGTACTTCGGCGAACTGGGCGCTGACGTGGAAGTATTTCGCAACGACGAAATTACGCTAGAAGGCATTGCCGCCAAAGCCCCCGACCGGCTGGTCATCTCGCCAGGCCCATGCTCACCCGCTGAGGCCGGTATTTCTGTCGCGGCCATTCAGCACTTTGCCGGCAAGCTGCCCATCCTGGGCGTGTGCTTGGGGCATCAAAGCATTGGCGCTGCGTTTGGCGGCAAAATTGTTCGCGCCCAAGAGTTGATGCATGGCAAAACCAGCGTCATACAAACCAAGCAAACGGGCGTGTTCAAAAACTTGCCTGAAAAATTCACGGTCAATCGGTATCACTCTTTGGCCATTGAGCGAGCATCGTGTCCTGCAGATTTGGACATCACGGCATGGACCGATGACGGTGAAATCATGGGCGTGCGCCACAAGCATTTGAATGTGGAAGGCGTGCAATTCCATCCCGAGTCCATCCTGACAGAGCACGGCCATGCCATGCTGAAAAATTTCTTGGAGGCTTCTTGACATGAACTCATCAGTTTCAGTCCCATCCGATATGCCACGCGTTGATTTGCGCAGCGACACCGTCACACGCCCAACGCCTGGCATGCGTGAAGCCATGGCCCAAGCCTTGGTGGGCGATGACGTCTTTGCGGACGACCCCAGCGTCAATGCCTTGCAAGAAAAAATTGCAAATCTGTTGGGATTTGAAGCGGCTCTGTACATGCCTACTGGCACGCAAAGCAATTTGTGTGGTTTGCTGTCGCATTGCCAAAGAGGTGATGAATTCATTGTTGGCCAAATGGCCCACTGCTATCGTTGGGAGGGCGGTGGCGCTGCGGTATTTGGAAGTGTGCAGCCTCAACCCCTCACACAACAGACAGACGGTAGCTTGGCCTTGGCCGACATTGAAGCAGCCATCAAGCCCGACGACGCACACTTTGCCAAAACCAAATTGTTGGCGTTGGAAAACACATGGGGTGGCAAGGTCTTGCCTCAAAGCTATCTGAATGAGTTCAGCGCATTTGCATTGCAAAAAGGCTTGGCGCGTCATTTGGACGGCGCACGACTTTTCAATGCGGCCGTGGCGCAAGCTGCTGCGTTGGGCACCTCACCCTACGACGAGGCCAAACGCATTGCACAGTGTTTTGACAGCGTGTCCGTGTGTTTCAGCAAAGGCTTGGGCGCACCTATGGGATCTGCGCTGTGTGGCTCCAAAGAATTCATCGCCAAAGCGCATCGCCTGCGCAAAATGGCGGGCGGTGGTTTGCGTCAGGCGGGCTTTATGGCAGCCGCGGCATCCTATGCCTTAGACCACCATGTGCTGCGCTTGGCTGAAGACCATCAATTGATGCAGCACTTGGCACAAGGCTTGAGTGGCATTCCGGGTTTGCAAATGGAAGCGCCTCAAACCAATATTTTGTTTGTTGATTTGGTGGGCGAGACCAAAGCCCAAGGTGCCGCCTTGCAGGCCCATTTAAAACAAGCGGGCATCGACATGACGGGCTTGTACCGTTTGCGCTTTGTTACGCATTTGGATGTTGACCGCGCAGGCATAGACCGAACCATTGCTGCTGTTCGCCAATTCTTCAAGGCTTGAAAATTGCAAGCACCGCATCCAACCAATTTATGAATTCAAATCCAGAGAACGCCATGCCTATCACGCCACACGAAGCCCTGCAAAGAACCATTGAGCATCGCGAGATTTTTCACGATGAGATGCTGAAGATCATGCGCATGATCATGAACGGCGAACTCTCGCCCGTCATGACGGCCGCTTTGATCACTGGCTTGCGCGTCAAAAAAGAAACCATTGGAGAAATCACGGCGGCAGCGCAAGTGATGCGTGAGTTTTCCACCAAGGTGGTGGTGCCCGATACGCGCCACTTGGTCGACATCGTTGGCACCGGTGGTGATGGTTCGCACACATTCAACATTTCGACCTGTTCGATGTTTGTCGCGGCGGCGGCTGGCGCTAAAACCGCCAAGCATGGTGGCCGCAGTGTCAGCAGCAAATCCGGCAGTGCCGATGTGCTCGAAAGCTTGGGTGTCAACATCAATTTGTCGCCCGAGAAAATTGCGCAGTGTGTGCAAGAGGTGGGCATTGGTTTCATGTTTGCACCCAACCACCACCCCGCCATGAAAAATGTGGCACCCGTGCGCAAAGAGTTGGGCGTCAGAACCATTTTTAACATCTTGGGTCCGCTCACCAATCCCGCCGGTGCACCGAATATTTTGATGGGCGTATTTCACCCCGACTTGGTGGGCATTCAAATCCGCGCGTTGCAACGCTTGGGTGCTGAGCATGCCTTGGTGGTCTATGGCCGCGACGGCATGGACGAGGTGAGTTTGGGTGCTGCCACCTTGGTGGGTGAACTCAAAGATGGGCACATCACCGAATACGAAATTCACCCAGAAGACTTTGGCATGGCCATGGTCAGCAACCGTGCGCTGCGTGTCGACACACCTGAAGCGTCGCAAGCAGTGTTGCGCGCTGTGCTGAACAACGAAGCGGGCGCAGCGCGCGACATTGTGATTTTGAATGCAGGCGCAGCTTTGTATGCGGCCAACGTGGCAAGCAGCATCAAAGATGGCATCGTGCTGGCGCGTCAAGCCATTGAGTCGGGCGCTGCCAAAAACAAACTTGAACAGTTTGTGGCCTTTACACAAAAAGCGGGAGCCTCTGTATGAGCGACATTCTGAAAAAAATTGTGGCGGTGAAGCACGAAGAAATTGAGCTGTCACTTCGCAAGAAATCTTTAGAGGCTGTCCGTGCCGATGCAGAGAGCCGCGTGCTCACGCGCGATTTTGTCGGTGCCATCCGGCACAAAATAGACAATGGGCAAGCCGCCGTCATTGCTGAAATCAAAAAGGCCAGTCCTTCCAAAGGTGTGCTGCGCGCTGATTTCATGCCCGCGGACATTGCGCAAAGTTATGCCGAGCACGGTGCTGCATGTTTGTCTGTCTTAACCGACGCGCAATTTTTTCAAGGCAGCCCCGACTTTTTAAAACAAGCACGTGCCAGTTGTGATCTGCCTGTCTTGCGCAAAGACTTCATGGTCGACCCTTACCAAGTTTACGAAGCCCGCGTCATGGGTGCCGACTGCATTTTGCTCATTGCAGCGTGTTTGGACGATGCGCAAATGAAAGACATGGAAGCCGTGGCGCGCAGCCTGGACATGGCTGTGTTGGTGGAAGTGCACGATGCAGAAGAATTAAACCGCGCACTCAAACTCAAAACCCCTTTGGTGGGCATCAACAACCGCAACTTGCGAACCTTCGAAGTTTCTTTGGACACCACGCTGGGCATGATGAAAGACGTGCCTGCCGATCGCATCTTGGTGACCGAAAGCGGCATCTTGTCAATCGCCGATGTGCAAAAGATGCGCGAAGCCCATGTTCATGCATTCTTGGTGGGTGAGGCCTTTATGCGTGCTGCCGATCCCGGACTGGCTTTGGCCGATTTGTTTCAGTGACCTTCGCCAATCAACTGCGACTTGACGATTGGCCGCCCACCGAGGGCGACCTGTCGCCCACTTGGGCTCAGTTGTTGGCAGACTTTTGGCAAAGTCACGTCGGCCAGTCTTTGTCAGAAAAACTTTTGGCTTCTTTAAAGGCCGGAAAAGTGGTTTATCCAAGAACCCCCTACAAGGCCCTTGCGCTAACCCCTTTTGAAAATGTGCGCGTGGTCATCTTGGGTCAAGACCCCTACCACGGACCCTGCCAGGCCGAAGGCTTGGCTTTTTCGGTGGGTGACAGTCAAAAAATTCCACCCAGTCTGCGCAACATCTTGAAAGAAATTCAGCGAGACACGGGAGGCCTGCCGCCCTTAAGCGCCAACTGTGGCAGCCTTGTGCGTTGGGCTGAACAGGGGGTCTTGTTGCTCAACACGGTGCTCACAGTAGAAGATGGATTGCCAGCTGGCCATAGCAAATGGGGTTGGGAAGTACTTACTGACAAAATAATTCAAGCGCTTGCCAAAGACTCGAAGCCCCATGCTTTTTTGCTGTGGGGTGGTCATGCGCAGAACAAGGCCGTTGGTATTGAGGCCTGCAACCAGGATGGGCGTCATTTGATTTTGAAGGCCAACCATCCTTCGCCTTTGTCGGCCCTTCGGCCGCCCTTGCCCTTCATGGGCTGCGGTCACTTTGGGCAAGTCAACCAATGGTTGGTGGCGCAAAATAAAAAACCAATTGTTTGGTAATTTCCTTTGCCGAGCTTGCCAGCCCCCAGAAAAATGAGGAGGGGTGCCCGAGTGGCTAAAGGGGGCAGACTGTAAATCTGTTGGCTTACGCCTACACTGGTTCGAATCCAGTCTCCTCCACCAGCAAAACTTACCTTGTTAAGAACAGAGCGTTTGGAATCAGAAGAACGCATCAAGGCAAATGTGGTTCAAAAGTCATTCAATTGACTTCATTTGCCTAGATGATGTGCCTGACTCTGCTGCATGCACATGCGGGAGTAGTTCAATGGTAGAACCCTAGCCTTCCAAGCTAATGACGCGGGTTCGATTCCCGTCTCCCGCTCCAGTTTTTAATGAGGTGGTGCATTCGTTATTTGTAATAGTTAGTGCAGACAAAGTGCTTCGTGTGCTGAGTCAAGACCGCCCTTGTGGCTCAGTGGTAGAGCACCCCCTTGGTAAGGGGGAGATCGCGGGTCCGATTCCCGCCAAGGGCACCAGATTTTTGAGCAATCGTTTTAATGTTTTTTTCGGAGTCGAGAAATGGCAAAAGAGAAATTTGAGCGGACAAAACCGCACGTAAACGTTGGCACCATTGGTCACGTTGACCACGGCAAAACAACATTGACAGCTGCAATCACAACCGTGTTGGCAGCCAAGTTTGG
>JBEDKQ010000098.1:0-18375 GCA_041172085.1 Pseudomonadota bacterium | reverse complement strand
AGAGCAAGCATGAACCGATTTTCGGTAACCAATTACATCCAGTCTGGCCTTCTGGCGGCTGGCTTGATGTTCGGCGGCATACTGAGTGTGTCAGCCCAAACATCAAGTGCGGCACCAGCGCCTGCAGCGACACCTGCTGCAGCTGCCGACAGTAGCAAGACAGGTGCACTTGGCGTGCAGAGCGCCAACATCTTTTCGATTGCACCCGACGCCAGCACAGATCCCAAGTACGCAGATCAAAACAATGGCGATCGCAGCAAGGTTCAGCCTGGCAACAACGCACCCATGTGGCGACAAGTTGGCGCAGGTGTAACGGGCTACAGCAGTCTTCCCGCGTCAGAGGCGCCTGAAGCCGGCAACCTCATTCAGCCTTTTGTTCAGTACCCAGGTTCCAAGCTCACCACAGCAGGCGAGGCATGGCGCCAAGTGCGCAACAACTGGATCATTTGCTCATCGTGGCATTGGCCATTGCCTTGTTCTATTACGGCAAAGGCACCATGAAGTTGCATGGTACCGAGACAGGCCGCAAGATTGAGCGATTCACGCCGCTAGAGCGCGCAGCCCACTGGACCAACGCCATTGCGTTTGTGTTGCTGGCTGTGTCTGGCGTGGTCATTGCCTTTGGTAAGTATTTCATTCTGCCCGTCATCGGTACTGCCTTGTTTGGTTGGTTGACCTATGCCCTGAAAAACATCCACAACTTTGCAGGCCCCTTGTTTGCAGTGTCACTGGTCATTGTGTTTGTTACTTTCCTGAAGGACAACTTCCCCAGCAAAGAAGACATCACTTGGTTGTTAAAAGGTGGTGGCATGTTCTCAGGTCAAGAAGTGCCATCACACCGCTTCAATGCTGGCGAGAAAGTGGTTTTCTGGTTTGGCGTTTTAGGTCTGGGTGTCATTGTGGTGGGCTCTGGCTTGGTCCTCGACAAACTCATTCCGGGTCTCATTTATGAGCGCAGCACCATGCAAATTGCCAACATGATTCATGGCGTTGCCACGGTTCTCATGATGGCCATGTTCATGGGGCACATTTACATGGGCACCATTGGCATGCAAGGCGCCTATAGCGCCATGCGTGAAGGTTATGTCGATGAAACTTGGGCCAAAGAACACCACGAACTTTGGTACAACGACATCAAGGCAGGCAAGATTCCTGCGCAAAGATCTCCCGAAGCCATTGCCCAAGGTGGCAATGCATCCACAACGGCATCTGCCTGAAGTTTGAGGATTCAAACCATGAAAAAAACATTCATCAGCCTGGCCACGATGGTCTTGGCCTCTTTGTTCAGCGTTTCTGCCATGGCCAAATTGCCGGCCCTCAGTGACGAGGCCAAAGCCAAGGCTGCAGAGGCTGCTGCTAAGACTGCACACGGCAACAAAGTTGCCGATTTTCAGCTTTGCAAATCTCGCGAAAAAGTAGCGGCGCATTATTACAAAACGGCCAAGGCCAGTGGCAAGCAAACCACGCCCCCTGTCGCTACACCTCCTTGTGCCGATCCTGGTCCGTTTGTAGCTGCAGCACCAGCTGCACCTGCTGCGCCAACAGCGGTAGCCGCCGCACCGGGTGCTAAACCCGCAGCACCAGCCGCTGCACCCGCAGCTGCCCCTGCTCCCGCTAAGAAGTCCTGATTTTTCCCTGAATTCGTCAGGTTGAAAGTCCCTCGCTGATTCAGCGTGGGACTTTTTGCGTTAGGCTTGTGCCTGAAAAGCTTTATCACTCATGTCGACTCCATCTTCACTCAAACCGCGACTTACACAGGCCTGCGCCGAACTCACGCGTCAAATTGAGGTGGTCAATGAATTTGGTGAAGCGTCACAAATTCACATTCCTGCCGAACGTGCGCTGACAGTTTATTTAGACAAGCGTGAACTGGTCACCCTCATGACCTTGGGTGCCAGTCCTGAGTTTTTGGTCTTGGGCTTCTTGCTAAACCAGCGTTTGATTCAATCTGCCAGTGAAATTGAATCCATCACCGTGGACTGGACGCTGGGCGAAGGTGAAATGGGCCAACCCGGCGTGGCTGCTATCAAAACGCGTCAGGGCCAAAGTGAGGCCGGCCACAAAACTGCGGCGCGCGTCGTTACAACGGGTTGTGGCCAAGGCAGCGTTTTTGGCGATTTGGTCAACGACATCGATGCCATTCAACTCGACCCAACTGCCAAACTAGCGCAAGCCACCTTGTATGCGCTGGTCAATGCCATTCGCATTCAAGAAACCACTTACAAATCTTCAGGCTCTGTGCATGGTTGTGCCTTGTTCAAGGGCGCTGACATGCTGATGTTTGTGGAAGACGTCGGTCGCCACAACGCGGTTGACACCATTGCGGGTTGGATGGCCATGAACGATGTCAGTGGTCATGACAAAGTTTTTTACACCACAGGCCGCCTCACCAGCGAGATGGTCATCAAGTCCGCGCAGATGGGCGTTCCTATTGCGGTGTCGCGCAGTGGCATTACTCAAATGGGCCTAGAGGTGGCGCAGCGTGTGGGCTTGTGTGCTATTGGCCGTGCTACCAACAAGCGCTTCTTGTGCTTCAGTGCGCCGCATCGTTTGATATGGCAAACAGATTTGGCCGAGCAGCCTGCAAAGCCAGTGGCCCATGACTGATCGCGCCAACAGTTCGCTCATTCCCAGCTGGCAATTGGCGCTGCAATTAGGTTGGCGAAACTTGTGGCGAGATTTTCGCTCGGGTGAGTTGAACCTGTTGCTGGTGTCTGTTGTGCTTGCTGTTGCAGCGCTCTCTGCGGTGGGATTTTTTGCAGACCGTTTGCAAGCGGGATTGTGGCGCGACGCCCGCCAACTCTTGGGCGGTGACGCCGTGGTGGTCAGTGACAAAGTGACGCCCGACGCATTTATTCAAAAAGCCAAAGCCTTGGGTTTGACAACACAAACTACCGTCAATTTTCCCAGCATGGCGCGTGCCGACGATGCCCAAGGGGGAGACACCAAACTGGTGGCCTTGAAATCAGTCTCAGAAGGCTACCCTTTGCGTGGCAACATGAGCTTGTTCAAAACCGACCTGAGCGACCCCAAGACAGCCAGTGACGACGTGCAGCTGACACGCGAAGTGCCCAAGCCTGGAACCGTTTGGGTCGACCCCGCCCTGTTGGAGAGTTTGAACTTGCATTTGGGCGATCGCTTGTGGCTAGGCGACAAAGATTTTCTAATTGCAGCGCTCATTCACCGAGAGCCCGATCGCGGTGCCAACTTCATGAATTTTGCGCCTAGAGTCATGTTGCATCAACAAGATGTGGCGGCCACAGGTTTGGTGCAACCGGCCAGTCGTATTAGCTATCGAATGGCAGTGGCGGGTGCAGAAGATCAACGCAATGTCAAGCTTTTCCTAGACTGGGCCAGAGAACAAGTTCAGTTGCCTGAAGTTCGCGGCGTGCAAATTGAATCGATGGAAAGTGGCCGTCCAGAAATGCGCCAAACGCTAGACCGTGCAGAAAAGTTTTTGAACTTGGTGGCCTTGTTGGCTGCTTTGCTATGTGCAGTGGCCGTCGCTTTGGCCTCACGCACATTTGCTGCGCGACACCTGGATGGCTGCGCCTTGCTGCGTGTCTTGGGTCAAAGCCAGCGAACCCTTAGCTTGGCCTATGGTTTTGAATTTGTCACAGCAGGTTTGTTTGCAAGTTTGCTTGGCCTGGCTGTGGGCTTTGGCATTCACCACGCCTTCGTATGGCTGTTGGCGGGTTTGGTCGATGCCCAGTTGCCCCCAAGCTCGGGCGCACCGGTTGTTTTGGGCTTGGGCATGGGACTCACCTTGCTGATCGCATTTGGTCTACCGCCTGTTTTGCAGTTGGCCAAAGTACCAGCCATTCGCGTCATCAGGCGTGACATGGGCGGGTTGCAGCCTGCTTCCATTGGCGTGTTGGTGATGGGCTTGCTTGGCTTCGCTGCAGCCTTGATGTGGGCCAGTCGCGATGTCAAGTTAGGCCTGATGACAGTGGGTGGCTTTGCGATGGCGACGCTCTTTTTTGCAGCCATCACCTGGGTGATGTTGAAGCTGCTGAGGCGATGGGTGCCAGGTCAAACCACACCGCGGTGGTTGCTGTTGGCCACGCGGCAAGTCATGGCGCGGCCTGCCTATGCTGTGGTGCAAGTCAGTGCCTTGTCTGTGGGTCTGCTGGCTTTGGTGTTGCTGGTTTTGCTTAGAACCGATTTGATCAGCAGTTGGCGCAAGGCCACACCGGTGAACACACCCGATCGCTTTGTCATCAATGTGCAGCCCGATCAAACTGCCGCATTTCAAACAGCGCTTTCGCAAGCCGGTGTGACGGCATACGATTGGTACCCCATGATTCGTGGGCGCTTGGTGGCCATCAACGACAAAACTGTCAGTCCCGAAGATTTTTCTGAAGACCGTGCAAAACGTTTGGTGGACCGTGAATTCAACCTGTCAGCGCGTGCGGTCAAACCAGAGCACAACGCAGTGGTGCAGGGCAAATGGACAGAGGGCGAAAAAGATGCTGTCAGTGTTGAGGCTGGCATTGCACAAACCTTGGGCTTGAAATTGGGTGACCGCATGCGGTTTGATGTGGGTGGTGTGTTGTCTGAGGGCCGCATCACCTCCATTCGCAAAGTGGATTGGGGCTCTATGCGTGCCAATTTCTTTGTGATGTACCCGGTTGATCAATTGCCTGATGTGCCCTTGAGCTACATGGCCGCTTTCAAAACGCCCGATCAAAAATCGTTCGAGCGCAACTTGTTGCAGCAGTTTCCCAACATCACCAGCGTTGACATGCGCGCCACACTAACGCAAGTGCAAAAAGTCTTAGACCAAGTGATCAAAGCCGTAGAGTTTTTATTTGCCTTTACTTTGTTGGCCGGATTGCTGGTTCTGATGGCCGCTGTCACGTCGACCCGTGAAGAACGCAAACGTGAATTTGCCATCATGCGTGCGTTGGGCGCCACCGGCCGCTTGCTCAGTCAAGTGCAAACGGCAGAGCTCATGGGCGTTGGCTTGTTGGCCGGTTTCTTGGCCAGCTCGGTTGCAGTGGCTGTGGGTTGGGGTTTGGCCCGATTTGTGTTTGAGTTTGATTGGACAGCCTCTTTGTGGGTGCCATTGGCGGGCGCACTAACAGGCGCATTATTGGCCTGGATGGCAGGTTGGTGGGGCTTGTCCGAAGTGCTTCGCCAACCAGTATCGCAAACCTTGCGACAGGCTGCTGAATAATTTCAGCTTGCGCCTCAGCGTGCTTCTGAGGGGGTGAGTAATACCACCAGCGCACCAGCACCGCCCTCGGCAGGCTTGGCTTGCACAAAAGCCATGACTTGGTTCTTTTGCACCAGCCAGCTGTGGACCTTGGATTTAAGAACGGGAGTTTTGCCAGGCGAGCCCAACCCTTTGCCATGCACCACACGTACACATCGAATGCCATGCTTGTGGGCCTCTCGAATAAAGTTGGTGAGGGCCAGCCGCGCTTCATCACTGCGCAAACCATGCAAGTCAATTTCACGCTGAATTGACCATTCGCCTTTGCGCAATTTACGCGTCACTTCTGGCCCTACGCTGGGCCTTCTGAAACTCAAGGCGTCATCGGTGTCGAGCAGGGTACTGACATCAAATTCATCGCTGAGTGAATCTTGAATGACTTTGGCCTCGTCTTTTTGTAGCTGCGTGGCCACTGGTTGACGAGGTGTTTGGGGCAAGTGGGCTTTGTTGTGCATGGGCAAGGGCTTAACTTTGCCAATGGCTCGCGTGAATAAATTTTGATCCGCCTCAGCTTTCTTCAAAGCAGCCGCGCGCGCAGCTGCTTCAGCAGCTGCTTTGGCTTGTGCCTCGGCAATTTGCTTTTGCACGAGTTTGAGATCTTGAAGCGATTGAAATTTCACAGGTCAATGTTGCCACAAGCCATGCTGGTTTTGAGGCGGACTTACAAAACTCCTTGCTCGGCCATGGAGAAGGCCTGACCCGGACCCACAATTACGTGGTCTAGAACACGGACATCGACCATGGCCAAGGCCGACTTGAGTGTGTGCGTGAGGTGTAAATCGGCGGGGCTGGGGTGGACCGAGCCACTGGGATGGTTGTGTGCCAAGACCACAGCCGCACTGTGGTGGTGAAGCGCCCGAAGTACCACCTCGCGGGGGTAAACGCTGGTTTGGCTGAGGGTACCTCGAAACAAGGTTTCCATGCAGAGCAGCTTGTGCTGGGCATCCAAAAACATCATGGCAAAGACCTCATGCTGTTTGTGTGCCATGTGCAACTGCAAAAATAACTGCACACTGGCGGCGTTTTGCATCACTTCGCGGCTTTGCAGTTGTTGCGACATGGCCCGCTTGGCCAGCTCCATCACGGCCAACAGTTCGGTTTGTTTGGCAGGCCCTAAACCCTTGATCCTGCCTTGCTGGTAGGAAGGTGTCATGAGTAAATTGGCCAAACCGCCACTGGCCAACAGCATGTCTTGCGCCAATTGCAGCACATTTCGGCCTGCTACACCCGTGCGCAATAGCAGGGCCAAGAGCTCTGTATCGCTCAGGGCGCCAGGCCCTCGCGCAAGCATTTTTTCTCGAGGACGGGAATCGGGCGGAATTTCTTGCAGGTTCATGGGCCACTTCCTTCAGATAAATGCCCCTTTGAAGCGCATTTCTCGGCCAAAGGCCAAGAAGCTTTTTACAATGCGGGGTTGGACAGTTCGAGTCTGTGCCCATAGCCTGTCGCTGGCAGTGCTCCGAATTTTCATTGGCCTGCATTGAATTGCCCCTTCTTACCTCTAAAAGCGCTTATGACCACCGTACAAGCCGGATCCTTTTTGACACTGCACTACCGACTGGCAGGGCCACAAGGCACCCTCATCAACACCTTTGAGGACAAGCCCGCCACCCTGTCATTGGGTTCGGGCGAGTTGTCGCCTGGCATGGAAGCGTGTTTGATGGGTTTGGAAGAGGGCGTTCGAACTACTTTTGAGTTAGAAGCTGGCGTAGCCTTTGGCGATCGCAACCCCGACATGCAGCAGTGGGTGGCGCGCAAGTTGTTGGCCCAGTTGGGCGCGGCACAAGAACACTATGTGCCTGGCGATGTGGTGCAATTTCCCACACCCGATGGTCATGGCACCTATGCAGGCGCTGTGATGCAAGTGGCCGAAGATGGGGCCGTGTTGTTTGACTTTAATCACCCATTGGCCGGGCAGCCAGTGACGTTTGAGGTCCACATCATTGGCATTTTGTAAAACCCAAGCAGTCAAGTATTGAAACGAGAAAGTCATGGGCGTACAAGAAATTTTATTGGCAGAACCTCGCGGCTTTTGTGCAGGCGTAGACCGCGCCATCGACATTGTCGAAGCGGCCATTGCCAAATTTGGCAGGCCTATTTATGTGCGCCATGAGATTGTTCACAACACCTACGTGGTCAACGACCTCAAAACCAAAGGCGCCATCTTCATCGAAGAACTGAGTGATGTGCCGCCTGGCGCCACCTTGGTCTTCAGCGCACACGGCGTGAGCAAGGCGGTACAAGCCGAAGCAGAAGCACGCGGCTTCAATATTTTTGATGCCACTTGTCCCCTCGTCACCAAGGTGCATGTGGAAGTGGCCAAGCTGCACAAAGAAGGTTATGAGTTCATCATGATTGGCCACAAGGGCCATCCTGAAGTGGAAGGCACCATGGGTCAATTGCCTGACGGCATTCACTTGGTGGAAGACGTTCACGATGTGTTGAAAGTTCAACCCAAGCAAACTGAACTCTTGGCCGTTGTGACTCAAACCACCTTGAGCGTTGACGACGCCGCAGAAATTTTGTTGGCCGTGAAGCAACGCTTTCCGAAGGTGCGAGAGCCCAAACAACAAGACATTTGCTACGCCACCCAAAATCGACAAGATGCCGTCAAGCTGATGGCGCCTGAAGTGGATGTGTTGGTGGTAGTGGGCAGCCCCACCAGTTCCAACAGCAACCGTCTGCGCGAACTGGGCAGCCGCATGGGCGCCGACAGTTACATGATCGACAGCGCTGACGAACTTCAAAACGAATGGTTTGTTGGCAAACACCGTGTGGGCCTGACAGCGGGTGCCTCCGCGCCTGAAGTGTTGGTGCAAGATGTCATTCTTCGCTTGCGCGCCTTGGGTGCTACCTCCATTCGTAAATTGGACGGTGTCACCGAAACCATCAAATTCCCTTTGCCCAAGGGCCTCAAATTAAACGAAGGCCATTGATTTTTTTGGCCGCTTCAATCTCTCTCTCAACATGCTAGACATCCTTCTACTCCGCAAAGACCTCGACGCTGCTGTGGCGCGCCTGGAAACTCGTAAAAATCCACAAGCATTTTTGAATGTGGAAAAGTTTCGTGCTTTAGAAAATGAGCGCAAAACTTTGCAAACACGCACTGAAGAATTGCAAAGCCAACGCAACAATTTGTCCAAGCAAATTGGCATGCTGAAGTCCAAAGGCGAAAGCACAGACCAAGTGATGGCCGATGTGGCCAGCATCAAAACTGAACTCGATGCTTCTGCCGTTCGCTTGGAAGCTTTGCAAGCTGAACTTCAAGACATGCTGTTGGCTGTGCCCAACCTGCCGCATGAAAGCGTGCCGGTGGGCGCTGACGAACATGGCAACTTGGAAGTCCGCAAGTGGAGCGTGGACGGCAAAGGCCCCAAGACCTTCGACTTTGAAGTGCGCGATCACGTCGACATTGGCGAAAAACTCGGTCTCGACTTTGACACCGGCATCAAATTGTCTGGCTCACGCTTTACGTTCATGCGCGGTCAAATCGCGCGCATGCATCGCGCCTTGGCGCAGTTCATGTTAGACACCCAAACGCAACAACACGGCTACACAGAGTGCTACACCCCTTACGTGGTGAATGCAGAAACTCTGCGCGGCACTGGCCAGTTGCCTAAGTTTGAAGGCGATTTATTTGCGGCCAAAAAAGGCGGTCAAGACGGTGAAGATGCTGCTGACAACCAGGCGCTGTATTTGATTCCCACCTCAGAAGTGACCTTGACCAACGTGGTGCGCGATGAAATTTTGGCCGAGTCAGACTTGCCCATGAAGCTCACTGCGCATACACCCTGCTTCCGTTCAGAAGCGGGCAGTGCAGGGCGTGATACACGCGGCCTGATCCGTCAGCACCAATTCGACAAAGTGGAGATGGTTCAAATTGTTCATCCAGAGAAAAGCTACGAAGCGCTGGAAGAAATGACAGGCCACGCTGAAGCCATTTTGCAAAAGCTGGGTTTGCCTTACCGAGTGATGTTGTTGTGCTCAGGTGACATGGGTTTTGGCGCTACCAAAACTTATGACCTGGAAGTTTGGGTGCCGGCGCAAGGGACTTATCGTGAGATCAGTTCTTGCTCTACGTTTGCAAGCGCGTTTTAAAAATGCGCAAGGCAAAAACGAGTTGGTGCACACCTTGAATGGTTCTGGTTTGGCAGTGGGCCGTGCGCTGGTGGCGGTGCTTGAGAATTATCAGAATGCAGATGGTTCTGTGACGGTACCTGAAGTGTTGCGGCCTTATATGGGCGGCGTCACAGAGCTGCGTGCTTAAAGGCTACTGATAGAATTTGCGGCAGTGACCAGCCGCAATGTGGAATGCAGGAGAAGTGGCAGAGTGGTCGAATGTACCTGACTCGAAATCAGGCGTGGTGGCAACATCACCGTGGGTTCGAATCCCACCTTCTCCGCCATACAAAGTCTCTTCAAATCTTCAATCTTTCAACCGCAGCCGCCAAGCTGTTGATCTGATTGACTTTTTCTCGGTCACCTCCTGACCAGAGATTGAAGAAAGTCCCTTCATACAGGGACTTCAGCGCAATTGAGACGCTGTTCTGCTCAGAACCACTTGACTGAGCGAGTTCGAAAAAATCCCACAAGAACAATGAGTTACGCGATTTGGCAGTAACCCCTGCTGCCGTACTGCAGCAAAAAAGTCAGGAGCTTTTGCGAAAATCAAGGTTTAATGCGGGTTGCTAGCGGTGAGGATTCGAATGTTCATCTTCTGCAATCTGACGTGCAGATAACTGCCTTCGGCCATTAGCGGACGTTCAAAAACTCTACTGCGATGCGGATGTTGAAAACCGGTGGCGATCGCTTTATTCTGGATACTTTTTATGGCTAAAAATTAATCGTCATGAAAATTAGATACGCCACCGTAGAGGATGCATTGGAAGTAAGCGCACTTATAAAGAGCGTGGCACATTACTTTACGCTACATCCACAAGGACTTGGCGCCGAAGCATTCATGAAGACAATTGAGCCGAACGCCATCTGCGAATGCATTACAGCTTCAAATTTTTCTTATTACGTTGCGTTTATCAATAACCAATTAGCGGGTGTGGTGGCCGTACGGGATGCTAGTCATCTGTACCACTTATTTGTTGCTCAAACGTTTCAAGGGAAAGGCCTGAGTAGGGCACTTTGGTCGCACGCAAAGTATGCTGCTATATCAGTAGGCAGACAACATAGGTTTACTGTCAACTCAACTCCGTATGCGGTTCCTATTTATGAACGCTTCGGGTTTGGCGTAACAGGACCTCGCGTTGAAGTTCACGGAATCGCTTTCGTTCCGATGGAACTTCACACCCCTGTGACGCATGATGGCCAAACCATCCCTGGAAGCGCCCGAGCTTAAGACGAAGGTGAGGCTGCAAGGTTGCGACCTCCAAGTCAACATCAGGATTTCGGAATGCAAAGTTTCTGTTTTCTGTCAAGCCGACCTATGCACGTGAGGCTAGTTCGAATCCTCGCCCCCACCAAAAACAGGGGGTCTGAAAACTGAGCAAGTTAGTTAAACAATCGCTGCTGCCCCGCCAGTGACTTTTTTCAATATTTCAATCCCTCAATTACCAGCTTGAAAGTTGCTGATCTGATTGAGTTTTTTCTTTCAAAGCTTCCCCCGATCTTTCGGTTGAATAAAAGATGGCTAGCTTACGTGCGGCCTTGTTTTTTTTGCGGCTACGATCAATCGCGTTGCGCCAGAGAATCTTCAGCACAGAAATGTTATTGCGCGGGTTCTTGGAAAGTCTGACCATCTCAGCTTTGGCCTTGGTCCTTACGGTATCGCTTGCCTTACTAGGATGCCCCGCATTGAATGGGGGCTGAGGATCGTACTCAATGATCAATTGAGCGATTTCAGCTGCCTCTTGGCCAGCGATTTCCCCGAAGAGCGCAAACGCCAGATCAATTCCGGCAGAGACTCCCGCAGCAGCCCAGACCTTCCCGTCACGAACCATTCGATAGTTTTGCATTGGTGTTGCGCCAAACCTGGCGAGCTGGATTTGCGCTACCCGATAAGAATGTGTTGCTCAATCGCAAGAACGCCACGATCTAAAGAATGATTGCGATTTTTTTGGTGATCAATGTGGAAGACGGAAAGTTTCAGCATTTTTATTTACCATCACCCAGACATTAACCAAGGCTTGGAAAAAAATAATGCAAGTGACAGCTCTCCCATTTCGCCTCAGCTCCGAAGATCTCAGCGCCCAACTTGAGCAGTTCAACGCCCGTCGAGAAATTCAATGGTTTGGCCTGCGCGGCGCATTTCAACAGACAGGTGAAGCTTTGGTTTACTTCAAGGATTCGAGCGCAGGAATACTTGGCGGTGGCGGAACTGATGCAGTCAACGGTGGTGTGATTGCTGCTGGCTTTGATGGTGCTTTCGTCTTGGCGGGGCTTGGGCATTACGAAACAAATGTCATCGTGACTTTAGAGCTGTCGGTAAAGTTCTTGGATTTGGCAAGGAATCCCCATTCACTTTCTTGGTGTGCGCAAGTTGTGCGTACCTCCAAGAGATTTGCCTTCGCTGAGGCAAGGCTGATCGACAGGGTTAATCCAGAGGCGCGCCCAGTTGCAATAGCGTCTGCTATGGTGGCTCCTGCTGTCTGAGGGCGCGAGAAATTTCATGTTGATAGAAGACTCTGAAGTATGTGGGCACAAACAACTAAATACTGTCTCAACATCTAGAATGACTAATCGACCCCCAAGTGCTTGATTTGCTGACCCATCAAAATCTTAGGCGGTTTGTGATGACGTATGTTCTGCCCCGCCAAGACTATTTCGAACTGATTCCAAGTCGTTCGAACAATTTACAACCCGTTCGGGATCTCCTTGGGTGCACCCCTAGAGCACTTTCCGGTTCAGACAGGATTCTTCATGGCCTAAATGTCTTTACCTCTTGTGTGCTGGTCATGAAAGTTGCCCTCTTAAATGGTGAATTGGCGTAAAAGGATTTGATTTCAGTGGCTGCTAACCCAGTTTTCAACATGCAGTCCAGCGTAGTTCACAAAGTCAGCTTCGTTGTTAGTGACCAGTGTCACTCCTAAAGCGACCGCATGGGATGCGATGAGTTTGTCCAGAGCATCTCGGTTTCGATCTTTGTAGGCTGCGCGGATGGGGCCATAGGTCTTGGCAGCTTGTGCATCAAAAGGCGCGACCATGATGTCGTCGAGCAAGCTCTCCAGTGCCGACCGGTTGGATTCCTGTGCGGCAATGCTTGAGCACGCGATACCGAATTCAAGCTCAGCCAAAGTAACCGCAGAAATAATAACGTCGCCCACAAAGCACTGGGCAAACCGCTCTCGCACCTCAGGCGGTTGGTGCTTCATGAGGTAAATGCAGATGTTGGTGTCGAGCATGTACTTCGGGTTCATAAAGTCTCGCGCTCGCCCTCCATGTTTTCGCCCCGCCCCTGGGCCATGAAGTCAGGTGAGAACTTGGCAAGTTTGCCCAACACATCGCCCATGCGGCGCTGGGCCGGGCGGATGCGCAATTCGTCCCCCTGGCGCTCGATGACCAAATCAATGTCCCACGTGTTGTAGGCAAGTTCGGCAGGAATGCGAACGGCTTGCGAGTTGCCGTTCTTGAAAAGTTTGGTGTTGGCCATGGCGAGCCCTTTATGGATGTACGTGTACATCTTAATCCGGGAAAAAGCAAATGTAAAGCCAAGTATCAAGTCGATCAGCGGCGCGAGTTCCTTCAATATATCGACATTTCGAAAGATGAACTGGACACCATGTGCTTGATTTGCTCGCCCATCGGAAATGTAGGCGGTTTGTGATGAGGTTCGCTCTGTTCCGCCAAGTCAATAGCCTCGCTAAATTGCGGGGCAATTTTTTTTGCTGGGCTCGCTGGGTGAGTGTGCATTGGGTGGGCGCCTCATACTGGGGTACCAGAAATCGTTGCCCGCCCAACGCACACCCAACCAGACTGCGAACAGCTCAACGCACTTTCAAAGAAACCCCCTTTAGCGAATCAAACCAATGGTTATTCGCAAGAAAATGCAAGCCTGCGCCATTGTCATGCCAGAGCCATAATGGCTAAAAATCACTTTGGGAACTCGTTATGCGCGTCACCGCCACAGAAACCAAGAAACGATTCGGTAGCCTTTCTGTTAAAACCAATCATGACAAAAGTGCCTTAGCAGCTCGCAAGGAAAAGTTTGAAAAAGAGTTTAGCAATTGGATTGATGTTCAAAATGCTCATTGCGAAACTCACGGGATACCTGGCGCTGATCTGCGCCCTTGGTAAATTTTCAAGGGCTCAATATGACTTGTCGTTAATTTCAAATACAAGTATCTCTGGGCTTATCTTTGAGAGCCCGTTGCAAATGTTGTTGCGCAATGCAGTGTCCTGGTGTCCGCCATGGATGCAGTGTTATCTGGAATTTAAATTATTTGCTAATCTGGCATCCCTAAAATTCATTGAAGATGAAATTTCGAAAATTCATGGTCTTTGGTGGTGCCATTACTTTGGCTTGCGCTTTGCTAGCCGCCTGCGTCAGTCTGGCCCCTCGTTCTAATCCCGACTACGACGCTAGCAAACCACATCACCGCCCCGACGGATTTTCCAACCGTTATGCAGAGCGATCAGACAAACCAGGCCTCTGGCGTTGGCAATGGGAACGCCTGCGAGATGGTTTGCCCAAACCGCCTGCAAAGCCCATCATGGGTATCGAGCCAAACCTAGAATTGATTAACAGTGACAGCACACAGCCCAGAGTGACTTGGGTTGGGCATTCAACGCTATTGGTCCAAATCGACGGCTTGAACTTGTTGACCGATCCACATTGGGGTCAACGCGCTTCGCCTTTCAGTTTTGCTGGGCCTAAACGACATCAGGCTCCCGGTATTCCTTTTGACAAACTGCCCGCTATCGACGCAGTCGTGATTTCACACAACCATTGGGATCATTTAGACAAAGACACCATCCAAGCACTCATGACTGACCATAAAGGCATTCGATTTTATGTGCCGCTTGGTATTCAGCATTGGTTTAAATCAGAAATTAAGGGCACTGTTTTGCAAGGCCCAGCACAAAACGTAGTTGCGTTGGATTGGGATCAACAAGCAAGCCTCAAGGGCAAAACAAAAAACCTCGATCTGCATTTTTTGGCGGTACAGCATTGGAGTGCCAGATCAATCGGCGATCGTTACGAAACACTCTGGGGCAGCTGGGCCTTGATGCACCCCGACTTTAAATTTTGGTTTTCGGGCGACCTGGCTTACTCGCCAGACACCCAAGACATTGGCAAGCGCATGGGAGGTTTTGATTTGGCCGCCATTGCAATTGGTGCATATGAACCTCGTTGGTTCATGAAGGACTCACATATCAATCCTTCAGAGGCACTGCAGGTGCAAAAGGATGTCAATGCCAAAGCGGCCATCGGTATTCATTGGGGCACTTTTGACGGCATGAGCGATGAGCCTTTGGACCAAGCGCCGAAAGATTTAGAGCTTGCTAAGAAAGAGTCCTCTTTGGAAGTTAACTTCGTTGTACTGAAACACGGTCAGATCTGGCAGAAATAAATTTCACAAGCATTGTCGTGAGAATTATGGTTTGAAACCATCATGGCTGGCATCAATAATTGCCTCTTCTAATTCTCGCAAGCGGTCTTTCCCAAAAAAGATCTCTTGGCCAACAAAGAATGTAGGTGAGCCAAATGCGCCTTGTTCGAATGCTTTCTGAGTGTTTTCAAGCAGAGTCGACTTGACCTCAGCCGATTGAATTTCTTTAAGCAGAGGTTCAGCGTCGATAGAATTTTTCAACAACGTTTCATGAATGACCATTGGGTCTGAAAGATTCAAGCCCTGTTCCCACATTCCTGCATAGATGGCCTCTACGTAGGGCTTGAAAATTCCAAGATTTCGCGCTGCAACGGCACCTCGCATGATGGCGAGGGTGTTGACGGGAAAGTTGTCGTTGAAGCGGAATTTGTCGAGTTTGTGCTTTTCAAGAAAGCGCTTCATTTCAAGTTTTTCATAGGCCAGTTTGTTGGGTATCCCTGCAAATGCCTCCACAGGCGACCGGTTATTGGCGAGCTTGAACAGACCGCCTAACAAAATAGGCACATATTCAAATTGAATGCCTATTCTGGTTTCAATTTCAGGAATGATTTTGTGACACAAGTAGGCGTTGGGGCTACCAAAGTCGAAAAGAAATTGCACATTTGCTTTTGTCATGTCGAGTCCTCAGTTCAAGTGAATTACCAAGTTTCCATCCAAGGACGGATGTCCATTTCGTGCGTCCAAGCATTTCGCGGCTGTTGGTGTATCTGCCAATAAAGTTCAGCAATGCTGTCGGGCGACACAATACCATCCTGTGCTTTGGTGGCATAACGATCTGGAAAATTGGTACGAATGAATTCGGTATCGATGGCACCATCGACGATGGGATGCGCCACGTGAATTCCTTTGGGCCAGAGTTCGCGCGCCATGCTTTGAGCCAATGCGCGCAGTGCATGTTTCGCGCCTGCAAACGCTGAAAAACCCTCTCTGCCTCGAAGACTTGCTGTCGCGCCTGTAAATAGGATCGTGCCACGCTGCCTAGGTAACATTTTCTTTGCGACTTCGCGGCCCATCAGGAATCCACCAAAACATGCCATCTCCCAAACCTTGAAATAAACGCGAGAAGTGGTTTCAGTGATGCCGAATCTCACGTTGGCACCGATGTTGAAAACAGCAACTTCGATGGGCGCAATATCGCGCTCGATTTGTTCAATCAAAGCCACCATTTCCTCTTCCTTGCGCGCGTCGCTTCCAAATCCGAAGGCCTCGCCACCCTCAGCACGAATTTCGTCCACCAGTGCGCTAAGTTTGTCGGCTGATCGTCTTGTAACGCAAGCAATGTAACCCTCGCGTGCAAATCGTTTTGCGATGGCACCGCCCGTTGCATCGCCGGCGCCAATGACCAAAATAGCTTTTTTTTGACTCATTTGCTTTATTTCAAGAGTTGACATGCATATGATGATCGTCATATTATTGCTTCATGTCAATCGCTCAGTCCAAAAAAGAACTCAGCCATGCGCGCATCGTTGATGTGGCAGCCAAGGCTATTCGTCGTGCTGGCTACCGCGGTGTGGGGGTTGCCGACATCATGAAAGAGGCTGGGCTGACGCACGGAGGCTTTTATGCCCACTTTGAATCGCGTGATGCCTTGGTGGTTGAAGCCATGGCCAAGGCAGGGCAAGAAAACATCGAGTCTCTGTCGGAAGTCATAGAGAGACGCATGGCCAAGGGCGGTACGCGATTTAAAGCTTTGATCGATACCTATTTGCATGAGGCTCACTTGGAGCGCACCCAAGATGGTTGTGTGGTTGCTGCACTCTCTTCGGAGATGACGCGCCAAGACGATGTGGTGCGTGAGGAGGCGCGTCGCAGAGTAGCGGCAATGATCGCATTGGTGCAATCGACACTGCCTGACCCGACCAATGAGAATGAAGCATCAGTCATCACTGCCACGATGGTTGGGGCCTTGCAATTGGCCCGCACACTTGATGGCGAAGCAGGCCGTGCCATTCTGGCTCAAACACGGAAATCGCTGCTCGAGCGACACAAACAAAAATGAGTGAATCTGTCTCTATGTCCAACAAATCTCCTTGGCCTGCGTTTTGGATTGCATGCAGTGCAACCTTCTTGGTGGCGATCGACAGCACAATGTTGTTTGCAGCTTTCGATGCATTGCGGAAGAGTTTTGCGGGCTCCTCGGCTGCCGAGCTGTCATGGGTGCTCAACGCTTACACAGTGGTCTACGCCGCCATGCTGATCCCTGCGGGCGGTTTGGCTGATGCTTATGGCCGTCGCCGCATTTTCCGTTTGGGTCTGACACTTTTCTTGGTAGCTTCTGTGGCTTGTGGTGCAGCGCCATCTGTGGATTGGCTCATTGCAGCGCGGGTTGTTCAAGCGCTTGGCGCCGCATTGCTCACGCCAGCATCTATGTCGATTGTGCTGGCCGCTTTTCCCACTGAAAAGCGTGCTGTGGCCGTGAGCTTGTGGGGCGCTGTGGGTGGACTGGCCGCAGCTGTAGGACCAAGTTTAGGGAGCTGGGTGACGGCCAGCGCCGGCTGGCCCTGGGCCTTTTACATCAACTTGCCCGTTGGCATTTGGGCGCTCTGGCGCAGTGCTGCACACATCGAGGAAGCAATTAAACCTGTGCAGCGTAGAAGCGTGGACATCTTTGGTCTGTTGTTGTTGATGCTGGCAGTAGGTGCCATCGCGCTGGCCATCGTTGAAAGTGGCGAGTCGCGTTGGACCACTTCACAAATACTGTTGGTCGCAGGTGCTGGTCTAGTGGCTGGTACATGCTTTGTACTTTGGGCGAAATTCAAACCCAATGCCTTGATCGATTTGTCACTGTTTCAGCATCGTACCTACCGATATGTGAATGCAGCTACGCTGGTATTTGGCACGGCCTTCTCCATGATGTTTCTGTGTTTCTTTTTCTTCATGATGGGTGTGTGGCATTACTCGCTGCCTCAGGCAGGCCTGGCCGTGACACCTGGCCCTTTGCTGGTCATGCCAACCGCCATCATCACGGGACGATTGGCTTCACGATTAGGTCATCGGCGCTTCTTGGTGGGCGGTTCGCTGCTGTACGCCTTGAGCAGCCTGTGGTTTATTTGGGTTCCCGGCACTGAGCCGAATTATCTGATGCACTGGTTGCCAGGTTTGTTGATGAGTGGCATTTCGGTGGGCTTGATTCTGCCGTCCTTGTCTGCTGCGGCAGTGAGTCGCCTGCCGGCTGAGCACTATGCAGTAGGAAGTGCGGTCAACCAGGCAACGCGCCAAATAGGCTCTGTCCTTGGTGTGTCGATCACGGTGGCACTGGTAGGCCATGCAACGCTACAACGCATCGACTTTGATGCCTTGTACCTCTTGCACATTGCGTTAGCGCTGCTAACAGGACTGTTGTGCTGGCCAGTGGACACCAAGCCACGTGCAACGCAAACATAAGCGAGCGTCAACAAGTCGCATCGATTCCAATTTTGACCATCGCCCGCTATCCCGCGCCATCGCGTTGTAGGACTTTTCACTCAATTCAATTTGCACATCATGATTGCGAGCTGATCGAAGTAGGTGAGGGCCTGGCCATCTTCCAGGCAACCCCACAACTCAAGCACTACAACCCATTGGGCTCGGTTCATGGGGGTTGGTACGCAACCTTGC
>JBEDKQ010000097.1:0-12855 GCA_041172085.1 Pseudomonadota bacterium | reverse complement strand
GTGGAAGGCAAGATGAATGCCGTGTTGGCGCAAATGCAAGCATTGCCCACTGTGATGGCGCCCATTACAAAAATTCGGAAGGAAGAGTTGAACTGATGCGTTACTTGTCAACTCGCGGTCATGTCGACCGCAAACGTTTTTGTGAAATATTGCTAGAAGGCCTGGCGCCAGATGGCGGTCTGTATTTGCCAGAAAGCTATCCCCAAATTACGCCAGAGGCGCTCACAAACTTGCGACAGGTTTGGCAGACGCAGGGTTATGCGGCATTGGCCTTTGAAGTGTTGTCTTTGTACATCGACGACATTCCAGTTGATGACCTTCGCGCCTTGTGCCAAAAGACTTACACAGAAGCCACTTTTGGCACCCCTCAAATTGTGCCCCTTAAGGCCCTCAAGACCCAAGCGCTTGCTGGTGCTCAGGTCAGTTTGGAAGCCTTGTCCAATGGCCCCACTTTGGCCTTCAAAGACATGGCCATGCAGTTGCTCGGCAATTTGTTTGAATACGAATTGGCAAGACGCAACGCCGAGTTGAACATCTTCGGCGCCACCTCTGGCGATACAGGCAGCGCCGCCGAGTACGCCATGCGCGGCAAAAAAGGCGTGCGCGTATTCATGACCAGTCCCCTGGGACGCATGAGTCCCTTTCAACAAGCGCAAATGTTCAGCTTGCTAGACGAGAACATCCACAACATTGCCATTGAAGGTGTGTTTGACGATTGCCAAGACATTGTCAAAGCCGTTAGCAACGATTTAGAGTTCAAGCACAAATACAAAATTGGCACGGTCAATTCCATCAATTGGGCGCGATTGTTGGCGCAGGTGGTGTACTACTTTGCGGGCTACTTCCAAGCCACACAAACCAATTCTCAAAAAGTCAGCTTTAGCGTTCCAAGCGGCAACTTTGGCAATGTGTGTGCGGGCCATGTCGCACGCATGATGGGACTGCCCATTGACCAATTGGTTGTGGCCACCAACGAAAACGACGTCTTGGACGAGTTTTTCAGAACAGGTATTTACCGTGTTCGAGGCACAGCCGATACGCACGAAACATCCAGTCCTTCCATGGACATTTCAAAGGCCAGTAACTTCGAGCGTTTTGTGTTTGACTTGCTGCAACGCGATGCGGCCCGAACTAAAAATCTTTTCTACGACCAGCTTAACCAGCAAGGCAAGTTTGATCTTGGAGGTGATCCGCTGTTTGCAGAAGCGGCCGACAAGTACGGTTTTGTCAGCGGTAAGAGCACGCACGCCGATCGCCTCAAAACCATTCAGGCGGTGTTTGCAGACAATCACATCATGATAGATACCCACACCGCCGATGGTTTGAAGGTGGCAGTGCCCTTGGCCAAACCTGGCATTCCAATGCTGGTGCTAGAAACTGCGTTGCCAATTAAATTTGCGGCCACTTTGGTTGAAGCGCTCGGACGCGAACCCGTCCGGCCGCCTAAGTTTGAAGGCATAGAAGCCTTGCCTAAGCGCGTCAAAGTCATGGGCAAGTCGGTGGATGCCGTCAAAGCCTATATTGCACAGCACTGCGATTGATCACTATGGCTGCTGACACCCCACCGAAGCGTCCGCCATTGATGTCTTTGGACGAGGCTTTGGATTTTGTGCTTAAAGATGTTGCCTTACTGACATCGCACGAAAGCGTTCCCACTTTTGAGGCCGATGGCCGTGTGTTGGCCGAATCGCTGGTGTCGCAATTGCAAGTTCCACCCCAAGACAACTCGTCGATGGATGGCTACGCCCTGCGAGTTGAGGACGTTGTGTCAACAGGCGCAATGCTGAAGGTCACACAGCGTATTCCTGCGGGTCACAATGGTCAGCCGTTGCACGCAGGGGAAGCAGCCCGAATTTTCACGGGTGCGCCCATTCCGCCCGGCGCCAATGCTGTGGTGATGCAAGAAGATACGCAGGTGGATGCCTCCGCGTCGGTGTCTCAAGTGGCTGTCAATGTGGTGCCTAGCTTGGGCCAATGGATCCGCAAAAGTGGCGAAGACGTTAGCCGGGGTGCTGTGGTTTTGTCAAAGGGAACACGGCTCGACCCAGCGGCTCTGGGCTTGGCGGCAAGCATTGGCGTCGCTCACGTTCAGGTGGTTCGCAAGCCACGTGTGGCCTTGTTTTCTACGGGTGATGAGTTGGTCATGCCTGGCGACGTGGCACCAGAAAACATGCGCCCTGGCGCCATTTACAACTCCAACCGGTTTTTCCTTCGTGCTTTGTTAATTCGCGCAGGTTGCGATGTGACAGATTTAGGCATCGTGCCCGACAACCTCAACGCCACCCTCAAGGTGCTGCAGCAAGCCGCTTCAAACCACGATTTGATTTTGACCAGTGGGGGTGTTTCCGTTGGCGAAGAGGACCATGTCAAGCCAGCGGTTCAAGCCTTGGGTCATTTGAACTTGTGGCAAATTTCAATGAAGCCGGGCAAGCCTTTTGCGTTTGGTAATGTTTATTCAGGTTCCGTTGCCGATGGTAAGAAAGCCTATTTCATGGGCCTTCCAGGCAATCCTGTTTCAAGTTTCGTCACATACCAGTTGCTCGTTCGCCCATTTTTGATGGCGCTTCAAGGTGTCACTGCACCTCGCACAGCACCGTACAAGCTTCAAGCCCATTTTGACTTGCCAAAGCCTGACAAACGCAGAGAGTTTTTGCGTGTCAAACGCAACGCGCAAGGCGGACTCGATTTATTTCCCAATCAAAGTTCGGGTGTTTTGACGTCGGTGGTGTGGGGCGATGGTGTTGTGGACAACCCAGGCTCGCAAGTCATTCAATCGGGTGACTGGGTTCAGTTTTATCCCTTTTCAGAGTGGTTGCAATGAAATTGCGCATTCGTTACTTTGCCTCTTTGCGTGAGACCCTGGGTAAATCGCAAGAGGAAGTCGAGACAACAGCCAACACGGTGGGTGAATTGCGCAATCAATTGCTTGCCCAAGGTGGCGCATACCTTTGCCTAGAGCGAGGCAAGGCCGTCAGAATGGCCTTGAATCAGGTCATGGTGCAAGAAGATGCAGCCCTGACTGACAACGCTGAATTGGCATTTTTTCCGCCTGTCACAGGGGGCTGATCATGCAGGCACGTGTTGTCATTCAGACGGAAGATTTCAATGTGGCAGAAGTTTTGACTGAACTTCGAGCCCAAGACTTGCGAGTGGGCGCTGTGTGCTCATTCGTGGGTACTGTGCGTGACACGCGCATGTTGACCGGGCAGGCTTCAGATGAAGTGGTGTCAATGGCTTTGGAGCACTATCCCGGCATGACCGAGTCTTCCATTGAAGCCATGATTGACGAAGCACACCAGCGCTTTGATTTTTACCAAGCCAAGGTGATCCACCGTGTGGGTGAACTCCGGCCAGCAGATCAAATCGTGCTGGTCGCAGTCACCTCAGCACACCGCGGCGAAAGTTTCAAAGCTTGCGAATTTTTGATGGACTACTTGAAAACACAAGCGCCGTTTTGGAAAAAAGAAGAAACGCCTGAAGGGGCCAAGTGGGTGGACGCGCGCGTGAGTGACGACGAAGCCATGGCCCGATGGGGCATTCAATCGCGCAACGCTTGAACTGCGGGTGGGTTCTAGCCCAATAGATTGGCCTTGCTCAGTGTTGGTAGGCCGGACGCTCTAGGCTGGTGGTGTCGACATTGTCGGCGCGCTGCGAAAAATCGGGCTGTTGCCATTGCGCTTTTTTGAGCGCTTGTTCAATGAGGTGCAGCAAGCCATGAAGCAATGAGGCTTGTAGATTGAATTCACACGAAGCACCGCTGGCATTCTCGCCACTCTTGTCCTGAAACAACAAATTCAAACTGCCGCTGTTGTGCAAGTTCAATTGCACATCGGTGACCAGCAAAGGCGTAGCACCAAGGGGCAAGTTGAGGTTTTGTGAAACAAAGGGCGTTGAAAAATCGGCTTGTGACAAAAAGTTTTCGCGCTTCAGTTCGGCCAGCATTTGCTGCGCCGTGGTGTCGGCAGCCATGACTTGTGGATCTCTGGCTTCTAGTTGAACCACAGATGCTTGTAAATGAGGCAGCAAGCGCAAGGTCATGGCCCGCGTAAGCCACAAACGGAACTCTTGACTGTCTTGATTGCTAACCCGCAGGGCCAAGCGATCTTGACGTTCGTCATATTGCACTGACATTTGGTGAATGTTCATGTTGACATTCTAGAGGCTCTGGTGCTCGAATTGGCATCTAGCGTCACGCCTCTTGAAAATTAGGCTTCTCGACCCCAAGTAGATGTCAATAGGAGATTCACATGCGAATTGACAAACTAACCACTAAGTTCCAAGAAGCCTTGGGCGACGCTCAGAGTTTAGCCTTGGGCAAAGACCACGCTTACATCGACCCTGCACACGTTTTGCTGACCATGCTGCAACAACAAGATGGCCCCAAAGCCTTGTTGCAAAGAGCGGGTGTCAACATCAACAGCTTGCTGTCTGCCGCCACTGCCGCAGTAGAACGTTTGCCTCAAGTGACTGGGCAAGATCAAGTACAAGTCGGCCCCGATTTGGTCAAACTGCTGCAGGCCGCAGAAAAAGAGTCGCTTAAACGCGGCGATTCGTTTGTGGCCAGCGAGCTTTTTTTGTTGGCCTTGGCCGACGGCAAGTCCGAATTGGCGCGCAGTGCAAAGGCCGCAGGCCTCAGTCGTCAAAGTTTAGAAACTGCTGTAGAAGCAGTGCGTGGAGGACAAAACGTGAACAGTGCAGAAGCCGAAGGACAACGCGAGTCCTTGAAAAAATATTGCCTCGACCTCACGGAGCGTGCGCGAATGGGCAAACTCGATCCTGTCATTGGCCGAGACGACGAAATTCGAAGAGCCATTCAGGTGCTGCAGCGTCGAACCAAAAACAACCCGGTGTTGATTGGTGAGCCAGGCGTTGGCAAGACCGCCATTGTCGAAGGCTTGGCGCAACGCATCGTGGCTGGTGAAGTGCCCGACTCCTTGAAAGGCAAGCGTGTTCTCTCTTTGGACATGGCATCCCTCCTTGCCGGCGCAAAGTTTCGCGGTGAATTTGAAGAGCGCCTTAAGTCGGTCTTGAACGAGTTGGCCAAAGATGAAGGTCAAACCATTGTGTTCATCGATGAGTTGCACACCATGGTGGGCGCTGGCAAAGCAGAAGGTGCCATGGATGCAGGCAACATGCTGAAGCCTGCATTGGCGCGAGGTGAGTTGCACTGTGTGGGTGCCACCACCTTGGATGAATACCGAAAGTACATCGAAAAAGATGCCGCCCTCGAGCGTCGTTTTCAAAAGATCTTGGTGGGCGAGCCCAGTGTGGAGGCCACCATTGCCATTTTGCGTGGCTTGCAAGAAAAGTACGAAATTCACCACGGCGTTGACATTACCGATCCTGCCATCGTCGCAGCGGCAGAGCTTAGCCACCGCTACATCACCGATCGATTTTTGCCAGACAAGGCCATTGACCTGATTGATGAAGCAGCTTCCAAAATCAAAATTGAAATCGACTCCAAACCTGAAGTCATCGATAAGTTGGACCGCCGTTTGATTCAATTGCAAATTGAACGCGAGGCAGTGAAAAAAGAAACCGATGAAGCATCGCAAAAACGCTTGGGCCTGATCGAAGAAGAAATTGTGAGCTTGAAAAAAGAAGCGGCCGATTTAGAAGAAATTTGGAAGACCGAAAAAGCACAAGCACAAGGCAGCCAAAACGTTCGTGAAAAAATTGACCAACTGCGTCAGCAAATTGAAGAGCTGACACGCAAAGGCGACTTCAACAAAGTGGCCGAGTTGCAATACGGTAAATTGCCCGAACTCGAAAAGCTGTTGTCTGAAACACAAGCCAAAGAACTAAACCCTGCAGCTGGTTCTGCGCCTCGTTTGTTGCGAACACAGGTGGGTGCCGAAGAAATTGCCGAGGTGGTTAGCCGTGCCACCGGCATCCCCGTTTCAAAGATGATGCAAGGCGAGCGTGAAAAATTACTCCAAATGGAAGTTAAATTGCATGAGCGCGTGGTGGGTCAAGATGAAGCCATTGCTGCTGTCTCGCACGCCATTCGTCGCTCACGTTCTGGCTTGTCCGACCCGCAACGGCCCACAGGCTCATTCTTGTTTTTAGGCCCCACAGGTGTGGGCAAAACGGAACTGTGCAAAGCCTTGGCGGGCTTCTTGTTTGACAGCGAAGATCACCTCATTCGCATTGACATGAGTGAGTTCATGGAGAAACACTCGGTGGCCCGACTCATTGGCGCACCGCCCGGTTATGTAGGTTACGAGGAGGGGGGCTATTTGACGGAAGCCGTTCGCAGAAAACCTTACTCGGTCTTGTTGTTGGATGAGGTTGAAAAAGCGCACCCTGATGTTTTCAATGTGTTGCTGCAAGTTTTGGACGATGGTCGATTGACAGACGGTCAAGGTCGCACGGTCGACTTCAAGAACACCGTCATTGTGATGACCTCCAACATAGGCTCGCACCTCATTCAAAGCATGGTGGGTGAGCCCAACGAAGACATCAAAGACGCGGTATGGGGCGAATTAAAAAACCATTTCCGCCCTGAGTTTTTAAACCGCATTGACGAAACTGTGGTGTTTCACAGTTTGGATGCCAAACACATTGAGTCGATCGCCAAAATTCAATTGCAAATTTTGGAAGCGCGCTTGGCCAAAATGGATTTGCACCTGGACGTTTCAACAGCGGCCCTGGCCGAGTTGGCCAAAGTTGGCTTTGACCCTGTCTTTGGTGCAAGGCCGCTCAAACGTGCTGTCCAACAGCGCATTGAGAATCCGCTCTCCAAGCTTTTGCTAGAGGGCAAGTTCTTGCCCAAGTCGGTCATTCCTGTAGACGTCGATCCCGTCAAGGAGCCGGGTGTCTTTAAATTCGACCGCGTGGTGAATTAAGGTGACCCAATAGCACCTGCTGAATTCGCTTTGAAAGTATCATGCGGCCTTGACCAAAAGAGGCCGTATGAGCAATCAAACTGACAAACTGACTGAAACGGATGCCAACACCCAAATGGGTGGGCATCTCTTGGTGGAGTGCCTGGTAGCCCAAGGTGTGACCCATGCCTTTGGTGTACCGGGCGAAAGTTATTTGGCGGTCTTGGATGGTTTTCACAAATACCAAGACCAAATTCAATTTGTCACTTGCCGCCAAGAAGGTGGTGCAGCCTTCATGGCCGATGCCCAAGGCCGTTTAACGGGCCGTCCAGGCGTTTGTTTTGTAACACGTGGGCCAGGCGCTACCAATGCCTCTATTGGCGTTCATACGGCGTTCCAAGACTCTACCCCCATGGTTTTGTTTGTAGGCGATGTGGCCACCGAGACGCGAGATCGCGAAGCTTTCCAAGAAGTCGACTTTTGCTCTTTCTTTGGCCCCAGCACCAAAGGCATGGCCAAGCGTGTTGAGCGCATCGACGATGCCAAGCGCATTCCTGAATACGTGGCACGTGCTTTTGCCACAGCCATGAATGGCAGGCCGGGTCCTGTGGTGTTGGTCTTGCCTGAAGACATGTTGACGCATGAGGTCAGTGCCAAGCCCTTGCCGAAGCTGGAACCGGTTGAGGCTTGGAGCGACCCTGGCAGCTTGCGTCAACTGCGTGAAATGCTGTTGGCTGCCAAGCGCCCCTTCGTGATTGCAGGCGGTGGCGGTTGGACACCGCAGTCTGCACAAGCGCTGCAGAGATTTGCAGAAAATTGGCAATTGCCCGTTGGCAACGCCTTCCGTTTTCAAGACACCTTTGATAACTTTCATCCGCTTTATGCAGGTGATGTGGGCATTGGCATCAATCCCAAACTGGCACAACGCGTCAAAGACAGTGATTTGATTTTGGCGATTGGCCCTCGCTTAGGTGAAATGACCACCAGCGGCTATACCTTGCTGGAAGTTCCCAAGCCAAAACAAAAGTTGGTCCACATTCATGCCAGTGCCGAGGAACTCAATCGCGTTTATTCAGCAGACTTGGCCATCTGCGCCACCATGAACGCTGCGGCACGAAGCCTCGAAGTATTAACCGCACCAGCTTTTGTGCCCTGGGCCGATTGGGCCGCTCAGGCCAATGCCGATTACCAAGCCAACATTCAGCCGCAAGCCTTGGCTGGTTTGCCCCAAGACACCGCCCAGGGCTTGGTCAACATGCCTGAAGTGGTGGCCGCATTGCAGCGTCATTTGCCCACAGATGCTGTGCTCACCAATGGCGCTGGTAACTTTGCAAGTTGGGTTCACCGCTACTACCAGCACCATGGCCTTAGCAAAGGATTCAAAACGCAATTGGCGCCAACCGTGGGTGCCATGGGTTATGGCGTGCCTGCTGGCATTGCGGCCGCCATTCTGTCGAAGCGCGTGGCATTTACCATTGCGGGCGATGGCGACTTTTTGATGAACGGTCAAGAGTTGGCCACCGCTTCTCAGTACGGTGCTAAATCGATTGTGGTCCTTCTAAACAATGGCATGTACGGCACCATTCGAATGCATCAAGAACGTGATTTTCCAACCCACAACATGGGCTCTCACTTGAACAACCCTCACTTTGCCAACTTGGCCAAAGCGTATGGTTATGAGGGCATTCGAATTACTAGGACAGAAGAGTTTGAGCCTGCCTTGATGGCAGCCATGGAGCGAGAGCAGGGCACTCTGATTGAAATCATGCTCGACCCTGAGGTCATTACCACGCGCGGTACTTTGACTTCAATTACGCAACACGCATTGAAGTCGAAGTGAATTGAGCAAGCATAAAAAAAAGCCGGGGTGACCCGGCTTTTTTCATTCGAGAAGCAAAGAATTACTTCAAGTGCTTGCCGATCAGGCCGGCCATCTCGAACATGCTGACTTGGGCTTTGCCAAAGACTGCCTTGAGTTTGTCATCGGCGTTGATGTTGCGCTTGTTGACTTTGTCTTGCAGGTTGTTTTTCTTGATGTAAACCCACAACTTGCTCACGACTTCTGTACGTGGCAAGGGGGCTGCACCCACCACAGCGGCCAAAGCGGCGCTAGGTGTCAAAGCCTTCATGAAGGCTGCATTGGGTGTGCGTTTTTTAGCGGGTGCTTTTTTGGCTGCAGGCTTTTTGGCTGGTGCAGCTTTCTTAGCAGGCGCAGCTTTTTTGGCGGGCGCTGCTTTTTTAGCAGGAGCCGCTTTTGGTTTTTTGGCGGGTGCTGCCTTCTTTGCAGGAGCAGCTTTTTTTGCCGGGGTTTTTTTTGCAGTTGCCATTTTGAAATTCCTTAAGTCGGAAGTTGGTTCGCAGCCGGAAACTTATTTATCCGGCTGAGCGCATGCTACTGGAGAAAGTGCTGGTTTCCAAGGGGAAGATGAGTTTTTTTAAGCGTGTTGTTGCAGATAACCCTCTCGAGACAGATCCATGTTTTCCACTGGCTTTGACTTTGAAGCCTTAAGGCGCTTCGACGTGTGTTGTAAATTTTGGAAATTTAATTTTGCAATATGAAAAATAATCATGTTGCGATGCAATAAATTTTCTCAATATGAGAGATGATATTTTGCAATGAGAAATATGATTCATAAGCCATTGATTTTAAACAATTAAATAATTGTCTTGTATAAGACATAAGATATTTTCATACTCTTCTATAAGACTTAGAATTTCCCTCAGTGCCAAACAGAAGCTTGGCCTCAACATCAACCACACTAAAGGGAAATCGTCATGCCACAAAATCTCGTTGAACAACTCAGCCGTGAACAACAAATTGCCGCTTTGGAAAAAGATTGGGCCACCAACCCCCGTTGGAAAGGCATCAAGCGCGGATATTCAGCAGCAGACGTGGTCCGTTTGCGCGGTTCTTTCCCCATCGAGCACACCTTGGCTCGCCGTGGTGCAGAAAAGTTGTGGAGCTTGCTGCACACAGAAGATTACATCAACTGCTTGGGCGCCCTGACCGGTGGTCAAGCCATGCAACAGGTCAAGGCTGGCATCAAAGCCATTTACTTGTCTGGCTGGCAAGTTGCTGCCGACAACAACTCATACGCTTCTATGTACCCCGATCAATCTTTGTATCCAGTCGACTCTGTGCCAAAGGTGGTCGAGCGCATCAACAACAGCTTCCGCCGTGCGGATGAAATTCAATGGTCCAAAGGTACTAACCCTGGCGACAAAGAATACACAGATTACTTCGCACCCATCGTTGCCGACGCTGAAGCAGGTTTCGGTGGCGTGTTGAATGCCTTCGAATTGATGAAAGCCATGATTGCTGCAGGTGCGGGTGGCGTTCACTTTGAAGACCAATTGGCATCAGTGAAAAAGTGCGGTCACATGGGTGGCAAAGTTTTGGTGCCAACCACTGAGGCTTGCCAGAAATTGATCGCAGCCCGCATGGCAGCTGACGTGTGCGGTGTTCCCACTTTGGTGATTGCACGTACCGACGCAGAAGCCGCTGACTTGCTCACCAGCGATTACGACGAAAACGACAAGCCTTTCCTCACAGGTGAACGCACTGCAGAAGGTTTCTACAAAACCAAGAAAGGCATGGCGCAAGCCATCAGCCGAGCCGTGGCCTATGCTGAATATGCCGATTTGGTGTGGTGTGAAACTGGTACACCTGATTTGGAGTTTGCTCGTAAATTTGCTGAAGCTGTTCATGCAAAGCACCCTGGCAAATTGTTGGCCTACAACTCCCTGGCAAATTGTTGGCCTACAACTGCTCACCTTCTTTCAACTGGAAGAAAAACTTGGACGATGCCACCATCGCCAAATTCCAGAAAGAACTCGGCGCTATGGGTTACAAGTACCAGTTCATCACTTTGGCTGGCATTCACTCCATGTGGTACAACATGTTCGATTTGGCACAAGCCTACGTTCAGCGCGGCATGTCTGCCTACGTTGAGAAGGTGCAAGAACCCGAATTTGCAGCACGCGATCGTGGTTATTCCTTCGTGTCGCACCAACAAGAAGTGGGCACCGGTTACTTCGACGAAGTGACCACTGTGATCCAAGGCGGCCGCTCTAGCGTCACAGCTTTGACCGGTTCAACAGAAGAAGAACAGTTCCACTGATCGAAAAAGACCTCGGGCACAGCGTAAAATCTGGCCTGAGCGTTTGAAAGCGCGGCAAATGCCGCGTTTTTCATTTACGGCGCCAATTGGGCGCCTTCTTTTTTCAGTTCGAACATGGTTCAGATCACACTTCCAGACGGTTCATTGCGTGAGTTTCCCGGTCCCGTCACCGTGGCAGAGGTTGCAGCCTCCATTGGCGCTGGCTTGGCCAAGGCGGCTTTGGCTGGCAAAGTTGATGGCAAAGTGGTGGACACAAGTTTCACCATCGCTGCCAATGCTCAACTGGCCATCATCACGGGCAAAGATGCCGATGGTCTGGAGGTGGTTCGTCATTCAACGGCGCACTTGCTGGCTTACGCCGTGAAGGATTTGTATCCCGATGCGCAAGTCACCATTGGCCCCGTCATTGAAAACGGTTTTTATTACGACTTTTCCTACAGCCGTCCGTTCGACTTGAACGACCTGGCCGCCATTGAAAAGCGCATGACTGAATTGGCCAACAAAGACGAGCCTGTGGTTCGTCGTGTGCTGCCTCGCGATGAAGCCGTCGCATATTTCAAAGGCATGGGTGAGCACTACAAGGCCGAGATCATTGGCAGCATTCCCTCCAATGAAGATGTGAGCTTGTACAAAGAGGGCGCATTCGAAGATTTGTGTCGCGGCCCCCACGTGCCCAGCACGGGCAAGCTTAAGCATTTCAAATTGATGAAGGTGGCCGGTGCTTATTGGCGTGGCGACAGCAAAAACGAAATGTTGCAACGCATTTATGGCACTGCTTGGACCAGCAAAGACGATTTGCAAAACTACCTCACCCAATTGGAAGAGGCAGAAAAGCGCGATCACCGCAAATTAGGCCGTGAGTTGGATCTTTTCCATATTGATGAACACGCACCTGGCCTGGTGTTCTGGCATCCCAAGGGATGGTCGGTTTGGCAAAAAGTTGAGCAGTACATGCGTGCGGTTTACCAAGACAATGGCCTCAAATCATTGACAAGTCTTTGTGGGAAAAAACAGGTCACTGGGACAAGTACCGCGACAACATGTTCACCACAGAGTCTGAAAAGCGCGATTACGCTTTGAAGCCCATGAACTGCCCAGGCCACATTTTGATTTTCAAGCAAGGCATGAAGAGCTACCGCGATTTGCCATTGCGTTATGGCGAATTTGGGCAATGCCACCGCAATGAACCCACTGGCGGCTTGCACGGCATCATGCGCGTGCGCGGCTTTACCCAAGACGATGGCCACATCTTCTGTACCGAAGATCAAATCTTGGCTGAAAGCGTTAACTTCACAACGCTCTTGCAAAAGGTCTACAAAGATTTTGGCTTTACCGACATCATTTACAAAGTTGCGACGCGTCCTGCACAGCGCATTGGCTCCGATGAAATTTGGGACAAAGCCGAGCATGCCCTGATGGAGAGTTTGCGTGCCTCCAACTGTGACTTTGAAATTGCCCCTGGTGATGGCGCCTTCTATGGCCCCAAAATCGAATACACCCTGAAAGACGCCATTGGCCGTCAATGGCAGTGCGGCACCATTCAGGTTGACTTCTCAATGGCTGAACGGCTCGACGCCGAGTACGTGGGGGAGGACGGTAACCGCCATCGCCCCGTCATGTTGCACCGCGCTATCGTGGGCAGCATGGAGCGATTCATCGGTATTTTGATCGAGCAACATGCTGGTGCCTTGCCAGTTTGGCTGGCTCCTACACAGGTCGTGGTGTGCAACATTACCGATTCTCAGGCCGATTACTGTCGCGAAATTGCCCAAAAAATGCAAAAACTGGCGGGAAATCAAGGCCTTAGGGTCGATTTAGACCTCCGGAACGAGAAAATCACGTATAAAATACGCGAGCATTCATTGCAGAAGCCGCCTTACATCCTTGTCGCTGGCGACAAAGAAAAG
>JBEDKQ010000096.1:0-18813 GCA_041172085.1 Pseudomonadota bacterium | reverse complement strand
CAAGCGCACATCCAAAGGATCTTTGCCAATGTCGTTGGCAATTTCTTCAATGACGGTCTCGATGCCAAACATGCCCTGTGGGCCACCAAAGCCGCGGAACGCTGTGGCGCTTTGCGTGTTGGTTTTGCAGCGGTGGCTGATCAGTTTGAGGTTTGGAATGTAGTAGCAGTTGTCAATGTGCAAACACGCGCGGTCGTTGACGGGACCTGAATAGTCGATGCTGTAACCACAGCGCGACATCAAGGTAATGTCGGCACCCAAGATACGGCCTTCGTCGTCGTAGCCCACTTCGTAATCGATGCGGAAGTCGTGGCGCTTGCCGGTAATCATCATGTCGTCGTCGCGGTTGACGCGCAACTTGACGGGGCGTTGCAACTTGAATGCGGCCAAAGCAGCGCTCTGGCTGAAAATGCTGGCGTTGCCTTCTTTGCCGCCAAAGCCACCACCCATGCGGCGGCAAATCACCTCCACGTCATTGGTGCTGAGGTTCAATGCAGATGCGGCTTCACGCTGGTTGCCATCAGGGTGCTGTGTAGAACAGTACAAGGTGAGTTGACCATCTTCACGCGGCACCGCGTAAGTAATTTGGCCTTCCATGTAAAACTGTTCTTGCTGTCCGGTTTCAGTGCTGCCCTTCACCTTGCGAGGTGCTTTGGCAATGGCTTCGGATGCGTTGCCACGCGTGATGCCTTTGGCGGGCATGACAAAACTTTGCGCCGCCATGGCTTCGTCAATGGTCAAAATGGGTTTGAGTTCTTTCACCAACACTTTGGCGTTGTGCGCAGCCTCGCGGGCGTACAACATTTCGCGCGCCACCACCACCGCCACGGCTTGACCCAAAAACTCTACTTTGCCAACGGCCAAGAAAGGATCGTCGTGGACGATAGGGCCGCAGTTGTTTTCACCGGGAATGTCTTTGGCGGTGTACACGGCTACGACGCCGTGGGCTTTCAGAATGGCGTCGCGGTCAATGCCATCGCCAATCAGTTCGCCATGGGCTACCGGCGATTTGATGATGGCGGCATACAAAGTCCCTGCCAACTCGGGCATGTCATCTGTAAACGTTGCGCCACCTGTTACATGCAAGTGCGCAGACTCATGAATGACATCGGTGCCTTGTTGCAACCCAGACACGGGCAATAAATTGTGCAAAGAAATAGGCGCGTTCATTTAAGCCACCTCCGCAGTTGTTTGAGTTTGTTGTTCAATGAAGTCGATGACCAAGTTGCGAGCTACCAAGGAGCGGTAAGCCCAAGTGGCGCGCAAACCATCGCGTGCCACAAAGCTGGCGGCTATTGCGGCATCTAGGTCTGATTCTTTGACATCGGCCGGTGCTTTGCCTTCCAACACCGCTTCCAACTTGGGTGCACGGCAAGGAGAAGGTGCCAAGCCGTTGTAGGCCAACTTCACGTTGCTGAGCTTGCCACCCTTCAAGGTATAGGTAATGGCAGCACAGGTGGCTGAAATGTCTTGTTCAAAACGCTTGCTGATTTTGTGGGCGCGGAACACTTGGCCAGCTTGCGGCTTGGGCAAGACCACAGCTTCAATGAACTCGCCTGCTTGCAACACCGTTTGTTTTTGGCCGGTGTAAAACTGGTCCAAAGACACAGTGCGTGTTTTGTCACCACGGCGCAAGGTGAGTGTGGTGCCCAAGGCCATGAGGCAAGGCATGGAATCGCCAATGGGGGAACCGTTTGCAATATTGCCTGCCAAAGTGGCTGTAGAACGAATGGGGGGTGAGCCAAAACGGCGAAGCACTTCGGCAAAGTCTGGATAGGCCTTGACCACCAGGGCTTCTACTTCGGTGAGGGACACCACTGCACCAATGTGCCAAGCTTGCGGTGTATCTTTGACTTGCTTGAGTTCGGTCACATTGCCCAAATACACAATGTGATCGGGCCTAGAGAATTGCTTGTTAACTTGCAAGCCCACTTCTGTGCTGCCCGCCAGCAAAGTGGCCGTGGGGTGCTTGACCAGATATTCGGCCACTTCTGCCAATGTGGCTGGAGATACAAATTCATTGCCTTTGCGGGTGCGAACCACCGGCTGAACAATGATCTCGCCTTCCAAACTCAAGGTAGGTGTAGATGCACGCTGAATTTCTTTGAGCAAAGGCACATCGGCCGAGTCGTCCAGCTTCAGCGCAGCTTTGTTGCCACAAGCCTGGGAGGCGGCATCCAGAATAGGTGCATAGCCTGTGCAGCGGCACAAATTACCACTGAGGGCGTCGCTCACTTCTTGACGCTTTGGCGCGGGGTTCACCTGAACCAAATTGACCAAACTCATCACAATGCCCGGTGTGCAGAAACCGCACTGTGAACCATGGCAGTCGACCATGGCTTTTTGCACAGGGTGCAAAGTACCATCGGCTTTTTTCAAGCTCTCCACCGTTTTAATCGACTTGCCGTCGAGTGAAGGCAGCAATTGAATGCAACTGTTGACCGCTTTGTAATCGACGCCTTGACCACTGGCATTCAAATCGCCCACCATGACCACGCAAGCACCGCAGTCACCTTCCGCGCATCCCTCCTTGGTGCCTGTGCGATGCAGTTGCTCACGCAGGTAATCTAAGACGGTGGTGGTGCGGCGCACGCCTTGGGCTTCGACGATTTTGCCGTCAAGCACAAAACGCACAGTGTTGGTCACTTGGCTCATGATGGGGGTATTTGGGGGTTGGTTCAAAAACAATGCTTGATTTTATTGATTTCACATCGTTCGCGGGGGATGTGAGACACAAATAATTGATAACTCACGAACCTCGGTAGGTGGAATAGCTCCAAGGGCTGACCAAAAGAGGCACATGGTAGTGCTCGGACACGTTGGCCACCCCAAAGTCTAGGCTGACCTGGTTCAAGAATGAGGGTTCTGGCAATTGAACACCTCGGGCCTTGAAATAGCCTGCTACGTCAAACGTCAAGCGGTAGGTACCCTTTTGCAGGCTGGCATTGTCATACAAAGGGCCGTCTGGGTTGCGACCATCGGCATTCAGTTTGAACGACTTCACCAGCGTGGCAAATTGTCCCTCAGTGGTGTAGAGGCTGACCTGCATCCCCGCAGCGGGACAGCCGTGCATGGTGTCTAAAACGTGTGTACTCAAGCCCATGGTGATGTTTCCTTATAACTTGTCGACTGAAAGTGTATACACTTTTGGCTTTTGAAGCTATCATGACTTTCATGGAAACCTCATCAACTCATGCCATTGTCAGTGCTTTAACCAAAGCCATTGTCGAGCACCGCCTGATGCCCGGCTCCAAATTGGCCGAGCAAAAACTGGCCACCCATTTTGGTGTCTCCAGAACTTTGGTACGCCAAGCTTTGTTTCAGCTGTCTCAAAATAGGCTCATTCGAATGGAACCTGCGCGAGGTGCCTTCGTGGCCGCGCCGTCTGCTGACGAAGCGCAACAAGTCTTTGCTGTGCGACGAATGCTCGAAATACAAATGACGCGAGAGTTTGTACGCGACATCACGCCAGCCAGAATTCGCGCGCTAAAAGCCCATACCAAGCAAGAGAAGGAAGCCGTTGCGCAAGAAGATGTGCACGGCCGCACCGAATTGCTTGGCGACTTTCATGTGCGCATGGCAGAACTGATGGGCAACCACGTGTTGGCGCAAATTTTGGGCGAACTTATCTCTCGATGCGCGCTGATCACCCTGATGTACCAATCTCGAAATGCCGCCCAGCACTCCGCCCACGAGCACGAAGCCATCGTGGAAGCCATGGCCAAAAAAGATGCTGATTTGGCCGCAAGACTCATGGAAGAACATTTGATCTTTGTTGAGAGCAGTCTCAGCTTTGACAAAAAAGTTCCAACACACGACATTTCATTGGCCCTGTCATGACCTATTCTGCTTACGACTCTACTGCACCCTACCCGCGCGACCTTCAAGGCTATGGTCGCACACCGCCACACGCACAGTGGCCTGGCCAAGCGCGCATAGCCGTTCAATTTGTCCTGAACTACGAAGAAGGTGGTGAAAACTCTGTGCTGCATGGCGATGCTGGCTCTGAGCAATTTCTGTCGGAAATGTTCAACCCTGCTAGCTTTCCAGAACGCCACATCAGCATGGAAGGCATTTACGAATACGGTTCACGTGCAGGGGTTTGGCGTTTGTTGCGTGAATTTGAAAAACGCAACTTACCCTTAACCGTTTTTGGTGTGGCCACAGCGCTGCAAAAACACCCAGATGTGTTGGCCGCATTTCAAGAGCTAGGCTATGACATCGCATGCCACGGCTTGAAGTGGATTCATTACCAAAATATTGACGAGGCCACAGAACGTGCGCACATGGCAGAAGCCATGGACATTTTGCAAAAACTAAGTGGTGAGCGGCCACTGGGTTGGTACACCGGCCGCGACAGCCCGCGCACACGTCGCTTGGTCGCCGACTACGGCGGCTTCGAATATGACAGCGATTACTACGGCGACGACCTGCCCTTTTGGATGAAGGTTGAAAAAAGCGATGGCCACATCGCGCCGCAATTGATCGTGCCCTACACCCTAGATTGCAACGACATGCGCTTTGCATTGCCGCAAGGTTACTCACACGCCGACCCCTTCTTTCAATACATGAAAGACACCTTTGATGCCCTTTACAAAGAAGGCGATCCGCAAGGTCTGAACCGTCCCAAGATGATGAGCATCGGCATGCATTGCCGACTGCTTGGACGGCCTGGTCGCATCACCGCTTTACAGCGTTTCTTAGATCACATCCAAGCCCACGATCACGTATGGGTGTGCCGACGCCTAGACATTGCGCGTCATTGGAAATCAACCCACCCCTACACACCATGACGCTTCGCTTAGACACACTCAACGCGGCCTCAGCCGCTGATGCTTTGCAACTGCTAGACGGCTTGTACGAGCATTCGCCTTGGATCGCTGAAGGGGCCCTCAAGATGCGCCCCTTTGCATCTTGGGCACATCTGAAACACTGCATGGCCAAGGTCCTGAGCGATGCTGGCAGAGATGCACAAATAAGCTTGATTCGCGCTCACCCTGAGTTGGCCGGCAAAGCCATGGTGCGCAAAGAATTAACGGCTGAATCGACCAACGAGCAAACCAAGGCGGGCCTCACAGATTGCACGCCAGAAGAGTTTGAAAAGATCCATGCCCTCAATGCAGCTTACAAGCAAAAGTTTGGATGGCCCTTTATTTTGGCTGTGCGCGGGCCGCGAGGCTTGGGTCTGAACAAGCACCAAATCATGGCCACCTTTGAGCGCCGCTTGAAAGGTCATCCCGATTTTGAACTGGCGGAATGTTTGCGCAACATTCACCGCATTGTTGAAATTCGCCTCAATGACAAAACTGGTTGTCACCCAACACAGGGCGATGAAGTTTGGGACTGGCACGAAGCATTGGCCCAACACAGCGATCCAGGCTTCAAAGAAAACGGTCAACTCACCGTGACATACCTCACACAAGCCCATTTGGCTTGCAGTGCCAGCATTCAACAGACCATGAAGTCTGCTGGCTTTGACGAGGTTGCAGTTGATGCGGTGGGCAACGTGGTGGGGCGTTACCACCCTGCCACTACTGGTGCAAAGTACTTGATGACTGGAAGCCATTACGACACGGTGCGCAACGGCGGCAAATACGACGGCCGTTTGGGTATTTTTGTGCCCATCGCTTGCGTAAAGCAGCTGGCTTCAAAACATCAACGATTGCCCTTTGGGATTGAAGTGGTGGCTTTTGCAGAAGAAGAAGGCCAACGCTACAAAGCCACTTTCTTAGGCTCTGGCGCTTTGGTCGGTCAATTCAACCACGCATGGCTAGACCAAGTCGATGCAGATGGCGTGTCCATGCGCGAAGCCATGAAGTTGGCTGGCCTGAACGAGCAAGACATTCCTAAAATTCAACGCAATCCAGCAGACTACTTGGGCTTCATTGAAGTGCACATTGAGCAAGGCCCTGTGCTGAATGAAATGAATTTACCTTTGGGCGTGGTCAGTTCCATCAATGGCAGCGTGCGCTATTTGTGTGAGATGTCGGGTATGGCAAGCCACGCTGGTACAACCCCCATGGACCGTCGTCGCGATGCCGCTTGTGCAGTTGCGGAGTTGGCCCTTTACATGGAACAACGCGCTGCGGCAGACGGAGACTCGGTGGCCACCATCGGTCAGCTTCAAGTGCCCAATGGTTCCATCAATGTGGTGCCTGGACGCTGCTTGTTTTCTTTGGACATGCGTGCACCCACAGACCCACAACGCGATGCACTAGAGCGCGATGTGATGAAAGCTTTGGACCAGATTTGCGAACGACGCGGTGTGGTGTGCCAACGTGAAGCCACGCTTCGTGCACCTGCCGCCCCTAGCGCGCCAGAATGGCAGCAACGCTGGGAACGTGCCGTGCAAGATTTGGGCGTGCCTTTGTTTGTGATGCCCAGCGGCGCAGGCCACGACGCCATGAAACTGCACGAAGTCATGCCACAAGCCATGCTGTTTGTGCGCGGCGAAAACAGTGGCATCAGCCACAACCCTCTCGAATCCACCACCAGCGATGACATTCAACTGTGTGTGGATGCCTTCACCCATGTTTTGAACCAACTGGCCTAAGCCACATATCTCATGACTGCGACTTCAAACGCCTACGCACAACTTGATCAATGGATCGACGCCCACTTTGACGAGCAAGTGAAGTTTTTACAAGCTTTGGTTCAAGTCCCCACCGACACACCACCCGGTAACAATGCACCACACGCTGAAAAAACCACAACGCTTTTAAAAGCATTCGGGTACGAAGCCGAACAGTTTCCTGTGCCCGAGGCTGAAGTCAAAGCCTATGGCCTCACATCCCTCACCAACCTGATTGTGCGCAGACCCTTCGGTCCAGGCGGAAAAACCATTGCACTCAATGCCCATGGCGATGTGGTGCCACCCGGCGAAGGCTGGACCCACCCCCCTTACGGCGCCCAGATTGAAAATGGACAGATGTTTGGTCGCGCCACTGCGGTGAGCAAGTGCGATTTTTCAACCTTTACTTACGCATTGCGCGCAGTCGAAGCTTTGCGCGATCAACAGCCCTTGAACCTCAAAGGCAATGTGGAATTGCACTTCACCTACGACGAAGAATTTGGTGGTGAAAAAGGTCCTGGCTGGTTACTCGAGAAAGGCCATACCCAGCCTGACCTGATGATTGCGGCGGGTTTCAGTTATCAAGTGGTCACTGCGCACAACGGTTGCTTGCAAATGGAAGTTACCGTGCACGGCAAGATGGCCCACGCGGCCATTCCCGAAACGGGTGTGGATGCCTTACAAGCCGCCGTTCACATCTTGAACCACTTGTATGCGCAAAACAAACTTTACAAAGCCATTACTTCCAAGGTTGAGGGCATCAACCACCCCTATTTGAATGTGGGTCGCATTGAAGGTGGCACCAACACCAATGTGGTTCCAGGCACGGTCAGTTTCAAATTAGACCGTCGCATGATCCCAGAAGAAAACCCGCAAGAGGTAGAAGCCAACATTCGCCAAGTCATTGCCCAAGCCGTGGCGGAGTTCAACCAAGGACGCGCCAAGGATTCGCAAGTCAGCATCGACATCAAACGATTGTTGATGGCCCACGCCATGAAACCTTTGGCCGGCAACGCACCCTTGGTCCATGCCATTCAGCAACACGGCAATCAAATTTTTGGTGAGCCAATTCCAGCCATGGGCACGCCCCTCTATACCGATGTTCGCTTGTACGTCGAAAAAGGCATCCCGGGTGTCATATACGGCGCGGGGCCACGCACCGTTTTGGAATCCCATGCCAAAAGAGCCGATGAGCGATTGAATTTGGAAGATTTGAGAAAAGCCACCAAGGTCATTTCACGCACTCTTTTGGACCTTTTACAAGCTTAAAGTACGAATTTGGGGCGCACATCAAGATTTTTGATGCAAAATTCTCGAAAATTGTATACAGTTTGGCACACAAACAGCCCTGCAAGCCCCCTCATAATGGCATTGAATTTGCTTGTCATTTTGAAAATTCTTTGTCATTTTTAATTGGAGCCCCTATGAAAAAACGTTACCTGCTGAAAACCACCGCGGCATTGATTGCGGCCTGCACATTGGGCATGGCCCAAGCTCAAACAACGCCTATCAAATTCCAACTCGACTGGCGTTTTGAGGGTCCCTCTGCTTTGTTCCTCACACCTGTGGCAAAAGGCTATTTCAAAGACGCCAAATTGGACGTCGCAGTGGATGCAGGCAACGGCTCTGGTGGCGCTGTCACACGCGTCGCCTCTGGCAGTTATGACATTGGCTTTGCCGACTTGGCCGCCCTGATGGAATTCCACGCCAACAATCCAGATGTGCCCAACAAGCCTGTGGCCATCATGATGGTTTACAACAACACGCCTGCTTCTGTCATGGCACTCAAAAAATCGGGCATCAAAACACCCGCAGATTTGGCAGGCAAAAAATTGGGCGCGCCCGTCTTTGATGCAGGTCGCCGTGCATTCCCCATCTTCCAAAAAGCCAATGGCATTGGCAACGTCGCTTGGACGGCCATGGACCCGCCATTGCGTGAAACCATGTTGGTTCGCGGTGACGTCGATGCCATCACAGGCTTCACATTCACCTCCTTGTTGAACATCGAGGCACGCGGCGTGAAAGCTGCCGATGTGGTGGTCATGCAGTACCCAGACTTTGGCGTGAAGTTGTACGGCAATGCCATCATCGCCTCACCCAAAATCATCAAAGAAAATCCAGCTGCTGTGAAAGCTTTCTTGTCAGCCTTCACCAAAGGTGCCAAGGACGTGATCAACAACCCAGCTGCAGTCATTGCAGACGTCAAAGCCCGTGACGGCATCATCAACGTTGAGTTGGAAACACGTCGCCTGCAGTTGGCCATCGACACCGTCATCAACAGCGCTTCGGCTCGCGAAGAAGGCTTTGGTCAAATCAATGGCCCACGCTTGTCCCTCATGGCCTCACAAGTCTCTGACGCTTTCAACACCAAAACACGTGTGAAAGTTGACGACATTTGGAACGGTTCTTTCTTGCCTAGCCCCAAAGAACTCGACATCTTGCCTAAACCCAAGAAGTAATTTCTGATTTCCTGATTGAACAAGGCGGCCTGTTTTGAGCACTCCCAATTTCGTTGATTTTCAAAATGTTTGGTTGGCCTACAACGATGAGTTGTTGGCCCAAAACCACTTTGCAGTGGAAGACATCAACCTGCAAGTCAAGCAAGGCGAATTCACAAGCAAGGCGAATTCATTGCCATTGTGGGTCCCTCAGGCTGCGGCAAGTCCACCTTCATGAAGCTCACCACGGGTTTGAAAAAACCCAGCAAGGGCCAGATCATGGTGGACGGTCAACCCGTCACAGGCCCCTTGAAAATCAGCGGCATGGCCTTTCAAGCACCGTCTTTGTTGCCTTGGCGAACCACGCTTGACAATGTCTTGTTGCCTTTGGAAATTGTGGAGCCTTATCGCTCGCAGTTCAAACAACGCAAGCCTGAATTTGTCGAGCGCGCTCGCAAACTGCTTCAAACGGTGGGCCTGGGTGGCTACGAAGACAAGTTCCCTTGGCAACTGTCTGGCGGCATGCAACAACGCGCCAGCATTTGCCGCGCCCTGATTCATGAACCCAAAATGCTTTTGCTCGATGAGCCCTTTGGTGCGCTAGACGCCTTCACGCGCGAAGAGTTGTGGTGCATCTTGCGTGACCTGTGGACCGAACAAAAATTCAACGTCATTTTGGTCACACACGATTTGCGCGAATCGGTCTTTTTGGCAGACACGGTGTATGTGATGAGCAAAAGCCCTGGCCGATTTGTCGTGAAGCGAGAAATCGAATTGCCTCGACCACGCGATCTTGAAGTTACTTACACCCCCGAATTCACCAGCATCGTTCACGACTTGCGCGGCCACATTGGCGCCATTCGCAAAGCCGGCGCGGTCATCAACCAATAAGCAGGTGCTTTATGAACAAAAAAACACTTGAAACATCTGCACCTTGGATTTTGTTGGTGCTCACGCTGCTCATTTGGCAAGGCCTGTGCAGCGTCTTCAACGTCTCTGAATTTATTTTCCCAAGCCCTTACCGCATTGCTCAGCAAACCATTGAGTTCAGTGATGTGATTGCGGCCCATGCGTGGCGCACCTATTGGGTCACCATGGCCGGCTTTGGCATTGCCATCGTGGTGGGTGTGTTGCTGGGTTTTGTCATTGGCAGCTCTCGCTTGGCCTACGCTGCGGTCTACCCCCTCATGACAGCATTTAATGCGCTGCCCAAGGCAGCATTCGTTCCCATCTTGGTGGTTTGGTTTGGCATCGGCATTGGCCCCGCCATCCTCACTGCTTTCCTCATCAGCTTCTTTCCCATCATGGTGAACATTGCCACTGGCCTGGCCACCCTCGAGCCCGAACTCGAAGACGTGCTGCGTGTGTTGGGCGCCAAACGCTGGGATGTATTGGTTAAAGTGGGCTTGCCCCGCTCCATGCCTTACTTTTATGGTTCCTTGAAGGTTGCCATTACGTTGGCGTTTGTAGGAACCACCGTGTCCGAAATGACTGCGGCCAACGAAGGCATTGGTTACCTGCTGATCTCTGCGGGTTCTGCCATGCAAATGGGTTTGGCCTTCTCTGGGCTTGTCGTGGTTGGGGCCATGGCCATGGTGATGTACGAACTATTTAGCTACATTGAAAAGCACACCACGGGCTGGGCACATCGCAGTTCCAACAACGAATAAGTTTGGGCTTTCAGTTTGCGGACGGCTTGGTCATTAAAGACTTGACCTTTCAAGCCGATTCCTTACGATGCACAGGTGTATTGTGTTGCCGCGTTGGCAACACGCACACGTTTGCAAGGTGGGGATTCTTCAATGACCGATATTGCCAAACCTAACAATGCAGCCCCAACGACAACAGTCGTCTCTGGCAAGCCCAACTTCTTCGACGTTCTCTTTTTGATTTTTTTGGCGTGCATGCTTGCCGTTGTGGCCTGGGTTGGCATTTTGTCTTATGAAGAAGGCGTCAAGAACAAAACAAGCGTGCAAAACGGAGAAGCCTGGGTTGCGTGGTTGAAGGACAACAGCGATGCACGGATGAAAGAAGATTTCGCCATTGAAAGTTGTGCCGCCAGCGCCGAGGAGCGTCGCAGATGGGGTGACTGCATGAAAGAGGTCTTGGAAAATGTCAAAGAGCTCAAAGAACTGATAGACCCATTCAAGAGCTCAAAGAACTGATAGACCCATTCACTCACAAACCAATAGAGTTTGTTGCCAAATGTGTGCCCAAAGATCCCAGCACCTTTGGCGCCATCTTTCTTGAAAAGATAGTACCAACGGCACCAGGCTCGGCGATCCCTTCCGTGGCATCACCCCTGACCGACATAGACCCCATCGACACCAAGATTGCATTGAGACTCACCGTCTGCGACAAAGGTGGGTACCCCATCAAAGTGGATGAATTTGAATTCTAAGGGGCCAGCACATGTCAAATTACAGCTCAAATCACAGCTTAGAAGATCGACTGCTTAGCCACCAAGAGGCGCAAATTTCGAGTGACTTGCCCTTTCGGCAATGGCTCTATGCTTGGTTATTAGATCCACACATTGAGGGCAATTACCACAAGACAGTTGACCGTTGGATTGGTATTTTGATCGTGGCCAATTTGTTCGCGTTGGTGTTTGAACAAATTCCAGCGGTCTTCGATCAATACCAAGTTTGGTTTCATTATTTCGATGTGGTGTCAGTGGCAGTTTTTTCTGTCGAATACCTTTTGCGTTTTTATCTAGCGCCAGAAGATGAGGAATTTAAAAAGCACAAATTCTCAAGGGGTCGTTATGTCATCAGCCCTTTTGCCATCATCGATTTGCTGGCCATCTTGCCCTTCTTTCTGCAAGCCTTTATAGCCATCGATTTGCGTTTCTTAAGGTCATTGAGACTGCTCCGAATTTTGAAGTTGTTCAGGGTTTTGATACCGGCTTACAAAGAGTTTGTGCTAACCAATCAAGGCCGCACCTTCAGACAAAAAGTACATGCCTTGGTTTTCCCAAGTGAGTACGGTGGCACTTTGCACACCATGTTTGACACCTTCATTGTGATCTGGGTGATCGTTTCGGTTCTTGCTGTCATTTTGGAATCTGTCCATGCCATTCATTATTTGCTTAGCCTTGAATTCCTCATTCTGGATGCCATTGCGGTCAGCGTTTTTACGCTGGAATACTGTCTAAGGCTTTATTCTTGCGTTGAAGAGCCCGGTTACCAAAAGGCGGTAACTGGCCGCTTGAAGCTGGCCAAATCTACGTCAGCGGTCATCGACCTGCTGGCCATTGCACCGTTCTTCCTAGAAGTGTTTTTGCATCACTTGTTTGACTTGCGTTTTATGCGGGTCTTCCGCTTGCTAAGGCTGTTAAAGCTCACGCGCTACACCGGTGCAACCACCTCTTTGTCAAAAGTGATTGTGCGGGAATGGCCTGTGATGGCGGCTTCAGCCTTCATCATGTTGTTACTTGTCGTCATGACGGCCAGTTTGGGTTATCTGTTTGAGCATGAAGCCCAACCAGACAAGTTTGAGAACATTCCACAATCGATTTACTGGGCGGTCATCACATTGGCCTCTGTCGGGTATGGTGACATCTCACCTATCACACCTGCCGGCAGGGCCATGACCATTGTTTTGGCCTTCATCGGTATTGGTATTTTTGCCATCCCTGCCGCCCTTTTGTCTTCAGCCTTCAGTGATCAACTCAAAATGGACCGCGAAGCTTTGGTCAGCAAGCTCTACGACATGTTGTCTGATGGTGAGATTGATGAAGAAGAGGCCCTGTACATCAAAGGTGAAGCCAAGCGTTTGCACTTAAGCGATGACGAAGTGAAGGTCTTGATCGACAAGGCCAAACGCGAACGGGAACTGATGGACGACGTGTCGGGCTTGCCATTGCATAAAATAGCAGCCAATCCCGATCATGCAGTCGAGCACTATAAATTTCTGTTGGGCCAAATCAGGCAAATCAATTTGTTGGGCAACCAAGAAGAAATTGAACAGAGCTTGTCCAAGCCAGGTCGCCTAACCGATACTGACAAACAACTTTGGCACCTGATCACGCGACAATAAACGTCTTCCCCGTAAAGCAACAAATTCATGACCTGGCGCGCTGAACTTCAACTTGATTACACCTTAGAGTCTCAACGCACAGTGGCCAGGTACGTGCACAAGGGCCCGCTTCGTGTTTTAAAAAGTCTCTACCCAGAAGGCGACGCCATCTGTCACAACGTTTTGGTGCACCCACCAGGTGGTTTGGTGGGTGGCGATACGCTGGACATTCAAGTCAGTGTGGCAACAGGCGCGCATGGTTTGGTCAGCACACCTGGTGCCACGCGTTTTTACAAGTCTGGCGGACATCCGGCCTTGCAGCAACTTGAGGCACATGTGGCAGACCATGCAAGGCTCGAGTGGTTACCTCTCGAAGCCATTGCCTACAACGACTGCGAGGCCACCAACCGCGCTGTTTTTCATCTGGCACCCAAAGCAGAATTGATCGCTTGGGATGTCACGGCACTGGGACTGCCCTCCTCCGACCTGGCCTTTCAACAGGGCCACTTTCAACAGCACATCGAAATTCCAGGCGTCTGGTTAGAACGTGGCAACATTCAAGGCCGAGATGTTCGTTGGCTTAACAGCCCATTGGGTTTGGCAGGCCAGAAATGCTTTGCCAGCTTGGTCTTTGCCTGCGGTTCGCCCATCGCTACAGATCGCTCAGAAAGCGCCTTAGAGGTGGCCAGAAGCATCATTGAAGCCCACCCCCTCAAATTGCAAGCTGGCATCAGTTGCGCGCATCCACAGGTGATTGTCATGAGGGTCATGTCGCCCTTGGTAGAGCCCACCATGGACTTGCTCAAGCAGGTTTGGGCAGCTTGGCGACATGCCCTCTGGCAGTTGCCAAGCGAGCAGCCCCGTATTTGGAGCGTTTAAATTGCCACCAATTGGCGAATGCCTTGGGCTTGCATTTCGTGGCCAGGACCTTTGGCAATCACTTCACCGCGCTCCATCACCATATAAGCATCGGCCAATTCTTCGGCAAAGTCGTAGTACTGCTCGCACAGTAACACGGCCATGCGTTGACCTTGCATGCCCTCGTCGGCCAACTTTCGTATTACCCGACCAATGTCTTTGATGATGCTGGGTTGAATGCCCTCGGTAGGCTCGTCCAAAATGAGTAACTTGGGTTTGGCAGCAAGCGCACGTGCAATGGCCAATTGTTGCTGCTGCCCACCAGAGAGGTCTCCGCCGCGGCGATGCAACATTTGTTTGAGCACTGGGAACAGCTCAAACAGTTCGGCTGGAATAGGCGTCCCACCGGGTTGTGTGGCCAAGCCCATCAACAGATTTTCTTCTACCGTCAGACGCGCAAAAATTTCGCGACCTTGCGGCACATAACCCACGCCTGCACGTGCACGTTCGTAGGGGGTGGCCTTGGTAAGGTCTTGCGTCCCTAAAACAACGGCGCCACTCTTGATGGGCACAACGCCCATCAGTGATTTCAAAAGTGTTGTTTTGCCCACGCCGTTTCGGCCCAGCAACACCGTCACTTCGCCCTGATTGGCGACCAAACTCACGTCACGCAAGATGTGTGAGCCACCGTAATACTGCTGAATGTTGTTGACCGTTAAATTCATATCGCTTCGCCTCAACGGCCCAAATAAACTTCAATCACGCGTTCGTCAGACTGCACTTGGTCCAAGGTACCTTGCGCCAGCACAGAGCCATCGCACAGCACCGTGACGATGTCGGAGATGGTTTTGATAAAGCCCATGTCGTGTTCCACCACCATCAGGGAGTGCTTGCCCTTCAAGGTCAAGAACAACTCGGCAGTTCTTTCAGTTTCATGATCGGTCATACCAGCCACGGGTTCGTCCAGCAACAAGAGTTTGGGATCTTGCATCAGCAGCATGCCAATTTCTAGCCACTGCTTTTGGCCGTGGCTTAAATTGCCCGCTTGCGTCAGCACGCAGTCGTCCAAATGGATGGTGTGAAGCACTTCTGCCAAACGATCGGACTGGGCTGAATCCAACTTAAAGAACATCGACGCCTTCACACCCTTGGGTGTTTTAAGGGCCAACTCTAAGTTTTCAAACACAGTCAGTTGTTCAAAGACCGTAGGCTTTTGAAATTTACGGCCTATGCCCAATTGCGCAATTTCGGGTTCGTTGTGACGCAGCAAATCGATGGTACTGCCAAAGAAAACTTGGCCTTCATCGGGTCGCGTTTTACCTGTGATGATGTCCATCATGGTGGTTTTGCCCGCGCCATTAGGACCAATGATGCAACGCAATTCACCGGGGGCAATGTCCAACGACAGTTTGTTGATGGCCTTGAAGCCGTCGAAACTGACACTGACATCTTCTAAGTACAAGATACGGCCATGCGATACATCGACTTCACCAGGTATGTGAATGCGGCCATAACTGGCGTCACGTCCGCCTGATTCTGTGGCACTGGATGTGTATTTTGCAGGTGCATGAACAGCTACGCGCTGCGCACCCTGCTTCATGAGTTCAGGGGTCATGAGCGACCTCCTTTCAAACGCTGTATCAAGCCCACCACACCTTGTGGCAAGAACAAGGTAACGGCAATGAACAAGGCACCCAAAAAATACAACCAAAACTCTGGCGCTGTCACCGTCAGCCAACTCTTGGCACCATTCACCAAGAAGGCGCCCACCACAGGGCCAATCAAACTACCGCGTCCACCCACAGCAGCCCAGACCGCAATTTCAATGGAGTTGGCGGGGCTCATCTCGCCCGGGTTGATGATGCCCACTTGCGGCACGTACAAAGCCCCTGCCACACCGCACATGACAGCCGAGATGACCCAGATACTGAGCTTGTACGGAAGTGGTGAATAGCCAGAGAACATCACGCGCGATTCTGCGTCTCGGATGGCCTGCAACACACGACCAAATTTGCTGCGTACGAGCCAGCGCGCCATTAAGAAAAATCCAAGCAGCGTCAAGCCGGTTAAGACAAACAAAATCATGCGCATGTTGGGCGTGGCCAAAGGCAAATCCAAGATACGTTTGAAATCGGTAAAGCCGTTGTTACCGCCAAAGCCAGTTTCGTTACGGAAAAACAAAAGCATGGCCGCAAAGGTCATGGCTTGCGTGATGATGGAGAAGTAGACCCCTTTGATGCGTGAGCGAAAGGCAAAGTAACCAAACACCCCCGACACCACAGCAGGCACCAAAACAATCAGCAAGAGCGTGGCGACAAAGCTGTCGGACAACACCCAGTGCCATGGCAACTCTTTCCAATCCAAAAAAACCATGAAGTCGGGCAAGCTGCTTTTGTAGTTGCCATCGGTGCCAATTTGGCGCATGAGGTACATGCCCATGGCATAACCGCCAATGGCAAAGAACAAGCCGTGCCCCAAAGACAAGATGCCGGTGTAACCCCAGATCAAATCCATGGCCAATGCGCAAATGGCATAGCACATGATTTTGCCAATGAGGCTGACAGCGTAATCGCTAAAGTGCAACCAGTGGCCTTGGGGCACGACCAAGTTCATAAGTGGCACACACAAGCCTACGAACAACAGCGCCACCCAAAAGGCTGTCCAGCCTTTGCCTGTGAACAAAGGCTCACGACCTGGCAATTCAATGTTTGAAGTTGTCAATTTGGTCATCTCAAGCCTCCGCGCTCCGACCCTTCATGGCAAAAATTCCTTGCGGGCGTTTTTGAATGAAGATGATGATGAAAACGAGCACGCAAATCTTGGCAAGCACAGCACCCGTCACGCCCTCAAGGAGTTTGTTGACCAAGCCCAAACCAAGCGCAGCATAGACAGTACCCGCCAATTGACCCACACCCCCCAACACCACCACCATAAAGGCATCGACGATGTAACTTTGACCCAGGTCAGGACCTACGTTGCCGACCTGGCTCAATGCACAACCCGCGAGACCCGCAATACCTGAACCCAGAGCAAAGGCATAGGTATCAATGCGTGCAGTGTTGACACCCATGCAGGAGGCCATGGGTCGATTTTGTGTCACTCCCCGAACAAACAAGCCCAAGCGTGTTTTTCCGATGACCAATGTCATGGCGATCAGCACTGCAGCCGCAAAGGCAATGATCACCAAGCGGTTGTAGGGCAAGGTCAAGTTTGACAATACTTGAATACCACCACTCATCCAGGCGGGGTTTTCAACGCCCACGTTTTGCGCACCAAACAATGAACGCACCGCCTGCATCAAAATCAAACTGATGCCCCATGTGGCCAACAAAGATTCCAAAGGACGACCATACAAATGGCGCAGTACTGTTCGCTCTAAAAATGCACCGACCAGCGCAGACGCCAAGAAAGACAATGGCACTGCAAGCAACAGGTAAGCATCAAAATAGCCCGGTAAATATTCACGGAAAATCACTTGAACCACATAGGTTGCGTAGGCACCAATCATCATGAGCTCGCCGTGGGCCATGTTGATCACGCCCATCAAGCCATACGTAATGGCCAGTCCCAGGGCAACCAACAACAAGATCGACCCCAAACTTGCACCCGTGAACAAAGCACCCAATCGCTCACCATTTTTCAACGCACCCTCAATGGCCGTCAGTGATTTTCGGAGCTGTGCTTTCACTTGTGCATCTGTTTCTTCTGCCAAACGCTGATTCAACAGCAATTGTGTTTCGGGCGTTTGACTTTCAGCCAAGCGTTGCGCTGAAGACAAACGCACACTTGGTTCTGCATCGTTCAATTGGGCTGCAGCTTTTGCCAATTGCAATAAATTTTTCAGACCCGCATCTTGTTCTTGCGCCAAGGCCTTGTTCAGCATGGGCAACTTGCTGGCATCGGATTCTTTCAGCAATGCCTTGATGGCTTGCTGACGCACCCCCTTATCGGCACTGAACAATTTCAATGCAGCCAACGCTGTTTCAATTTCGCCGCGAAAGCGGTTGTTGCTCACCACATCTTGCGCATCTGCTGGCAAGTCTTGTTTTTGTCCAGTGAGCGGGTCGAGTGCTTTGCCTGCGCCGAAGCTGTCGCGCACAATCCAAATTTTGTCCCCTGCAACTTTGACTGCATCGTCAGCCAAAGCTTGCAAAAACACCAACGTGTTTTCATCGCCCTGAGCCACCACTTTGTTCAGGGTTTCAATTCTTTGATCGGTGTCGCCGTCAACCAAGCCCTTCATCTCTGCCAAGCTCATGGCCTTTGCAGGGCTGGCCACAAAGGCCATTGCCAGTGTTGAAACCAGAATAAATATCACTGGCCAAGTTCTAAATCGAATCATGTTTCGTCTTTGCGAAATACAAAAAAAAGAGGAAGGACTAGATCGTCCTTCCTCTAGGACGAGCTTCAAGAATTACTTCTTAGCGGGTTCGTCAGGCTTGGTGTCGTTGCCAGGAATGTAAGGGCTCCATGGCTTGGCTTTGACGGGGCCTGGTGTTTTCCAAACCACGTTGAACTGGCCGTCGGCTTTGATTTCGCCAATGAACACAGACTTGTGCAAGTGGTGGACCGCTAGGTGCAGTGAAGGTTTGACCCGCCATGGCAGCAATCACTTTGTCCACATCGGTGGTCTTGGCTTTTTCAACCGCTTGCTTCCACATGTTGATGCCAATGTAGGTGGCTTCCATGGGGTCGTTGGTCAATGGCTTGTCTTTGTGACCTGCAATGTTCTTGGCCTTGGCATAAGCAGCCCACTTTTTAGTGAACTCGTCGTTGGCGGGGTTCTTGATGCTCATGAAGTAGTTCCATGCAGCCAAGTGACCCACCAAAGGCTTGGTGTCCACACCGCGCAGTTCTTCTTCACCCACAGAGAAGGCCACCACTGGCACGTCTTTGGCCTTCAAGCCTGCATTGCCCAATTCTTTGTAG
>JBEDKQ010000095.1:0-11383 GCA_041172085.1 Pseudomonadota bacterium | reverse complement strand
TCCTCAATCACTTTGCCATCATTGGCCAAGGTGCCTGGCGCGACCAACAGCACATCACTGCGCAACTTGGTGATGTCGCGAATGGCCTCTGCGATTTGGGCTTTGAGTTCGGCCTCGCCGGTCCCTGCGGCTTGGGTTTCGACATGCAAAGCCATGCTGTCGTTGGCCATCTCGCCTTGCACCACCAATCGGGCCTTCAAGGCAGCGGGAAAACGTTTGACCACTTCGGCAACCTGACCCGGATGCACAAACATACCGCGCACTTTGGTGGTTTGATCGGCACGGCCCATCCAGCCCTTGATGCGCTGGTTGGTGCGGCCCGTAGGGCAAGCACCGCTGAGAATGGCCGACAAATCGCCGGTGCCAAATCGAATCAAGGGATAGTCTGGGTTCAGGCTGGTGATGACCAGCTCACCTACTTCACCCTCTTGAACAGGATCGCCGGTGCCAGGGCGCACGATTTCTACAATGACGCCTTCGTCCACCACCAAGCCCTGACGTGCGCTGGTTTCGTAGGCAATGAGGCCGACATCGGCCGTGGCATAGCACTGATAGGCGTCGACACCTTTGGCGGTCATCCAATCGCGAAGACTAGGCGGAAAGGCCTCGCCTGAGACCAAGGCTTTTTTGACAGAGGGCAAAGACACGCCCATTTCGGCGGCTTTCTCGATGATGATTTTCAAGAAGCTGGGGGTCCCGATGTAGCCTGCTGGCTGCAGCTCGGCCATGGCCTGAACTTGTTGTTCTGTTTGGCCAATGCCACCAGGGAACACGCTGCAACCCAGCGCGTGCGCGCCTGTTTCCATCATGGAGCCCGCGGGTGTGAAGTGGTAGCTAAAGCAGTTGTGAATCAGTTCACCCGATTTAAAACCTGCAGCCGAAATGGCACGGGCCATGCGCCAGTAATCGGCGCGCGCGCCTTCGGGTTCGTAAATTGGACCCGGACTGGAGAACACGCGGGGCATGTTCTTGCCAAACGCAACGGCACTGAAACCACCAAACACGCTGCCGCCAGCGGCGCGCGAGGCTTTTTGTTTTTCAAGCAGCTCGTATTTGCGAACGACTGGCAACTTGGCCAAGGCAGCGCGCGTGTTGATGTCGGCTGCGTTGATGCCTTTCAATGCATCGGCAAAGGCCGGTGCATATTTTTGGGCATGTGCAATTTGCGCAGGCAAAGCCGCCAAAAGTGCAGCCTCGCGCTCTGCAGGCGCGCGCGTTTCCAATGCATCCATGTGCGTCTTCATAAAAATCCTTTGAATCTGTTTGGATGATTTAAGCCAACCACCGCTTACGGCGTTTGTAGCTCTTCACATCTTTGAAGCTCTTGCGCTCGCCACCACCCATGCCCAGGTAAAACTCTTTCACGTCTTCGTTGCTGGCCAGATCTTTGGCAACGCCATCCATCACAATGCGGCCACTTTCCATGATGTAACCGTAGTCGGAATACTTCAGCGCCATGTTGGTGTTTTGCTCGGCCAACAAGAAGGTCACTTTTTCTTTGGTGTTCAAGTCGCGCACGATGTTGAAAACTTCTTCCACAATTTGAGGCGCCAAGCCCATGGAGGGTTCGTCGAGCAACACCATGCTGGGGTTGGTCATGATGGCACGGCCAATGGCACACATTTGTTGCTCGCCACCCGAGGTGTATGCCGCTTGTGAAGTGCGACGCGTTTTGAGACGCGGGAAATAGTTGTAGACTTTTTCTAAATTGGCTGCAATTTCGCCTTTGTCTTTGCGCGTGTAAGAGCCTGTGAGCAAGTTCTCTTCAATGGTCAAGTGGGCAAAGCAGTGACGGCCTTCCATGACCTGCACCACACCGCGCTGAACCAAATCTGCAGGTGTTAAGTTTTCAATGCGCTCACCCCGCAATTCAATCGAACCTTTGGTCACCGCACCACGCTCGCCTTGCAACAAATTTGAAACCGCACGCAAGGTGGTGGTTTTGCCGGCGCCATTGCCGCCCAGCAAAGCAACAATGCTGCCTTGCGGTACTTGCAAAGACACGCCTTTTAAAACCAAGATGCGTTGAGAACAATATTTTTAGCGTCCATGATGACCCTGCTCAATGAATTTGAAACTCCACCTCAAACCTGCACGCAAGTTTGAAGAAGAGGGGCGGCATGCATTGCAACGCCACCCGCTCTAGGCTCAGATTAAGACTGGCAGTCCGCTGGTGTGCGGCGTGTCAGTTTTTTCTCTGCGGCGTACTTGTCAGCAAATTGCTTCACGAGAGGCTTGATGATGGTCGTGTCAGCTTCGATCCAGTCAGAGCTGTAATTCCATTTCTTGCCGTCCCATGTGTGCATGCGCGCGGTGCGTGAACCTTCGTGATCGAGGCAAGAAGTGCTCAGAGGCTTCATGACCGTGTCAAGGCCCAACTTCTTCAAGGCTTTGTCGTCCATGTTCAGGTTTTCCAGACCCCAACGGATTTGGTCGCCATTCATCACCTTGCCCTTGCCAAAGCGGTCTTGTGCAGCGCGCACACCTTCAACGGCCAAGGCAGCACTCACCATGCCGCGGTTGTACAAAGTGGTACCCACTTCGTCAGCGGGGCCAGTGCCTTGCTTTTTGTCATGAACGTGCTTTTTGATGTCATCTAACACTTTGCCGCCAGGGCCCGTGGCCACCAAGCCGGAGTAACCTTTGGCAGCTTCACCCACGTCTTTGACGTCGGGTTCAGCAGCAGACCACCATACGCCATACATCTTGTCGCGGGGATAGCCCGTGGCCACCGCTTCTTTCAAAGCGGCAGAGTTCATCACACCCCAACCCCACAACAAAACGTAGTCGGGGCGGGATTGGCGAATTTGCAACCACGTGGCTTTTTGCTCCACGCCAGGTGCTGTTACAGGCAACAACTGCAAGTCATAACCTTGCATCTTGGCGCGCTCTTGCAACAAGGGAATTGGCTCTTTGCCGTAAGGGCTGTCGTGATAGACCAAGGCAATCTTTTTGCCCTTCAAGTTGCCGTTTTCTTTTTTGGTGAGGTGCTGCATGATGATGTCAGCGCCAGACCAGTAAGTACCTTGCAAGGGGAAGTTCCACTTGAACACACCACCGTCGCTAGACTCTGAACGACCATAGCCGCCAGTGATCAAGGGGTTCTTGTCGGCCGGTGCTTTTTCAGTCAAAGCGAATGTGATGCCGGTTGACAAGGGCTGGAAGATACCGCCTTGTGCTTTGCCTTTGAGGCGCTCGTAGCATTCAACACCGCGGTCGGTGGCGTAGGCTGTGTCGCACTCTTCGAAAGTGATCTTCACGCCGTTGATGCCGCCATCGCGGGCATTGATCAACTTGAGGTAGTCGGCATAGCCGTTGGCCCATGGCACACCGTTAGGCGCATAAGCACCTGTACGGTAGGGCAGCACGGGGAAGAATTGTTCTTTGGCTTGTGCATAGGCAGCAGTGCTGACCAATGCGCTGGAAGCAGCCGCAGCCACCACCGATGCAGCGAGAACGAGTTGACGAAGCTTCATGGTTTGTCTCCTGTTGAAAAATTAAAAGAAGCAGTGAAAAAACTTAGATTGATATCTGCAATGAACTCAGTGAGGGAAAGGCCAGACACGCATTTTTTGCTTGCCCACACTCCACAATTTGGCCAAGCCGTGGGGTTCCACAATCAAGAACCACACAATCAAAGCGCCAAAAATAATTTGTTCTGCGTGCGTCAACGCAGCCGTGCTGACCTCAACCCCCACCAATGAACCGAGCACTGGCAAAACAAGGTTGATGGCAATCGGCAAAATCACAATGAAGGCTGCACCAAAGAAGCTGCCCATGATGGAGCCCATGCCGCCCAAAATGACCATGAACAACAGTTGGAATGAACGGTCGACTGAGAAAGCTGCTGGCTCCCATGAGCCCAAGTGAATGAATGCCCACAATGCACCCGCCACACCCACGATGAAAGAGCTGACCGCAAACGCGCTGAGCTTGGCATACATGGGGCGAATACCAATGACCGCAGCCGCCACGTCCATGTCGCGAATGGCCATCCATTCACGGCCAATGGCGCCGCGTACCAAGTTCTTGGCCAACACACCAAACACCACCAAGATGCTTAGGCAAAAAATGTATTTTTGATAGGGCGTGACCACGTCAAAACCAAAAGCTGTGAGATTGGCCACAGACGCGGTGCCAGAAGCTGAATCGTTGGTAAACCACTTGATGCGCAAGAACGCCCAGTCGCAGAAGAACTGCGCAGCCAATGTGGCCACCGACAAGTACAAGCCCTTCACACGCAAACTGGGAATACCAAAAAAGATACCCACCAAGGTTGCAAAAAAACCGCCCACCAGCAAGGCCGCAATCAAAGGAATACCTTCTAAACGCACCCAGCAATTAAAGGCCGCATACGCACCCACCGCCATGAAAGCGCCAGAGCCCAACGAGATCTGACCGCAATAGCCCACCAAGATGTTCACACCCAATGCAGCCAGCGACAAAATGAGGAAGGGAATCAGGATGGCGCGCATCATGTATTCGTCGGCCAAGAAAGGCACAGCGAGAAATGCAAATGCGATGATCAGCAATACACCCCAACGATCTTGTCCAATGGGAAAGATTTGTTGGTCAGCTTTGTAGCTGGTTTTGAATTGACCGTTTTCTCTGTAAAACATAAATTCTTTCTGAGATCGTGAAGGTTCGGTTGATGCGTTATTTGTTAAACACGATCGATGATCTTTTCACCAAACAAACCTTGAGGACGGACGAGCAAGAAACCCAAGGCCAGCACATAGGCAAACCAAATTTCAATGCCACCACCCACATAAGGGCCCAAGAAAACTTCGGACAACTTCTCGCCCACACCAATGATGAGGCCACCAATGATGGCGCCAGGCACGGAGGTCAAACCGCCCAAAATAACCACGGGCAGTGCGCGCAAGGCGACGGTTGACAGCGAAAATTGAACGCCCAACTTGGAACCCCAAATCATGCCGGCCACCAAAGCCACAATGCCCGCCACACACCAAACAATGACCCAAATGCGGTTCAAGGGAATACCAATGGACTGCGCGGCTTGATGATCGTCCGCCACGGCGCGCAAGGCACGGCCTGTGGTGGTTTTTTGGAAGAACAAACTCAGCCCAGCAACCAACACCGCCGCCATGACTGCCGCCACCATGTCTTCTTGGTTGATCAAGATGCCGCCATCAAAGGTTTTCTCAAAAGCCATCAAAGGCTCTTTGGGCATGCCAATGTCAATTTTGTAAATGTCGCTGCCAAAGATGGTTTGGCCCACACCATCTAAGAAATACGTAATGCCCAAAGTGGCCATGAGCAAGGTGGTGCCCTCTTGGTTGACCAAATGGCGCAACACCAGATATTCAATGACCCAGGCCACAATGAACATCACGCCTGCCGCCAACACGAATGCAATAAGGTTGGCCGCCACAGGACTACCAATGCCTGTGTAGGCGGGAATCCATTCTGCAAAACGAGCCATGGCCAACGCTGCAAACAGCACCATGGCGCCTTGCGCAAAGTTAAACACACCCGAGGCTTTGTAAATGAGCACGAAGCCCAAGGCCACCAAGGAATAGAGCATGCCGGCCATCAGGCCGCCAATCAAGGTTTCAAGAAAAAATCCCATTTTGCTGTCCTTGTGCTTAGTGTGAAGTGCCCAAATAGGCGCTGATCACTTCTTCGTTGTTGCGAACTTCTTCGGGCGTGCCGTCGCCAATTTTTTTGCCATAGTCGAGCACCACCACGCGGTCGGAGATGTCCATCACCACGCCCATGTCGTGTTCAATCAAAACGATGGTGCAACCGAACTCGTCGTTCACATCCAAAATAAAACGGCACATGTCTTGTTTTTCTTCGACGTTCATACCGGCCATCGGTTCGTCGAGCAACAAGACTTGTGGCTCCATGGCCAAGGCGCGTCCCAAGTCAACACGCTTTTGCAAACCATAGGGCAACTGGCCCACAGGGGTTTTGCGATAGGCTTGAATTTCCAAAAAGTCGATGATCTCCTCCACGCGTTCGCGGTGTTTGATCTCTTCGTTTTCAGCAGGGCCAATGCGCAAGGCTTGCAACAAGATGTTGCTCTTCATGCGCAAGTTGCGGCCTGTCATGATGTTGTCGATCACGCTCATGCCCTTGAACAAAGCCAAGTTTTGGAAGGTCCGGGCCACGCCCATCTCGGCCACTTGGCGGCTGTTCATGTGATCGAAGGTTTGGCCACGGAATGTGATGCTGCCTTCTTGGGGTGTGTACACACCATTGATGCAGTTCAGCATGGAGCTTTTGCCAGCGCCATTGGGGCCAATGATGGCCCGAATTTCATGTTCTTTGACATTGAACGAAATGTCTGTCAGCGCTTTCACGCCACCAAATCGGAGGCTGATGTTTTGAACGTCGAGAATGACGTCGCCAATTTGTTTTGTCATGCTGCAGCCTTCACAGGGGCAAATGTTTTGGCATCTGAAATTTTCAAGGTGGCGCTGACACTGCCAGTTCGGCCATCTTCAAATTTCACAACCGTTTCAATGAACTGGGTGGTCAAGCCGCCGTAGAGCGCGTCGACCAAGGGCAGGTATTTCTCGGCAATAAAGCCTCGGCGAACTTTGTTGGTGCGCGTTAGTTCGCCGTCGTCAGCGTCCAACTCTTTGTGCAAGACCAAGAAGCGGCTGACCTGGCTACCCGCCAACAAATCGTCTTCGGCCAAATCAGCATTGACTTGCTCGACACAGTCTTTGATCAAGTCGTACACCTCAGGTTTTTGTGCCAAATCGGTATACCCTGCGTATGGCAAATTGCGACGCTCGGCCCAATTGCCCACCGCATCAAAATCGATGTTGATCATGACGCACACTTTTTCGCGCTGGTCGCCATAGGCCACCACTTCTTTGATGTGCGGGAAGAACTTGAGTTTGTTCTCGACGTATTTGGGTGCAAACATGGCGCCATCGTTGCGGCCGCCTTTGATGCGGCCCACGTCTTTGACGCGGTCAATGATTTTCAAATGGCCATGGCTGTCTAAGAAGCCGGCATCGCTGGTGTGATACCAACCATCGGCCGTCAACACTTCGGCGGTGGCCTCTGGATTTTTGTAATAGCCTTTGAGCAAGCCTGGCGATTTCACCAAGATCTCGCCGTTATCGGCCACCTTAATTTCAACACCTCGGCAGGGTACACCGACGGTGTCGGCGCGTGCTTGGTTGTCGGGTTGCAAGCACACAAACACGGCGGTTTCGGTGGAGCCATACAGCTGCTTCAAGTTGACGCCAATAGATCGGTAGAAGGTGAAAAGGTCGGGGCCAATGGCTTCACCCGCGGTGTAAGCCACGCGCACACGGCTAAAGCCCAAGTTGTTGCGCAGAGGGCCGTAGACCAACAAGTTGCCGAGGCCATACATCAGACTGTTGAACAAGCCGATGGCATCGCCATCCATGCGCTTGGGGCCAACTTCTTTGGCCAGCCGCATGAAATACTTGTACATGTTGCGCTTGAGGCTGCTGGCGTCTTCCATGCGAATGCTCACACTGGTGAGCATGCCTTCAAAGACGCGCGGTGGTGCAAAGTAATAAGTAGGACCAATCTCTTTCAAGTCGATGGTGACAGTGGCAGCCGACTCGGGACAATTGACAACATAGCCAGCCACCAACCACTGTGCATAGCTGAAAATATTTTGACCAATCCAAGCGGGTGGCAAATAGGCCAAGACGTCTTCGTTGGACGTCAGACGATCAAACTCTGCTCCTGCTTGCGCGCGGTCGATCAAGGTGCCATGTGTGTGCACCACACCTTTGGGGTTGCCTGTGGTGCCCGAGGTGAAGAACATGGCGGCCACATCTTCTTTGGTCCCCAAGTCCACTTGCTCTTTGAAAAAGCCAGGGTGCTGTTTGGCAAACGCTTCGCCAGTCGCCAACAGTTCATCAACCGAGCCCAAACCAGGCTCGTCGTATTTGCGCAAACCCCGTGGGTCGTCGTAATAGATGTGTGCCAATGCGGGGTAAGACTCTCGCACCTCCAACATTTTGTCGACCTGCTCTTGGTCTTCCACCACGCACAAACGCACTTCGGCATTGGTCATGGGAAATACACATTCCGCGGCCACAGCATCTTGGTAAAGGGGCACTGGAATGGCACCTAAAGATTGCGCCGCCAGCATGGTGGCGTAAAGGCGAGGACGGTTGGAGCCCACCACAATCATGTGTTCACCACGCTTCAAGCCTGCTTGGTGCAGGCCACACGCCATGTGAGTGACCATGCTGGCCATGTCTTGCCAGTTGATGGTTTGCCAAATGCCATATTCTTTTTCGCGCATGGCCGGCGCCTGGGGGCGCTCAGCGGCGTGCTTGAGCAGCAATTTTGGAAAGGTCGTCTGCATACGGGTCCCTGTTAAATCTCCGCCCCTCTGCATTCAGAGCGGCTTATTGAATTCTTGGACTGAATGCTAGACTTGCATTTGACGTCAAGTTGTCGTTTCGACGACAATGTTGCAACGGACCCCCTAGGAGTTTCCCTAGGATTATCAACGTCTTACACCAAGTTGACATGACTTCTGATCTGCATCAAAGAAGACGCCCCCCCACAGACGCGGAACTGGACAACATTCCCTGGTTGCCTTTGCTGTTGCCTAAAGAGCGGGACAGGGCTGTCAATGCTTTGCGTGTGGGCGATGCCCAAAAAGGCGACTACGTGTGCCGCGTTGGCAGGCCTGTCACGTATTGGTTTGGCACGGTATCGGGTCTCTTGAAAATGAGCAGCGACAACGAAGATGGTCAAACCATGACCTTCACCGGTGTTCCGCCAGGGGGTTGGTTTGGAGAAGGCACAGCCCTGAAACGCGAGGTTTACCGCTACAACATTCAAGCCTTGCGGGCCAGTGTGGTGGCGGGCTTGCCTTTGGAAACTTTCCATTGGCTGATCGACAACTCGTTGGGCTTCAACCGATTTGTGATGAACCAACTCAACGAGCGGTTGGCGCAATTCATCGCCGCGCGCGAGTTTGACCGATTGAACAACCCCGATTTACGGGTGGCACGCAATTTGGCAGCCCTGTTCAACCCTGTTCTGTTTTCGGGTGTGGGCGATTTGCTGCGCATTACCCAACAAGAGCTGGCTTACTTGGTTGGCCTGTCAAGACAACGCGTGAACGAGGCCTTGATCCACCTCCAAGAAGAAGAACTGATCAGGGTGGAATATGGCGGCTTGCGAATTTTGGATCTACAAGGTCTTCGCACCCGGATGATTGACCGCAGAAACAAGGACAATCAGATCAAAGAAACAAACTTATGAACCAGCCACCTGTCAAACCCACTTTTACGCGCGCGCCTCGACCCGCCAACGCTGTGTCTGCTGCGCACCCTGGTGCCTCTGGGGCAACCACAGTGCGATTGAACAAGCGCATGGCAGAGTTGGGCTTGTGCTCACGCCGAGAAGCCGACGCTTGGATTGAACAAGGCTGGGTCTTGGTCAACGACAAAGTGGCCGAGATGGGGATGCAAGTGGGCTCGGCCGATCGCATCACGGTCGAGCGCGCCGCACAAGTCCAACAAGAACAACAAGTGACGGTGCTGCTGCACAAACCCATGGGCTATGTCAGCGGCCAAGCGGAGGATGGCCACGAACCGGCCATGGTGTTGTTTCAAGCGCGCAACCAATGGTCTGGCGACACCACACGCATCAAGTTCAGCCCCGCACAATTTAAAGGCCTGGCACCCGCAGGCCGTTTGGACATTGATTCAGTGGGCTTGTTGGTCATGACGCAAGATGGCCGCGTGGCACGTCAATTGATTGGCGAAGACTCGGACATGGAAAAAGAGTATTTGGTTCGCGTCACATGCAGCGGCCCGCAAGGCGACATTGCCCTCAACGTGCAAGCGCACTTTCCAGCGGCACAAATGCAACGCTTACGCCATGGCTTGAGTTTGGACGGCAAGCCCCTCAAGCCCGCGCAAGTGGAATGGCAGAATCCTGAGCAACTTCGCTTTGTCTTGAAAGAAGGCAAAAAACGTCAGATCCGCCGCATGTGCGAACAGGTGGGATTGAAAGTGGTGGGCCTCAAGCGCATCCGCATGGGTCGCGTTCATTTGGGGGCATTGCCTGTCGGCCAGTGGCGCTATTTAGGCCCTAAAGAATCTTTTTAAATACCTGCCTTGATGATGACTTCCGTTAGGAGAAAAATGATCACAACACCTCTGTTCAAGCCTTGGAAAATTGCATTGAGTTTGTGCATGTTCAGCAGCGCCTTTACCAGCGCGGCGCAGACGGGCACCGTCAATGCCATTTGCAGCACCGATCAAAGCTGGTGTGAAATGGCAGCGCAAGCCTTTACCAAAGCCACAGGCGTCACGGTGCTGCAAACTCGCAAAGCCACCGGCGAAGCTTTGGCGCAAATTCGCGCAGAAGCGGCCAACCCGAAAACTGACATTTGGTGGGGCGGCACTGGCGATCCTTTTTTACAAGCCGCTGAAATAGGTTTGTTGACACCCTATCGCCCCGCCTACATCAACGACCTCTATGGCTGGAGTGTTCGCCAATATGCCATGACCGAAAACAAAGTGGGCGGCTTTTACACCAGCGCCATTGGTTTTGGCTGGAACACCGAAGTTTTGAAAAAGAAAAACTTGCCTGCGCCCAAATGTTGGTCTGATTTGATCAAGCCCATCTACAAAGGCGAGATTGAAATTTCACACCCTGCTTCCAGCGGCACGGCCTACACCATCTTGGCAGGCTTGGTTCAGTTGATGGGCGAAGAGGCGGCCTTTGAGTACATGAAAAAACTCAATGCCAACATCACGCAGTACACCCGCAGCGGTACGGCCCAAGCCCCCAATGTGGCCAAGGGCGAAGTGGCCGTGGGCGTAAGCTTCATGTTTGGCTTTGACCTCTGGAAACACAACAAGTACCCCGTGCAGTCTGGCGCACCCTGCGAAGGCACCAGCTACGAAATTGGCGGCATTGCCTTGATCAAAGGCGCCCGCAACGCAGCAGCCGCCAAACAATACTACGACTGGCTGATGAGCGCTGAGGGTCAAAAGATTGGCGGCATGGCCGGCAGCTTGCAATTCCCTGCCAACAAGACCTTCAAGCCCGACCCGCGCATCCCCACCCTAGACGACGTCCGCCTGATCAAGTACGACTTTGAGAAGTATGGAAAAGCCGCCGAGCGCAAACGTCTGCTCGACCGCTGGAACAAGGAAGTGGGCGCCCAAGCCCGCTAAATTCCAAATCCCCTTGAAATTTCAAAACCCATCCCCAATTCTGGGGGTGGTGGGTCACTCAGGCCCTGTTTTGCCCTGGAAAAAAAGGGCAAGCTTTCTCTTTAACCGCTTTGTATCGATTTGAAAATGACAAAAAAGACCCATGCCTTTCAGGCCGAAGTAGCGCAGCTGCTCCACTTGGTAACCCACTCGCTGTATTCCAACCCCGA
>JBEDKQ010000094.1:0-11109 GCA_041172085.1 Pseudomonadota bacterium | reverse complement strand
TTGAACGTGCCTGGCCGTGATTTGGCAGGCATTCACTTTGCGATGGAATTCTTGCCACAGCAAAACAAAGTGAACGCGGGCGACAAGCTCAAAGACCAGCTGCGCGCTGACGGCAAGCACGTGATTGTGATTGGCGGCGGCGACACCGGCAGCGATTGCGTCGGTACTTCGAACCGCCATGGCGCCAAGAGCGTCACACAGTTTGAAGTGATGCCACAGCCCCCCGAAGAAGAAAACCGTCCTTTGACATGGCCTTACTGGCCCCTCAAATTGCGCACCAGTTCTAGCCACGAAGAAGGTTGCACCCGCGAATTTGCCATTTCGACCCAAGAATTCATTGGCGAAAAAGGCAAAGTGACCGGCCTCAAAACCGTGGAAGTGGAATTCAAAGACGGCAAATTGGTCAATGTGCCTGGTACAGAAAAGACTTATCCCGCCGACATGGTGTTCTTGGCCATGGGCTTTGTGAACCCCGTGGCCACCATCTTGGACGCCTTTGGTGTGGAGAAAGACAACCGCGGTAACGCCAAGGCCACAACAGACTTCACCGGCGGTTATGCCACCAACGTGCCCAAGGTGTTTGCCGCTGGCGATATGCGCCGTGGCCAGTCCTTGGTGGTTTGGGCCATTCGGGAAGGCCGCCAAGCCGCCCGCTCAATTGACGAGTTCTTAATGGGAACCAGCGACTTACCCCGCTAAAATGACTGCAGACAGGTTAAGAGACTGAAACGCCAAACGCTTCACAGAAACTTAACCTGAACGCCTTATCCTTCAAAAGCCGGCGACCCCGGCTTTTGTTTTTTGACACATGACCTTGCCCAACTCTCCACTGCTGGTTGAACTCAAAAACCTCAGCTTCGGCTATGGGGATCGTGTCATCTTGAATGACATTTCGTTTGGCATTCCGCGTGGCAAGGTCACGGCCCTGATGGGCGTATCGGGCGGCGGAAAAACCACGGTCTTGCGTCTGATTGGGGGCCAATACAAAGCGCAAAAAGGACAGCTCACATTTGATGGACTGGACGTCGGTCAAATGAACACTGAGCAACTCTATGCAGCACGCAGACGCATGGGCATGTTGTTTCAGTTTGGCGCCTTGTTCACCGATATGAATGTATTTGACAACGTGGCGTTTCCTTTAAGAGAGCATACCCAAATGTCTGAGCAGATGATTCGAGACATTGTGCTCATGAAGCTCGATGCTGTCGGATTGCGTGGTGCTAGAAATTTAAAGCCTTCCGAAATTTCAGGTGGCATGGGACGTCGTGTGGCCTTGGCCCGTGCCATAGCGCTCGACCCCGACCTCATGATGTACGACGAGCCCTTTGCTGGCTTAGACCCTATTTCTTTGGGCACAGCTGCACGCCTGATCAGACGGCTGAACGACAGTTTGGGCATCACCAGCGTGGTGGTGTCGCATGATGTGGATGAAACCTTTCAAATTTCAGACCATGTGGTCATTTTGGCCAATGGCAAAGTGGCCGCGCAAGGCACACCTGCCGAGCTTCGACTAACTTCTGACCCCCTTATTCACCAATTTGTGAATGGGTTGAGCGATGGCCCCGTGCACTTCCATTACCCTGCTTCGACGGTCGCAGAAGACTTTGGAGGTTTTGCCAAATGATGATCTTGCATCCTGCCGAGTTGGGATCTTGCATCCTGCCGAGTTGGGTTTTGCGGTCCGCAAGGCCTTGGCCGATTGGGGCTACGGCGCCAGACTGTTTGCGCAACTGGTCATGCTGTCGGGTGCGTGCCTCAAGCGTTTTGCTTTGGTCAGAGACCAAGTTCATTTTTTAGGCAACTACTCCTTGGCCATCATCACGGTCTCAGGTTTGTTTGTCGGTTTTGTATTGGGCTTACAGGGTTATTACACCTTACAGCGCTACGGTGCAGCAGATGCGCTGGGCTTGTTGGTGGCACTCAGCTTGGTCCGTGAGTTGGGGCCCGTGGTCGCAGCCCTTTTGTTTGCGGGACGTGCGGGTGCGTCGATCACGGCTGAAATTGGTTTGATGCGTGCAGGCGAGCAATTGACAGCGCTTGAGATGATGGCGGTCGATCCCAAGTTGCGCATTTTGGCGCCCCGCTTATGGGGTGGCATCATTGCCTTACCTCTCCTCACAGCCGTGTTCAGTGCTGTGGGTATTTTGGGCGGTTATGCCGTGGGCGTTTTGTTGATTGGTGTGGATGCGGGTGCCTTTTGGAGTCAAATGCAAAATGGCGTCGACGTCTTCAAAGACGTTGGCAATGGCATGATCAAAAGCTTGGTGTTTGGGGTGGCGGTGACGTTCATTGCTTTGCTTCAAGGGTATGTGGCGCAGCCCACGCCCGAGGGCGTGGCTTCAGCCACCACCCGCAGTGTTGTGATTTCTTCGTTGTCAGTTTTGGGTCTGGACTTCATTCTCACCGTGATGATGTTCAGCATTTAAGGAGGACGTGATGCAACGTTCAAAAAATGATGTTTGGGTAGGCTTGTTTGTGTTGATTGGTTTGGCGGCTGTGCTTTTCCTTGCACTGAAGTCGGCCAATTTGTTGCAATTCAATTGGAGCAAGGATTACACCGTTACCGCTAAGTTTGACAACATTGGTGGCCTGAAAAAAGGTGCCGCCGTCAAAAGTGCAGGCGTGGTGGTGGGCCGTGTCGAAAACATTCAATTTGACGACGAAAGCTACCAAGCCAAGGTCAGCTTGGCTTTGCAAAACAGGTACGCATTTCCCAAAGACAGTTCTTTGAAAATCCTCACCAGTGGTTTGCTGGGTGAGCAATATGTGGGTATTTTGGCCGGTGCAGATGAAAAGAATTTGGTGGCGGGTGACAGCATCGGTTCCACCCAATCTGCGGTGGTGCTCGAGAATTTGATCAGCCAATTTTTGTACAGCAAGGCTGCCGATCCTGCCGCGCCTAGCGCTGGAAGCAAATGATGCTGTTGAAGTGGCGTCTAGCATTGGGGATGGTGCTTTTGTTGCTGTTGCAAGGTTGCGCTTCTTTGCACGGTCCTGATCCTTCAGACCCCCTAGAGCCCATCAACCGTAAAGTGACCGCCTTCAATGATGTGGCAGACGATTTGGTGTTGCGTCCTGTGGCAATCATTTATGGCCAAGCATTGCCCACTGTGGTGCGCAAAGGCATCAGCAATTTTTTCAGCAACCAAAGCGATGTCATGTCCGTCTTCAACAGCTTGGCGCAGTTGAAATTGGAGGCGGCTTCTCGCAATGCCATGCGAGTGGCCATCAATACCACCTTGGGTCTGGGAGGCATCATCGATTGGGCCTCTGAATTCAAAATTGACAAGCACAAAGAAGATTTTGGTCAGACCATGGCTTTTTGGGGGGTGTCATCTGGCCCCTATGTGGTGTTGCCCTTCTTTGGCCCGTCTACCGTGCGCGACAGTTTTGGCCTCTGGGTGGACAGTAAGACCGACGTGAACCAGCAGGTCGCTGACATTGGTGTCCGCAACACTTTGACCATTCTGCGCCTCACCGACAAACGCGAGCGTTATTTGTCTTTGTCAGATGCGGTCAAGCAGGCTTCTTTGGACCCCTACACCTTTACCCGCGATGCATTCCTGCAAAAAAGGTTGAATGACATCTACGATGGCAACCCGCCCATGATGGACGACTTCGAAGACCCCGATCAGCCTGTACCTATGGTGGCACCCAATCAACCCGCCAAATTGCCCAAAGCCCCCGCGACACCTGCTGCGCCAAATTAGGACAGAATCTTCAAATACCTTGTCTTTCATTTGTATTCTGGCAAGTGGTTTAATCAACTTTTTGCAACCTCGCGCGTTAAAGAGCAAGACGCTCTTTATGATGTAAACCTATGACTCGCAAATTTTTCTCATTTTTCGTTCAAGTTTTCATGGCATTTGGCATGTTGCTTGGAGCCGGCATGGGCACTGCCATGGCCGCTGATGAAGCGCCCGATGCCTTTGTTAAACGCATTTCTAACGAAACCTTGGATGCGGTGCGCACTGACAAAAGCATCAAAGCCGGCGACATCAACAAAATCATGCAATTGGTCGACAGCAAATTGATGCAACACGTCAATTTCCGTCGCATGACCGCTTTGGCCACCGGTCCTGGCTGGCGCAAAGCCACGCCCGAGCAGCAAGACCGGCTGCAAGAAGAGTTCAAGCTTTTGCTCATTCGCACATACTCTGGCGCACTCAGTCAAATCAGTGACCAATTGATTGAAGTCAAACCCTTGCGCGGTGCAACAGATGACAAAAACTTGGTCGTTCAAACTGAAATCAAAGGCAAGGGCGAGCCAATTCAACTGGACTACCGTTTAGAAAAAACGCCAGGTGAAGGCGCTGGCTGGAAGATTTTTGACCTGAATGTCCTTGGCATTTGGCTGGTCGAAAACTACCGCTCGCAGTTCTCCAAGGAAATCAATGCAGGGGGTGTCGATGGCTTGATCAAAAGCCTGTCTGAGCGCAACAAATCCAACGCCAAAAAAGCCTAATCTGCTCAACGCCACAGAATGACAAGCGCACGCCTCATCTTGCCCACCGATTTGCGCCATGGAACAGCTGCCACTTGCTTGGCGCAGCTCCAGGCACAAATTCGCAACAGCCCAAATGACCAGGTAGAAATTGAGGCGAGTCAGTTGGCCAATTTCGACTCCTCAGCCTTGGCCGTGTTGCTGGGATGCCGCCGTGAAGCCCAAAGTTTGACCAAAACCTTGAAATTCAAGCAGTTCCCGCCCAAATTACGCGAATTGGCCATGCTTTATGGTGTTTCAGAGCTCTTGGTCGAAAGCGCATAGCCGTAAAATAGGGGGCTCATGCCCGCCATCTCTTTTCAATCTGTTTCCAAAACATTCCCTGCCAAATCGACTGGCAGTCAGCCGTTCAAGGCACTCAACAACGTCAGCTTTGACATTGAAGAGGGGGAATTCTTTGGCCTGCTCGGCCCCAACGGTGCTGGTAAAACCACGCTCATCAGCATTTTGGCGGGGCTTGCCAAAGCCAGCGAAGGCCGGGTTTTGGTTCACGGTCACGACGTGCAAACCGATTACGCCAACAGCCGACGCTTGTTGGGTGTGGTGCCCCAAGAGTTGGTGTTCGACCCCTTCTTTTCCGTCCGCGAAGCCTTGCGTTTTCAGTCTGGTTATTTCGGGGTCAAAAACAACGCCGCCTGGATCGATGAATTGCTAGAGAGTTTGGGCTTGGCCGACAAGGCCAATGCCAACATGCGCCAGTTGTCGGGTGGCATGAAGCGCCGCGTTTTGGTGGCGCAAGCCCTGGTGCACAAACCTCGCGTCATTGTGTTGGACGAACCCACCGCGGGTGTCGACGTCGAGTTACGTCAAACGCTTTGGCAGTTTGTCGCCAAGCTCAATCGTGAAGGCAGCACTGTTCTGCTCACCACCCATTATTTGGAAGAAGCCGAAGCCTTGTGTGGCCGTTTGGCCATGCTCAAGCAGGGCCGTGTATTGGCATTGGCCACGACGTCAGAGTTGCTCAAGTCTGCCTCTAGCAACGTGCTTCGATTCAAAGTGGATGGCCAACTGCCTGCAGACTTAGCGGTCAAAGCACGCATCACGGGTCGCATTGTTCAATTCCCCGCGCACGACGCAGTTGAAATTGAAACTTATTTGGCGGCCGTGCGGCAAGCTGGGTTGGTGGCTGAAGACGTTGAAATTCGCAAGGCCGATTTGGAAGATGTGTTTTTGGATGTGATGTCCGAGGGGCAATCATGAACGGCTGGCGCATGTTGTTTTACAAAGAAGTGTTGCGCTTTTGGAAAGTTGCTTTTCAGACCATTGCAGCACCTGTGCTCACCTCTGTGCTGTACATGATGATTTTTGGACATGTGCTCGAAGACCACGTCAAGGTTTACGACAGCGTGCCTTACACGGCATTTTTGTTGCCTGGCCTCATCATGATGAGCGTGCTGCAAAATGCATTTGCCAACAGCTCCTCCAGTTTGGTTCAGAGCAAGATCATGGGCAACTTGGTGTTTTTGTTGCTCACACCCTTGTCGCATTGGCACTGGTTTGTGGCCTATGTGGGCTCGGCCATGTTGCGTGGTTTGGCTGTGGGGTTTGGCGTGTTTGCTGTCACGGTTTGGTTTGCGCCCTTGCAATACCAAGCGCCCCTTTGGATTTTGGTCTTCGCCTTTATGGGTGCCGCTTTGCTGGGCACCTTGGGCTTGGTCGCCGGACTGTGGTCAGAAAAATTTGACCAGATGGCGGCCTTCCAAAGTTTTGTCATCATGCCCATGACCTTCTTGTCGGGCGTGTTTTATTCCATTCATTCTTTGCCGTCATTCTGGCAAGGCTTGAGTCATTTAAACCCTTTCTTTTACATGATTGACGGGTTTCGATATGGCTTCTTTGGCCAAAGCGATGTCTCGCCTTGGATCAGCTTGGCTGTGGTATCGGTGGCTTTGTTGGGTGTCGGTACATTGGCCATCCAATTGCTTAAAACTGGCTACAAAATCCGAAGCTGATTCAATTCACCGTGTGCTCTAAACCATGACAGCAGAACAAATTCAAACCATGATTGCCACTGGCCTCATTTGCCAGCACCTCGAAGTGAGTGGCGACGGCCGTCATTGGCAAGCCGTGGTGGTTTCAGAACAATTTGAAGGTCTGCGCCTCATTGCGCGCCATCAAAAAGTTTATGCCACCTTAGGCAACAAAATGCAAAACGACGAGGTGCATGCCTTGTCGATGAAAACTTTCACCCCCGCAGAGTGGACCAAAGCGCAGGCTTCTTCTTGAACCCAGCGTTGTCAACACAATAAGTACATTTCAACATGGACAAACTCATCATTCAGGGTGGTCATTCATTGAATGGCGAGATTGATATCTCGGGCGCTAAAAACGCCGCCTTGCCAGAACTTTGCGCTGCCTTGCTCACGGAACAAACTGTGGTGCTGCGCAATGTGCCCAAATTGCAAGACGTTAGCACCATGCTCAAGCTCATTCGCAACATGGGCGTCACGTGCACCCACGCAGATGATGGCACCGTGCAATTGAATGCGAGCGCATTGAACAACCCAGAAGCGCCCTACGAAATGGTTAAAACCATGCGCGCTTCTGTGCTGGCGCTAGGCCCTTTGTTGGCCCGCTGTGGTGAAGCGCGTGTGTCTTTGCCTGGTGGATGTGCCATTGGCTCGCGACCCGTCGATCAGCACATCAAAGGCTTGCAGGCCATGGGTGCCCAAATTGCGGTGGAACATGGTTACATGGTGGCCAGTTTGGCCAACGGACGTACGCGACTCAAAGGTGCGCGCATTGCCACTGACATGGTGACAGTCACGGGAACCGAAAACTTCTTAATGGCAGCGGCATTGGCCGAAGGTGAAACGGTGCTCGAAAACGCTGCGCAAGAGCCCGAAATTCCAGACTTGGCAGAAATGCTCATTCGCATGGGCGCCAAAATTGAAGGCCACGGTACCAGCCGCATTCACATTCAAGGGGTTGATGCATTGAATGGATGCGATCACGCCGTGGTAGCCGATCGCATTGAGGCTGGAACTTTTTTGTGCGCAGTGGCTGCAACGGGCGGCGATGTGGTCTTGAAGCACGCGCGTGGCGATCACATGGACGCTGTCATCGACAAGTTGCGAGATGCAGGTGCCAGCATCGAGGTGGGCGCAGGTTTTGTGCGCGTCAAAGCTTCCGGCCGCATGAAGGCACAGAGCTTTAGAACCACCGAATACCCCGGCTTCCCTACCGACATGCAAGCCCAGTTCATGGCGCTCAATTGCATTGCCGATGGCACCAGCAAAGTCACCGAAACCATTTTTGAAAATCGATTCATGCACGTCAATGAGTTGGTGCGTTTAGGCGCCAACATTCAAATCGATGGCAAAGTGTCTGTGGTGCAAGGCGTGCCGCAGCTCTCTGGCGCTACCGTCATGGCCACTGACTTGCGTGCTTCCGCTAGTTTGGTCATTGCAGGCTTGGTGGCAGAGGGCGAAACCATCGTTGACCGTATCTATCACCTTGACCGTGGATATGACCGCATGGAAGCCAAATTGCGCAAAGTGGGCGCGCAGATTGAGCGCACCAAGTGAAAATTTCATGTGAACGCTCATCACAACAGGAACTGACATGATTACCTTGGCCTTGTCCAAAGGACGCATTTTTGATGAAACATTGCCACTGCTTAAAGCGGCTGGCATTGAAGTTTTGGAAGACCCCGAAACTTCTCGCAAACTGATTTTGCCCACCAACCAGGCTGGTGTGCGCGTGGTCTTGGTGCGCGCCACCGATGTGCCTACTTACGTTGAGTACGGGGGTGCAGATTTGGGCGTAACCGGCAAAGACACCTTGATCGAACACGGTGGCCATGGCTTGTACCAACCGTTGGATTTGCAAATTGCCAAATGTCGCATGAGCGTGGCGGTTCGCGCAGACTTCGATTACGCCACTGCCGTGCGCTCGGGCTCACGTTTGAAGGTGGCCACCAAGTACACCAACATTGCGCGCGAATTTTTTGCGCAAAAAGGCGTACACGTCGACCTCATCAAACTCTATGGCAGCATGGAGTTGGCGCCCCTGACGGGCTTGGCCGATGCCATCGTTGACTTGGTTTCCACTGGCAGCACGCTCAAAGCCAACCACCTGATTGAAGTGGAACGCATCATGGACATCAGCTCGCGCTTGGTGGTCAATCAAGCGTCACTCAAACTCAAACAAGAGCCCATCCGCGCCATCATTGAAGCCTTTGCGGGCGCAGTGGCTGCGGGCCAGGCTACAAAATAATTTCAACCCTGAAGAGAAAACCAATGACTGCGCTTGTTGCAAAAGCTCTGCGTTTAAGCACCACCGATGCCGATTTTGAACAGATGTTTCAAAAGCGCTTGCATTGGTCCGCAGATGCAGACGCAGCCATTGAGTCACGCGTGGCTCAGATTTTGGCCGACGTGCAACAGCGCGGCGACGCTGCAGTGCTTGAGTACACCCAACGTTTTGATGGTTTGGGTGCCAAAGACATGCAGGCGCTGATGCTAACGCAGGCAGAACTGAAGGCAGCTTTTGAGGGCTTGCCTGCTGCGCAAAAAGACGCTTTGCAAGCTGCGGCCAAACGTGTTCGCGCTTATCACGAAGCACAAAAAAAGGCCTCAGGTGAAAGCTGGTCTTACAAAGACGAAGACGGCACGCTGCTAGGTCAAAAAGTCACGCCCCTCGATCGCGTTGGCATTTATGTGCCTGGTGGCAAAGCAGCTTACCCATCGTCTGTTTTGATGAATGCCATTCCAGCTCATGTGGCTGGTGTTGAAGAAATCATCATGGTCGTACCGACACCTCAGGGTGTGAAGAACCCATTGGTCTTGGCGGCCGCCTACGTGGCGGGCGTCTCGCGTGCCTTCACCATCGGTGGCGCGCAAGCCGTTGCAGCGCTTGCATTTGGCACGGCCACGGTGCCCAAGGTCGACAAAATCACAGGACCTGGCAACGCCTACGTGGCCAGCGCCAAGAAGCGCGTCTTTGGTACCGTGGGCATCGACATGATTGCAGGCCCCAGCGAAATTTTGGTCTTGGCCGATGGCAGCACACCGCCCGAGTGGGTGGCCATGGACTTGTTTTCGCAAGCCGAGCACGACGAGTTGGCACAAAGCATTTTGCTGTGCCCCGATGCGGCCTACATCGACCAAGTGCAAGCCGCCATCGACCAGTTGCTGCCCACCTTGCCACGCGCACAGATCATTGCCAAATCGATGAACGACCGCGGTGCGCTCATTCAAACGCGCAGCATGGAAGAGGCTTGCCACATCAGCAACCGAATTGCCCCCGAACACTTGGAAGTGTCCAGTCGCAATCCGCACGCGTGGGAGCCTTTGCTCAAACATGCGGGCGCTATTTTCTTAGGTGCATTCACCAGCGAATCGCTGGGCGATTACTGCGCAGGCCCTAACCACGTGCTGCCCACCAGCGGCACCGCAAGATTTTCATCGCCCTTGGGTGTGTACGATTTTCAAAAGCGCTCTAGCCTCATTGAGGTGAGCGAAAAAGGCGCGCAAAGCTTGGGCCTGATTGCTGCCGAGCTGGCTTACGGCGAAGGCTTGCAAGCCCACGCCCGCGCTGCCGAGTTGCGCCTCCATCCTGTGCCGCCCCAAAGAGAAACACCATGAGTGCCATTCAAAACCCCGCTGCTTGGTTGAAACACATTCGTCAAGACGTGCAGTCCATGCATGCCTATGCCATTCAGGATTCGACGGGCATGGTCAAGCTCGATGCCATGGAAAATCCTTTCAGCTTGCCGCCAGAATTGCAAAAGCAATTGGGCGAGCGTCTGGGTGCCTTGGCCCTCAACCGTTACCCGGGCGACCGGATCAATGTCTTGCGCGCCGAGTTGGCCAAGTATGCGCAAATGCCTGAAGGCTTTGACATCATGTTGGGCAATGGTTCCGATGAACTTATCACGCTCATTGCCATGGCCTGTGATGTACCGGGCGCCAGCATTTTGGCGCCGTTGCCGGGCTTTGTGATGTACGCCATGAGCGCACAATTGCAAGGCGTGACCTTTCACGGCGTGCCCCTCACAACCAACTTTGAGTTGGACGAGGCCGCCATGCTGAGCGCCATTGCCACACATCAACCCGCGGTGGTTTATTTGGCCTATCCCAACAACCCCACGGGTACCCTGTGGGATGCCGACGTCATTGAGCGCATCGTGGTAGCCCAAGGCGAGCAAGGTGGCTTGGTGGTGATGGACGAGGCGTACCAGCCTTTTGCCAGCCAAACCTACATGGACCGCGTTGCGAAACATGGCCATGTGTTGCTGATGCGCACCTTGTCCAAATTTGGTTTGGCCGGTGTGCGTCTGGGTTACATGGTGGGCCCCAAGGCTTTGATTGCCGAAATTGACAAAGTGCGCCCGCCTTACAACATCAGCGTTTTGAATTGCGAATGCGCCTTGTTTGCCCTTGAGCACGCTGACGTGTTTGCTCAACAAGCGGTTCAAATTCGCCAAGAACGCGAAAAACTCAGTCAGTCCTTGGCTGAGTTGCCAGGTGTCCAAGTCTTCCCAAGTCAGGCCAATATGTTGTTGGTTCGTATGCCAGACGCCACAAAGTGCTTCGAAGGTATGAAAACGAAAGGCATTTTGGTGAAGAACGTTTCTAAAATGCACCCATTGCTGAGCAATT
>JBEDKQ010000093.1:0-13068 GCA_041172085.1 Pseudomonadota bacterium | reverse complement strand
AGAAGCTTTCCACGCAAGCATCTTGGACATGGAATTGAACGGTAAAGAAACCAAAGTGTTGCTCCGTGACTTCCAAATGCACCCTTACAAACAATTGGTTTTGCACATCGACTTCCAACGCGTTGATGCCAAAACCACTTTGAACCGTAAAGTGCCAATCCATTACACAGGCGAAGACGTTTCTCCTGCTGTCAAAGTAGACGCTTGCTTGATCAACCACATCATGAATGAGCTCGAAATCGCTTGCTTGCCAGCCGATTTGCCTGAAGCCATCAACGTTGATTTGTCTGGTTTGAAGAAAGGTGTTTCTTTGCACCTGGCTGACATCACATTGCCTAAGGGCGTGAAAGCCATCACACACGGCAAGAAAAACCCCGTGTTGGTGTCTGTTGTTGCACCCGTGGCTGAAGAAGCACCTGCTGCTGAAGCAGCACCTGCAGCCGATGCCAAGGGCAAGGCCAAGAAGAAGTAATTCTTCGCTCAACGCCAACACCTCATGTGTTTCAAACAACCCGCCTCGTGCGGGTTGTTTTTTTTCAGCTGGTTTTGTTTTTATACTCACCCATGATCAAGTTGTTTGTTGGCCTAGGCAACCCAGGCGCAGAATACGAAGACACCCGCCACAACGCTGGTTTTTGGTGGATCGACGCCTTGGCGCGCGAACTCAATGTCAATTTGGTGCCCGACAAAAGTTATTTCGCCAAAGTAGCGCGAACCCAAGTAAAAGGCCAAACCATTTGGCTTCTTGAGCCTCAAACCTTCATGAACTTGTCTGGCAAATCAGTGGGGGCTTTGGCCAAGTTTTTTAAAATTGCACCAGAAGAAATTTTGGTCGTCCACGATGAGCTCGATGTCGTACCGGGTCAGGCCAAGCTCAAATTTGGTGGAAGTCATGCGGGTCACAATGGGCTGCGCGATATCCACGCACAGTTGGGTACAGGTGATTACTGGCGCTTGCGTTTGGGCATCGGGCATCCCGGTGTCAAAGCAGAAGTAGCCAATTGGGTGCTCAAAAAGCCCATGGCCGAGCAGCGCGATTTGATACATGAAAGCATCTCTCGCTCTGTCAAGGCGGCCGACCTGCTGATGGCAGGCGACATGGAAAAGGCCATGGTTCAAATCCACACCAGCAAGCCCCCTCGTCCAAAGCCACCTCGTCCTGAAGGGGTCTAAGCTATCTTTTCAGGCGCCTTGCCCTTTGGCGTGCCAAAAAATTTACCCAGCGTTCTGCAGTCGCTGGTACTTTTGAAACAAGGTCTCTTTCGTTTCCACGTGTTGTGGGTTGACAGGGATGCAAGCCACTGGACACACCTGTACGCACTGGGGCTCGTCAAAATGACCCACGCATTCTGTGCACTTGGACGGGTCAATTTCGTAGATTTCCGGGCATTCAGGTTCGCACACATCGCAATTGATGCATTCATCGGTGATCATCAAAGCCATAAATTTCTCACTATTTCAGCCCGAATTATCGGGCAGAGGTGGCTTGTTCTTGCGTAGCGCCTAAAATACCCCTGTGGAACCCCTACTCAACGCCGATTTACATTGCCATTCCGTGGTCTCTGATGGCACCCTCACGCCTGAAGCTCTGGCCGCGCGCGCCAAAGCCAATGGGGTGCAACTTTGGGCGCTTACCGACCACGATGAAATTGGTGGTCAAGAACGCGCCATGGCAGCCGCCAAGGCCGAGGGCATGAAGTACCTCACCGGCGTTGAAATCTCCATTACCTTTGCTGGCAAAACCGTCCATATTGTGGGCTTGGGCTTCGATCACAAAAACGAGGCGCTGGTGCAAGGTCTGCGCAATACGCGCGGTGGTCGCAGCGAACGCGCCAAAGAAATGTCTGATGGGCTGGCCAAGGTTGGTATCGTAGGTGCTTACGAAGGCTCGCTCAAATATGTGGGCAACCCAGAACTTATTTCTCGCACTCACTTTGCTCGCTTTTTGGTAGAAAGCGGCGTGTGCAAAGACACCTCCGAAGTGTTTCGCAAGTACCTGACCGAAAACAAACCAGGTTTTGTACCGCATCGCTGGGCATCGCTCGAGAATGCAGTCAATTGGATCACTGGCGCAGGCGGCGTTGCGGTCATTGCGCACCCTGCCCGTTATGGCTTTACGGCCAACGAAGAGTTTGCACTTTTCACCGAATTTATAAACCACGGCGGCCGCGCTGTAGAAGTGATCACAGGCAGCCACTCTAGTGCAGACGCTTTGCAATACGCCGACACTGCGCTCGAATTCAACCTGGCAGCCTCACGTGGCAGCGATTTCCATAGCCCAGAAGAAAGCCACACAGACCTGGGCACCCTGCCTTGGTTGCCAGGGCAACTGACGCCCGTGTGGGAATTGTTGTCAGACCGTTTCCAGTGAAACACACACCTGCTCAAACACTGGCTGGCATTGGATTTGTGGTTTTATCGGTGGCATGCTTTGCAGTTTTAGACACCACCACCAAACACGTCAGTGCCAGCATCCCCATCATGTTGGCGTTGTGGTTTCGCTATCTCATTCAGGCCTTGTTCAGTACCGTTTTCTTCTTGCCGCAACGCGGCATGGCCATCTTCAAAACTGAACACCCCAAATTTCAAATGGCCCGCGGTGCATTGTTGTTTGGCAGCAGCCTGTGTGCGTTTTATGGTTTGAAATACATGCCAGTCGGCGAGTTCACGGCCATTGCGTCTATCACGCCCTTGGTTGTAACCATCGTGGCGGCCATGGCACTTGGCGAAAAAGTACGAAAGCTACGCTGGGCCTTGGTAATTGGCGCTTTCATTGGCACCATGATCATGGTGCGACCAGGTACGCAGCACTTTGATTGGGTTGTGATCTTTCCATTGATGCTTATCTTGACCAACGGCAGTTTTCAATTGCTCACCAGCAAAATGGCCCAAACTGAAGATCCCATCACCATGAACATTCTGACGGGTTGGGTTGGCACGGCACTTGGCGCCTTCTTGTTGCCATTTGTTTGGGAGCTCCCCAGTGAAGGTTCTGTTTGGGCACAGTTGCTCATCATGGGCAGCTTTGCCACTGTTGGGCATTACCTGCTGATCAAAGCATTCTCGAAAGCACCAGCCACCGTGTTGACGCCCTATTTCTACACACAAATTGGTTTTGCCATGCTGGGCGGCTGGTTGGTGTTTGATCACATGCCCGATCAGTGGACCTTGGTGGGCATGGGTGTGGTCACCTTGTGCGGTGCATTGGGTGCATGGCTGACTGTGCGCGAAAGCCGCGTTCAACTTGTGCCGGTTGAGTCTTAAGCGATTGAATTGTCATGGCCCAGTATTTTTCTGTTCATCCCGAAAACCCCCAGCAACGCTTGCTAAAGCAAGCCGTGACGCTACTCCAGCAAGGCGGCGTATTGGCAGTTCCCACCGACTCTAGCTATGCATTGGTGTGCCACATGGACGACAAAGCAGCCGCCGATCACTTGCGCAAAGTGCGCGGTGTAGACGATAAACATCACCTCACACTCTTGTGCCGCGATTTGAGTGAGCTGGCCAATTACGCCAAAGTCGACAACGCTCAATTCAGAATGTTGAAGCAAGCCACACCTGGTGCCTTCACTTTCATTTTGGAGGCCACCAAAGAAGTGCCGCGCAGAGTCAGCCACCCACAGCGCAAAACCATTGGTTTAAGGGTACCCGAGCATGCAGTGCTTCAAGCGTTGTTAACATTGCACGGCGCGCCACTGCTGGCCACCACCCTCATTCCACAGGGCGAATCCGATCCCTTGAACGATCCAGAGGAAATTCGCAATCGCTACGAAAAGCTCATTGCTGGCATCATTGATGCTGGCGCATGTGTCCGCGAGCCCACCACCGTGGTTGATTGCACTGGCGGCGGCATTGAAGTGGTTCGCCAAGGCTTAGGCGACATCGCTTTATTGGGCTTATAGGCCCTACCGCCCAACACTTTGAGACAATTGCGCCGTGGACACCTCTAACCTGATTCAAACCGTTTCGGTCTATGCCATTCCCGTGATCTTTGCCATCACGCTGCATGAGGCTGCCCACGGTTATGCCGCCAAATACTTTGGCGATCGCACGGCCTACATGATGGGACGCGTCACACTCAATCCTTTCTCGCACATCCATTGGGTGGGCACCATCTTATTGCCCCTGCTGCTTTACTTCAGCACCAGTGGCGCACTGCTGTTTGGCTATGCAAAACCAGTTCCGGTTAACTTTGGCAATTTGCGGCACCCAAAACGCGACATGATCTGGGTGGCCTTGGCAGGCCCTGGGTCCAATTTGGTTCAGGCCATTGTGTGGGCGCTGCTGTATGTGGTGTACAACGATTTTGGCGTCACCGAAAAATTCTTCTTGGCCATGTGCAAAGCAGGTGTCCTGAGCAACGTGGTGATGTTTGCCTTCAACTTGTTTCCGCTCCCGCCTTTGGATGGTGGCCGCATTGTGGTGGGCCTTTTGCCGTGGAAACAAGCCTATCAATTTTCTCGCATTGAGCCTTATGGCTTTTTCATCGTGATGGCTTTGGCCATTACGGGCGTGGTCAATCATTTGTGGCTAGACCCTGTCATGGGCGCCACCTTTGGACTGATCGAACTGATTTTAAAAACTCTTTCTTAAAGCAATATTTTTGAAGTAGCCATCGCCATGACGACTGACAACAGCCAACGCACCCGTGTATTAACTGGCATTACCACCACCGGCACGCCGCACTTAGGCAACTACGTGGGCGCCATTCGTCCCACTGTGCAAGCCAGTCGCAACCCCAGCACGCAAGGCTTTTACTTTTTGGCTGACTATCACGCGCTGATCAAATGCGATGACCCTGCTCGCATTCAGCGCTCCACCTTGGAAATTGCAGCCAGTTGGATGGCGGCAGGTTTGGACCCCGATGGCGTGATGTTTTATCGCCAGTCTGATATTCCAGAAATTCCAGAACTCACATGGTTGCTCACCTGCGTGACTGGCAAAGGCATGCTGAACCGAGCCCATGCCTACAAAGCCTCGGTGGATAAAAACAATCTGGCTGGCAATGATCCCGATGCTGACGTGACCGCTGGCTTGTTCATGTACCCTGTGCTCATGGGCGCCGACATTTTGATGTTCAAAGCGCACAAAGTACCTGTGGGTCGCGATCAAATTCAACACATTGAAATGGCGCGCGACATGGCATCCAGCTTCAATCATTTGTACGGCGAGCATTTGGTGTTGCCTGAAGCTGTCATTGAAGAATCTGTGGCACTGTTGCCCGGATTGGATGGCCGCAAGATGAGCAAAAGCTATGACAACACCATTCCATTGTTCTCCTCTAGCGCGCAGATGAAGAAGTTGATTGCAGGCATCGTGACCGATTCTCGTGCGCCCGGCGAAGCCAAAGACACCGAAGGTTCTGCACTGTTTCAAATTTACCAAGCCTTCGCCAGCGCGGAAGAATCTGCTGCTTTGGCCAAGGCCTATGCCGATGGCATTGGTTGGGGCGATGCCAAGCAAATTTTGTTTGAACGCATTGATCGCGAAGTAGCGCCGATGCGCGCCAAGTACGAAGCGCTCATCAACAACCCAGCCCAAGTAGATGCGCTGTTGCTCAAAGGCGCTGCCAAGGCGCGCGAACTGGCCACACCGTTCATCAAAGAACTGCGCCATGCGGTGGGCTTGCGCTCTTTGGCCAGCGCCTCGACATCGCAAGGCAGTGCCAAAACCGCCCGAGCCGCAAGTCCTTCATTCAAGCAATACCGCGAGAAAGATGGACAGTTTTATTTCAAATTGGTCGACCCTCAGGGCCGCGTGCTTTTGCAAAGCTTGGGCTTTGCATCACCCAAAGACGCGGGCATGGCCATTGCGCAATTGCAACAAGATGACGGTACAGCTTTAACGGCCTTAGGCGCACAAGTTGTTTTTGGCGAAGGCATCAGTGCCTTGGATGTAGCGGATTCATTAACCATCCTGCGTACAGAACTGGCTGAAAAAGCCAAAGCCAAGTCTTGAAAAGGCATGCAGCCATTGGCTGGCTTCTTGAAAAAACAACTTATCGCCAAAGAAGTCACAAATCTTTAAAAAGTGTTCAAATTTTGCAAAAGTTGCTTGATTTGTTGCAGACTTTGCTGATACGCTCATACTTTAAGTTTCATTCTTGAGCTCACCATGACTGTTTACGTGATTGACGACCATCCTCTGATGCGCGATGCCCTCACCATGCTCGTACAGCGCGTTCGTCCTGGTTTGAAGGTGGTATCGGTGCCCAAACTGAGCAGTTTGGAGTCCACAGTCGAGCGTCAAGGTGAACCCGAATTGATTTGCCTCGATTTGAAATTGCCCGACACACTGGGTTTGTCGGGTGTGCACGCTGTCAAAGCCAAGTTTCCAAACGTGCCTCTGGTAGTTGTCACTGGTTCTGAAGCCAGCGAGTGCGAAGCTGCTTGCCTAGAAGCTGGCGCCAATTTGTTTTTAGAAAAAGCAAGCCCTCCCAACACCATCATTGAAGGCCTGCGGACCTTCTTGCCAACGCCAGAAGAAGCGGCAACTGAAGCCTCTACGGCGCCCCCTACCAAACTTTCAAAGCGTCAGAAACAATTGATTTTGATGTTGGACCAGGGTCTGAGCAACCGCGACATTGCCGACAAACTCACCATCAGCGAACACACTGTGAAGGTTCACTTCTGGCGCTTGTTCCGCCGCTTAGGCGTTAACAGCCGCACGCAAGCTTTGCACTTTGCGCGCACCAACGGCTGGCTTGGTATTTAATCTTTTTTCTTTTTGTTGACGATGTCTGGCGTAACAGCGTCAAGCACATTGACCACCGTCTTGCCTGTATAAATAACGGTAGAGGCCACCACATCAGCCACGGCCACTACTGCGCACCCCTGCAATAACAAGCAAGCCATCAGCGTCAAACAGGCTGTTAAAAATTTCATGACCAAGCTCTCTAAGTTGAGGCCACCCGATGGCGGCATTGATTTGATGCGTGAATTTTAGCGGTCTCAATGACGCACGGGTGAATCACCCGGATCGGCTTCCTGAACCTGTTTGAACAACCGCTTAGGCAGATGGGTCGTGAGCCGTTCGATGGCCAGATCTATCATGCTGGGATGAATTTCGTGACCCATGTAAGGCAACACATCGGCAGTGACATCGGCTTCGATGGCCACCAAACGCTCTGCCGCACTGACAGCAAAACCATAGTGAATGACATTGTCTGATTTGCCATGGAATAAGTGATAGGTAACGGTTTCTGGCGCTTGCACCGGCAAATTTACAAAGCGACTGCCAAACCCCATAACACGCCCACAGAGGTTTTCCTCCTGCAAACTGGCCGCCAAAGACATGATGCCGCCTTGAGAAAAACCAACCAAGGCAGTGGCTTCGTGACTTACAGAAGCGCGCAATTGCCATGCCCTGATAAGCGATACAAAACTGGGCATGGCATCGTTCACACGCTGAGGACGGTTTTCTTCTGTGACACCTTGAAGCGCAAACCATTGCCAGCCAAAGCCAGCTTCTGCTGGCTCAGGGGCTTGCACACAGACCACACATGCTTGTGGAAACTCCTCTGCAAAGCGCTTGGCCAAAGGCTGCATGTCTTGGGCGTCAGCACCATAACCATGAAAGAGCAAGAAGAGTTGCGCGGCTTGCGCAGGGGCTTGAACGACGATGTCTTGAGTCATGCAGATATTTTGCCTTGGCTCAGCAAAAAAAAGCCAGCACTTTTGAAATTCAGTGCTGGCTTGGCAGGAAGCGCTGCGTGCGATCAGCTTTCAACAAAAATACGCGCCTTGCGGGGCGTGAGTACCAGAGTCTCGCCTTCTTTGTATTGCTGTTCTGCAAACAAGTGGGCTGACAGTTGCGCTTCAATCACCGTGTCTTTGGCAAAGTCGTGATGGTCGACCGGCTCAAATTCAAGGCGCGCAATCGGCCCCACCACAATGGCGCGCGTGAGTTTGGCTTTGATGCCTGAATCGCCTGAGCTGTATCGCTTCACTTCAATGTCGTGCGAACGCACATAAGCAAAGGCTTTGCTGTCTTGAACGTGTTGGTGTTCTGGGCTGTTGAGGCTAACTGCGTTGTCGCCGCCAATCAGCATTTCACCCTCGTGTGCGCGGCCATGGAACAAGTTCACATCACCCAAGAAGCCATACACAAACGGGCTGGCAGGATGATCCCACACTTGTTGGGGCGAGCCAATTTGCTCCACGCGGCCGCTGTTCATGAGCACCACACGGTCGGCCACTTCAAGGGCTTCCTCTTGGTCGTGTGTCACAAAAATGCTGGTGACATGCAAATCATCGTGCAGGCGGCGCAACCAACGGCGCAGTTCTTTGCGTACTTTGGCATCGAGGGCACCAAAGGGCTCGTCAAGTAACAATACCTTTGGCTCTACGGCCAAAGCACGTGCCAAAGCAATGCGTTGACGCTGCCCGCCAGAGAGTTGGGATGGATAACGATCTGCCAACCAATCGAGTTGGACCAAGCCCAACAGGTCGTGTACTTTTTGCTTGATGACAGCTTCTGAAGGACGCACATTGCGCGGCTTCATGCGCAGGCCAAAGGCCACGTTTTCAAACACCGTCATATGGCGGAACAAGGCGTAGTGCTGGAACACAAAGCCCACTTGGCGCTCGCGCACATGCACGTGCGTGGTGTCTTCACCGCTGAAAGCAATGCTGCCCGCATCGGCTGTTTCTAAACCAGCAATGATTCGAAGCAAGGTTGTTTTGCCACAGCCCGAGGGGCCGAGCAAGGCCACCAACTCGCCAGAGTCAATGTCGAGGCTGACGTCGCGCAAAGCGTGAAAGTCGCCAAACTGTTTGTGAACGTTTCTGATTTCGATGCTCATGATGCAGCTTTCAATGACAGCTCTAAAGATGCTGCCTTGGTATTTTCTGGAGACAAATCGCCAATGGTTTTCATCTCGCGTTCGTGGCGCCACTCGGCCACCGACTTGATCACCAAGGTAACCAGCGCCAGCAAAGCCAACAAAGACGCCACCGCAAAGGCAGCCACCGATTGGTATTCGTTGTACAAAATTTCAACATGCAAAGGCATGGTGTTGGTCTGCCCACGAATGTGGCCCGACACCACCGACACGGCACCAAACTCCCCCATGGCGCGCGCGTTGCACAAAATGACGCCGTAGATCAAACCCCATTTGATGTTGGGAAGCGTGACGTACCAAAAGGTTTGCCAACCTGTAGCACCCAACACAATGGCGGCCTGCTCCTCTTCGTTGCCCTGCGCTTGCATGAGAGGAATGAGCTCACGTGCAATAAACGGGAACGTGACAAAGACTGTGGCCAATACAATGCCTGGTACAGCAAAAATAATTTTGATGTCGTGTTCTTGCAACCAAGGGCCGAACCAACCTTGCGCGCCAAACATCAAGACGTACACAAGTCCCGCTACGACAGGCGATACCGAGAAAGGCAAGTCCACCAAAGTGGTGAGGACAGATTTACCTCTGAACTCGTACTTGGCGATGCACCAAGCAGCCGCTATGCCAAACACCAAGTTGAGGGGGACAGCAATCAAAGCCGTCATGAGTGTGAGGCGAATGGCCGACCAAGCATCAGGTTCTTTGAGAGCCTCCCAATACGCATCAAAACCTTTGCGCAATGCTTCTGCAAAAACTGCGGCCAGAGGCAACACCAAAAACAAAAACAAAAATATGAGTGTGATGCCAATGAGGGTATAGCGCACCCATGCTGACTCTGTGGTGCCGGCTTCTGCGCGTCGAATCAAATTTGTGCTCATGCAGGCGCTCCTGTGTGACGGCGCTGCCAAGCTTGTAACCCATTGATGATTAACAGCAAAATAAACGAGACGACCAACATGACCGTGGCTACCGCTGTGGCGCCTGCATAGTCGTATTGCTCTAACTTGCCAATGATGATGAGGGGTGTGATTTCAGAAATCATAGGCATGTTGCCTGCTATGAAAATGACCGAGCCATACTCACCCACACCACGCGCGAAGGCCATGGCAAAACCTGTGAGCAAGGCCGGCGCAATGGATGGAAATATGACTTTGCTGAAAGTTTGCCAACGCGAGGCGCCCAAGCAAGTAGCGGCTTCTTCCAATTCTTTTTCTGCATCTTCCAACACGGGCTGAACTGTGCGCACCACAAAAGGCAAGCCGATAAAGATGAGTGCAATCACAATGCCGTTGGGGTTGAAGGCCAGTTGAATGCCAAGGGGTTCAAGGTACTGTCCCACCCAGCCGTTGCCTGCCAACAGCGCCGTTAAAGAAATACCAGCCACTGCCGTGGGCAATGCAAATGGCAAATCGACCAACGCATCCACCACCTTCTTGCCAAAAAACTGATAACGCACCAGCACCCACGCCACCAATAAACCAAACACCACATTGACCAAAGCAGCAATCAAAGAAGCACCAAAGGTGAGGCGATAAGACGCCATCACGCGAGGGCCCGTGACAGCTGCCCAAAACTGATCCCACGTGAGCGTGAACGTTTTGAAGACCAATGCCGACAAAGGAATGAGCACAATCAAACAGAGGTACATCAAGGTGTACCCCAAGGTGATGTTGAAACCGGGCAAAACCCGGGCGGGCGCTCTGCGCTTGGCAGGCGCCGCCGCAGCGGAACTAGAGCGCATGAATTACTTAACGGTGTACAGCTTGTCGAAATTGCCACCATCGTTGAAGTGCACTTTTTGCGCTTCAGCGAAAGAGCCAAACACTTCGTTCACGGTGAACAACTGCACAGGCTTGAAGGTCTTGCTGTATTTTTTCAAGATGGCGGGATTGGTGGGGCGCAGGGCGTGCTTGGCGGCAATCTCTTGCGCTTCATCGGAGTAGAGATAGTTCAAATAGGCCTTGGCCAAATCGCCAGTGCCCTTTTTGGCAACGGTACGCTCCACAACAGCAACTGGGTTTTCTGCAACGATGCTGATAGAAGGATGCACCGCATCCACTTTGCCTGCACCAAACTCGTTGTCGACAGAAATCACTTCAGATTCAAAGGTCACGAGCACATCTCCAATGTTGCGTTGCAGGAAGATGGTCGGCCACCCTTGGCCAACACAGGCACGTTTTTGTAAAGCTTGGCCACAAAGGCTGCAGCATCGGCTTCGCTGCCACCCTTTTTGCGCACATAACCCCACGCGGCCAAATAGGCCATGCGGCCGTTGCCACCCGTTTTAGGATTGACCACAATGACCTGAATGCCAGGCTTGATCAAATCATCCCAGTCTTTGATGTTTTTGGGATTGCCATTGCGCGTTAAGAACAGCATGGTGGAGCTGGTGGGCGATGCTGCGTGTGGAAAACGCTTGGTCCAATCGGCCGCCACAATGCCTTTGCTGGCCAAAAAATCGATGTCGGTGGTGGTGTTCATCGTCACCACGTCGGCGTCCAAACCGTCGTTGACCGCGCGGGCTTGCGCACTGGACCCGCCATGGGCCTGGTCAATCTTGACGTCTTTGCCGGTGGTCTTTTTGTAATTTGCAATGAAGGCGGCGTTGTAGTCTTTGTAAAACTCGCGGGCCACATCGTAAGAGGCATTCAGCAGCGTTTGGGCTGATACGTTGAGGCCAGAGATGGCCAGCAAGGTGGCGGCGGCAATGGTTTTGATCTTGGTCATGGTGGGTCTCAAATGAGTAAGGGTGTGATTGTCTGAGTCCATCTTCAAAACTCAAACGAATCATTTGTTGTTTGTTTATATGCATAAGGCATATAAAAATATGGAATGGCTTTTGAGTGATCTAAATGTCACGAGCGTCGTTGTGACTTACTTTTTCAAATAAATCTGATCGAAGTTACCGCCGTCCGCAAAGTGATCTTTGTCGGCCTTTTCCCAACCACCGAAAGCCTGCTCAATGGTGAACAAAGGAATCTTGGGCAGTTGCTTTGAATACTTTGCTTGTGCCTTGGCAGAAATGGGGCGGTAAAAGTTTTTGCCAGCAATGTCTTGACCTTCATCGGTATAGAGGTACTGCAAGTAGGCTTCAGCCACAGCACGTGTGCCTTTGCGGTCAACTGTTTTGTCGACAACCGTGACAGGCGGTTCAGCCAAGATGCTGATGGACGGATAGACCACGTTCACTTTGCTTCTGAATTCTTTTTCCAACAAGTAGGCTTCGTTTTCCCAAGAGATGAACACATCGCCTTGATTGCGCTGTGCAAAAGTCACGGAAGAGCCCCGTGCACCGGTGTCCAACACAGGCACGTTTTTGTAGAGCTTCTGCACAAACTCTTTGGCCTTGGCTTCGCCCAGCGTGCACCCCCTGAAGTTTTAGGGTTGGGCGTGATCACGCTGATGCCTGGCTTGATCAGGTCATCCCAATCTTTGATGCCCTTGGGGTTGCCTTCGCGCACCACCAAGACGATGGTGGAGGTATAGGGTGATGAGTTGTGGGGCAAGCGCTTTTGCCAGTCAGCTGGAATCAACTTGGCTTGTTTGTGCAAAGCATCAATGTCGCCCGCCAAAGCCAAGGTGACCACGTCGGCATCGATGCCGTCGATCACAGAGCGGGCTTGTTTGCCGGAGCCGCCATGAGATTGCTTGATGGTGACGTCTTGGCCGGTTTTGGCTTTCCAGTGTTTGGCAAACGCGGCGTTGAACTCGACATACAACTCACGGGTGGGGTCGTAGGAGACGTTCAACAAGCTGACAGCTTGGGCAGAAGCCAAGGTGGAGACACCCGCACTGGCCAAGATCAATGCGCTGAAAAGGCGGCTAATGAATCGAAGATTTGTTTTCATGGAAGACCTCAGAAATACATCTAAAAAAAAGATGAATGAATTCTGAAAGTCTTTGTTTAAAACTGGAACTACTTAATTATCAGTTGTTAATTGCCAAAACACATATAAAGAACGTATTTCTTTTGAAAACAGGAACTTACATCCGATTCAATGCCAAATAAAGTTCAAGCTACCAAAGCCACAGATTTCACTTGCGCCCACACTGGCTGACCCACCTGCAAGCTGAGTTCGTCCACCGCACGCTTTGTAACGCGCGCCAACACCTCTTCGGCACCACACTTCAAAACCACCATCACCTGAGAAGGATGCACATCGGGCGTGATGCTTTGAATGTGACCACGCAGTTGGTTTTGAATGCTGGTGTTTTGCGGTTCCGACGTG
>JBEDKQ010000092.1:0-14719 GCA_041172085.1 Pseudomonadota bacterium | reverse complement strand
TCCATTCGTAGCCGCAATCTGGAAATAGATAAGCGCCCATCCGCTTTGGCTTGGTCTGCTCAATTAGCGCATTTAAGCTATTTTTGATCTGTTTTATTTCCTCTGTTTGCTCATTAAGGATCTTTGCTAGCTCAGCGAACTTCTCATTAATGGCTGATGTCTGATCTTTCATTTGCGTACTCTTCCAAATTTAATCTTGGCATGGCATTAACCACGTAGGTTTACAACTACTGAAGTCTGGGAAATGGAGTGCGAGATCCTAAATGTAGCTTCCACATTTGCTTCCACACCGCTGTAGAACGCGCGCAACCTATTGATATCATTGAGATAAATTTAATTGAAGCTGCTCATAATCCTTTGGTCCCTGGTTCGAGTCCAGGTGGGCCCACCACTTAAAAAGCGACTTATTCGAGTCGCTTTTTTCTTGCCTTTTAGCTGCAAATGCACGCATTTAAAAGCAGTTTTCTCGAGTGAAACTGCGAATTTTCTGTTTAGTTAGCGCAGAGCAAACCTGAACTATTTTCGCTAGCTAAAAACCGCCTAAATTTGCTTAAAAACCAAGCAAATTTCCCTGTTTCTTCCACACCGCTTCCACACTCTTAGTTCGACTCCTATAAGTCGTTGTTCTGTATGAGGGAAATATTTCTTAAACGGATTTTGTGTTTGTTTAAGAAAGTGGCCCAAGTTGATCAATGCATGCAGCAAAATTGAACGCAAAAAGTTAGACGCTGGCTTCGGGCTTGAACTTGATAGCTAAACGCCCTATGTTTTAAAACCGTGGAATTAATTGCGTAATTGAATTTTCTTTGGGTAAGTAAGGTTTGACTAGGTAAAATAATTCAGAAATGTATTCAATTCAATCATGGGGTGACACCCTACGTCTGCTGGTCGAACTGTCAGCTACAGCTGCCTTTGCTCTCTCTGGGTTGATGAAAGCTGCGGGTAAAAAGCTCGATGCGGTGGGCATTTGTGTTGTGGCTTTTCTAGCCGCGTTTGGAGGAGGCACCTTGCGCGACTTCTTACTTGATAAACGCCCATTTTTTTGGGTGCAACACACCGAAATGCTTTGGGGCGTATTGGCCTTGTGCGTGTTTGCTATGGTCTTCATGCGACAGCGGCATTTTGAAGTCACTGAAAGAACAATACTTTGGCCCGACGCGCTGGGCTTGGGTCTATTTACTGCCACGGGAGTTCACCTCGCCTTGCAGTCACTCATGCCGCCAGTAGTCGCCGTCTTAATGGGCCTGATCACGGGTGTTTTTGGTGGTGTGCTACGTGACATGGTTTGCAATGAAATCCCCACGGCCTTCAAAGACCACCGCCCCTACGCGGTGTGCTCTTTTGCTGGTGGCTGGACTTATGTGCTCCTTTGGACCTTAGACACCCCAGGCTGGGTAGCCTTACTTGGATGCCTTATTGTTACTGTAGGCCTTCGAGCACTGACACTTTGGCGCAACTGGCAACTGCCGGCTTGGCGCGCCTAAAACCAAAAAATTCGCGAGATTTTAAAAGTAGCTATTTGGCATATTGAACTTGCTCTAGGATGGACGAAGGAGTGGGCGATTGAATGATGGTTATCAATTCTTGCTTAACGGTCTCTGCCACCATATCAGCAGTAACAGCCGATAAAGTCCAACCCAAGTGACCATGACCTGTGTTGTAAAACACATTAGAAGCCTTACCCCTGCCAACCTTAGGCATCATGTTGGGCATCATGGGGCGTAAACCTGCCCATGACACCACGGAGCGCGTGTTGATTTTTGGGAAACACTGTTGCACCCAATCGACCAAGGGTTTAATGCGATCCGCTCGAATGTCTTTGTTGTAGCCGTTGAATTCGGCAGTGCCTGCAACGCGAAAGCGATCTGTACCTAAACGACTGGTAACCAATTTGGTTTCATCATCCAACAGGCTGACTTGAGGCGCACCCGCCTGACTTTCTGAGTCGTTCAAATTCACAGTGATTGAATACCCTTTGACTGGATATACATTGACTCTGTCGCCGAGTTGGGTTGCAAATTGTTTGCTGGCCACACCGGCACATACGACAACCCCATCGAAAGTGTGCACAGTAGGTAGTGCATCGCTGTGTGAAACTTGGATGGTGGCTGTCTGATTGTCTGTGGCAACCGAAGTGACATCTTGGCCATACAAGGTGCGAACCCCCAGTCTTTGTGCAGCCAATGCCAGACCAGAACAGAATTTGTGAATATCACCTGTCGAGTCGCTTTCGGTAAAGTAGCCGCCATAGTATTTACCTGCCAGTGTGGGTTCGATGGCTTTCATTTCCTGAGGTGTCACAGCTTGTCTAGGCAGCCCACCTTTGGCTAATAAAGCAGAAACCCGGCCAGCGTGATCAAAACCTGCTTTGTCACGGTAAATGTGCAAGATGCCTTGTTTCTTCAAGTCAAAGTCGATGGCCTCTGCCTCAGCCCATGCAAATAAATGCTGACGCGCAGCAATGGCCAAACGCGCAGTTTGAATTGTGTTGCGTTCATAGTCTTTCATCGAAGCCATGAACTCCATAAACCAAGACAATTTGTGCCAGCTGGGTTTGGGATTCACTAAAAGCGGCGCATCACTTTTGAGCATCCATTTCAGACCCTTCAAAATGGTAGTGTGATGTGTCCATACTTCTGCATTAGAAGCAGACAGTTGACCGCCGTTGGCAAATGAGGTTTCCATCGCCGCGTAGCGATGGCGCTCAAACAGGGTGACGGCAAAGCCGCGCTTGGCCAGGGCGTAGGCTGTGGTGACGCCGGTGATTCCGCCGCCAATCACTGCGATGGAAGTTGCGGTTGATTTCATGATTCAGATCTCCAAACAAGTCAGGGTGTCAAGATGACAAAAAGCAAACTCACGCACCATGCGTGGCATGCACCCCCTCTGTTTGGAACCTGAGAGATTCGCGGCCCATTGTGTTCAATGCAACCACTTGCTCCTGCGGTGTGCCAGGTGACTAAGCCCAGCAACTCTTCAGAGATATCAACAATTCAAATCGGTCCTTTTGCCTGAGAGTTTCCGGGGTGGTTGCTCCTTCGGCGTCGCGGTTTAACGCGATCTCTCCCGATCTGAATTTTTAAAAACACGAACTATGCCAGAAAGCGCTCCGTCAATGCTACCCAGAACGCAGCGCCCACAGGAATGTTGCGATCTTCAAAATCGTAATTGGGGTTGTGCACCATACAGGCGCCGTGACCTCCGTTATCGGCATCGCCATTTCCAATGAATAGATAGCTGCCAGGCACTTGGTCGAGCATGTAGGCGAAGTCTTCACTGGCGGTGAGCGGCTCGGTTTGGAGCACCACGTTGTCTGCGCCTACTAACGCCACCGCAACTTCACGTGCTATTCCCGTCTCAGTAGGGGTATTGACCAGGACCGGGTAACCGGGCAAAAACTCGACTTGCGCGGTCACACCATAACTTCGCGCCTGCAACTCAACGAGCTCCACAATGCGGTTGCGCAACAACTCGCGCACACCCCGATCCAGCGCCCGCACACTGAGCTTGAGCGTGGCGTTTTGGGGGATGACGTTGTTGGCTACACCCGACTCAAAAGAGCCGACCGTGATCACGGCCATGTGCAGTGGTGGTACGTTGCGCGAAACGATGGTTTGTAGACCCATGACAATGGCCGAACCCGCAACCACCGGGTCAGCACTCAGGTGCGGCATGGCACCATGGCCGCCTTTACCTTCAATGTGCACCAGAATGTTTTCGCTGGACGCCATGGTTGCGCCTTCGCGCAGCAACAACTGACCTGGCCGAAAGCCTGGCAAGTTGTGCATGGCAAAGATTGCGTCGCAGGGAAAGCGGTCAAACAGGCCGTCCTCCATCATCTTGCGCGCGCCCCCCAGGCTTTCTTCAGCGGGCTGAAAGATCAAATTCAGCGTGCCATCAAACGTGGTGGACTTTGCCAGATGTTCGGCCGCAGCCAGCAGCATCGCGGTGTGTCCGTCGTGGCCGCAGGCATGCATCAAACCCGCATGGCAACTGGCATGGGGCAGGCCCGTCGTTTCCTGAATGGGCAGCGCGTCCATGTCAGCCCGTAGGCCCAACTTGCGTGCGCCACTGCCACGTTTGAGCTGACCCACAACACCCGTGCCACCCAAGCCGCGTGTGACTTCATAGCCCCATTGCTTCAAGCGCTCTGCCACCAAGTCGCTGGTGCGAAACTCCTGGAATCCTATTTCGGGGTGCTGGTGAATGTCACGACGCAGCGCGGTGAAGGCACTCGCGCGAGCTTGCAGGGCAGACAAGGTGGCTGACATGGGCTTACTGCGGTTGCAGCTTGATCGACTTGGCAATGGCAGTAGCTGTGACCGTTTCTTTTTTGTAAAAGGCGTCAAGCTGTGCCAGGGTCATGGGTTCGGCCACGGTGCTGCCTGCAGTCTCAACCACTTTGCGAATTTCCGGGTTGCCCAAGGCTGTATAGGTGGCTTTGTGCACAGCGGCCATTTGTGACTCTGGCGTCTTGGCACTCGCTACGACCCCAATCCAGATGCTGAACTGATAGTCTTCAAAGCCTTTGGTGGCGCTTGCCAGGGGCAACTTAGGCAGGCGAGCCAGAGGTTGGCTGGAGGCCACGGCCAGTGCTTTGATCTGACCATTCTCGATGGCACCAATCACCGGACCAACCAGTGGGACGACCGCAAAGTCAAGCACACCGCCCATCAAGTCTTTGAGGTAGGGCGCCATGCCGTTGTAGGGCGCGTGCAAGCCACGTGCACCCGCTGTTTGCAGGGCTTTTTCAGCCATCAGGTGGTAGAGGGAACCCATGCCCGTGGAGCCATAGCTGAGAGGCTTATCTGCCTTCTTGGCGAAAGCGACAAACTCGTCCAACGTGTTCACAGGCAAGTCCTTGCGCACAACGATCGCTATGGGTGTGTGCCCCACCAGAGGTGTGTGCCCCACCAGAGCGGCCAGGCGCATGTCCTCTGGTTTGTTTTTGGCGGCTGCTACGCCCAACGGGGTGTAGATCAGCTCCAACGGGGAGCCAGCTAACAGGGTATGGCCATCAGGCTGGGCATGGGTTGCCTTGAGCACCCCAAGGGAGCCACCTACGCCCACGACGTTTTCGACAATGACAGGCTGGCCGAACACTTCTGCCATGCCTTTGCCAACGGCGCGGCCCAGCACATCAGAGCCACCACCCGGTGGAAATGCCACGATCATGCTGATGGGCTTGGAAGGGAAAGTCTGCGCGGCAACGGCTGCGGCCAACGCAATGCCTGCAAACAGTGCACTGCAATGACGAATAAAAGCACGGGGGATGAGGTGCATGGTGGTCTCCAAATATAAGTAGTTATGACAGGGGGCTGAGATCAATGTTAGTGGGCTCAATTCAATGTGTCCAATGACTTATTTTTCTTGTTATCATTCATTTTTCTCATGAAAATAGAAAGCAATCTGCGATGAATATCAAGCACTTGGAACACCTGCTGGCCCTGGCCGATACCGGCTCGTTCAGCCGTGCTGCCGAGAAAATGTTCATCACCCAATCGGCTCTCAGCCGCAGCATTCAAAGCCTCGAGGACGATTTGGGCGGCAAGGTGCTGGACCGTATTGGCAAGCGCAATGAACTCACGCCTTTAGGTTTGGACGTGGTGTCCCGGGCACGGCATATTGTTAGGGATGCATCCGAGCTGCGCCACAGTGCCAAGCTACTCAAGGAAGGCGGCAGCGGCGCTATCAGCGTGGGCCTGGGCTCTGGCCCCGCTGCCTTGTTGATGGTGCCCCTGATGTGCACAGCCGCCTCTCAGCCAGGCATGCGGGTAGCCGTCACGCAAGGGCCAGTGGAGCTGCAGATTCAGCAGCTGCGCAGCCGCCAGATCGATGCCATGGTGGTGGACATGCACCGCGTGATACCGAGCGCTGACCTCAACATCGAATCCCTGGTCGAACTCAAGGCAGGCTTTGTGGTTCGTGACAAGCATCCTCTGGCCGGCAAGAAGTCAGTCAGCCTGTCAGAAGTGGTGCGCTTTCCAGTGGCCTGCATTCCGCTTTCGGATGAGGTGGCACGGTTACTTGTGGACCAATATGGCCTGCAGGCTAACCCATCTGAAATGGTAGCCCTGCGATCCGACGATATCAACGGCCTGCTTGCCACTGTTGAGCAGACAGACGCGATCTATCTGGGGGTGATTGCAGCGGCACGTGACCGTCTCAAGGACGGAAGCCTGGTGGAGCTGCCCCTCAAACCCCGTTTACAGGCCACGGCGCGATTTGCTTATGTGACGCTTGCTGGACGCACCGAAGCGCCGGCGATGGTCTATTTCCGCCAGTTCCTGCGTGCACATTTGAATGAATAGGAAGTGTTTGGCATGGCATCCCTCCATTGACCTAAATTGCGTCAACGTTGCTTCCACATTTGCTTCCACACCTCCGTAGACCGCTTGTAACCTATTGATTTATATAGATTTTTATTTCTTGAGGCTGCTCATAATCCTTTGGTCCCAGGTTCAAGTCCTGGTGGGCCCACCAATTCATCAAGGTACATACTGTAGACAACGTTGACAGTATGTAGCTGTCACATTCAGCCCTTACCTGTTTCGTTCAAGAAGCTTCCACCGCGAAGGACTGCAACCAAACTTGGCCTGAAACCAATGGTTCATGCTGCTGGGCAGCGCAAAGCCCAGCAACGCAGAAATTTCTTGGAGACTCAGGTCACTCTCTTTGAGGTGCCGTTTCACGGCGTCGACTCTGACTTTGTCCAACAACTCAGCAAAACCAAGCCCGTCTGCTGAAAGTTGTCTGTGCAAGGTGCGGCGGTCTCTGTTCATCAACCGGGCCACGGCGGTGGCGGTGCAGTCTCCGCTGGGCAGCAGCGCTAGGATCACCTGGTAGCAAGTTTCTTGCGAGCTGTGCGCTCGTTTTTTCAATTCTGTTTCAAGGTATTTGCGTGCAAATCCTGCAGCTAGCTTGTCGCTTGATTCTCTGGGCTTGACCAAATCACTGGCCAAACAAACCAAGCCATTGAAGGCTTGATTGAACTTGACGGTTTGTCCAAAAAACTTGCGATGCGCCGCAAGCTCGGCCGGTGGGCGGTGTGTGAAATAAACGCCCTGAGCTTGCCATTGCGGACCCGCCAACTCACTGAGCATTTTGAACATGCTGCTCACGGCCAATTCAACTGACTGACGCATGGCCAGTCCGGGTGTGGGAAGCAGTTCTTCGCGAATGATCACCAGGTCATCTGCATCTTCTACGTGCAGCATCAGCGATGGATTGACCAGCTTGAGGTACTTGCACAAGGTGTTGAGTGCGTGCCGCAAGGTGGGCTCTTCACGCAGAACCAGGCTGATAGGCCCCAACGCTGACAACTTTCGCTGTGCGGCAAGTCGCAAAGCGAAGTCTTCGGTTCGCGTGGCGCGTGCGGTGATCTCAAGCAATTCACGTGCGGCATCTCGTGAAATCAAGGCTTCTGGGTCTAGCAGGTCATCCGCTTTGAGTCCCACCGTGCGCATGAAGGTGTGAGGATTGCGTTCCAAGGATTGGACCAGCTCTATGTAGCCATTGAGGCTGGCGCTGCGAATCAGATGCCCAGTGGTGTGGGTGTTCAGGTGTTTCACGCAATGTCCCAATTAAGCAATTGAATGTCTCATTAAAGCAATTTAAGAAAAATGATACGCCAGATACTGAGGGCCATCAAGGACCCGTTGAAGTTGGTTTGAACACTTCGCTTTCGATTTTTCAATGATTAGGAGACTCACGCATGAACTTTTTAGACGGCCATCTTTATCCTGAGAACCAGCAGCCACTGATCATCACGGCGGCCCCTTATGCGCCAGGTTGGATTCCCTCTGATTTTCCGGAAGACATTCCCATCACCATGGCCGAGCAAATTCAAAAAGCGGTTGACTGCTATGAAGCAGGGGCTACGGTGTTGCATTTGCATGTGCGTGAAGACGATGGCAAGGGCAGCAAACGCTTGTCCAAATTCAATGAGCTGATTGCGGGTGTTCGCAAAGCCGTTCCGGAGATGATCATTCAAGTGGGGGGCTCCATCAGCTTTGCACCCGAAGGCCCTGAGGGTGAGGCCAAATGGTTGTCCGACGATACGCGCCATATGCTGGCTGAGTTGCAGCCTCGTCCAGACCAAGTGACGGTGACTGTCAACACCACGCAGATGAACGTCACAGAGCATGCAGGTGACGATGATTTTCGGGGGGTGTCGCGCGGCTTTCCGCACTTGCACAAAACCTACAAAGACATGATCGTGCCCTCCAACCCCAGCTTTGTGGAGGAGCACATTCGCCGTCTGACTGAAGCGGGCATTCAAAGTGAATTTCAGGTGTACAACATCAACAGCTTTGAGACCATCGAGCGCATGATTCGCCGCGGTGTTTACAAAGGTCCGTTGGTGATGAATTGGGTGGCCATCAGCGGTGGTATGGACCAAGCCAATATTTTCAATTTGGCCAACATGTTGCGTGCCGTGCCCGATGGCGCTGTGCTGACGGTTGAGAGTTCGGTGCTCAATGTCTTGCCGATCAACATGATTGGCATTGCCCTGGGCTTGCACGTTCGCTGCGGCATTGAGGATGTGCTGTGGAACCAAACTCGCACGGGCAAGATGAGTTCGGTGGAACAGATCAAGCAACTGGTGCGAATTTCAGGCGAGTTTGGCAGGCCGATTGCCACGGCCCAGCAAGCGCGCGAGATTATGAAAATTGGCGTGTTTTATGAAACGGCCGACGAGACACTGCGCGAAAACGGCTTCGCACCCAATCGCAACGGTGCCAATCAGGGCTTCTTGCGCAAAGTCAATTGACGCTAGGCATTTGCCACTGTGATCAGTGGCAAATCAGTTGCTTTTCCAGCGCGATGGCGGTGAGTTGAACTGCTGGCTGAACCAGCGAGAAAAGGCGCTGGTTTCTGCAAAGCCCAGCAGTTGTGTGATTTGCGTGATGGAGTGGGTTTTGCCTTCAAGGTAGCTGATGGCTTGTTCACGGCGCACGTCATTCACCAGCGACTGAAAGTTTTCACCGCGCTGCTCAAGTTGGCGTTGCAAGGTGCGGGTGCTGATGCCTAGGCTTTGGCTGACTTGGTCAATGTTGCTGCGGCCACGTGGCAGCAGCACATGAACAGAGCGCCGAACGTCATGGGCAATGTTGCGCTGTTGCACGCGTGGTTGAAGGTCAATGAAGTTTTGAGCGTATTTGGCCATGTTGGCATCACTGGCCGGATTGACTCTGTCTAAGTCTTCTTTGGCAAGCACGATGCCGTCAAATTCAGCACCAAATTCAATGGCGTTGCCAAAAACCTTTTGGTGTTCTAACAGACTAGCAGGGGCCGTGTGGCTGAAGTGCACCCGGCGTGGCAACCAATGGGCACCCAATTGCGATCGACACAGCGAGAGCAGGGCCCCAATGGCCAACTCCATGCGCTGCCTGCCGGGATGCGCACGGCCAGTGACCAGCGCCATTTGCAAAACAGCCACATTGGGATATTCGGCCAAATCAATCACGACCGAATCGCTGATGAGGTGTCGGTTGCGTTGGAGCTCTTGGAGGGTGTGCCGGAGTGTGGGTTGGTGTTGCAGCAGCAGGCTGATGACCCCAAAGTCTGACAAGCGCCAAGACGCGCCCACCATCAGTCCCAGGGTGGCGCACTGGGCCGCCTGTGCAGATTCCTCAAACACTTCGCTGACCAGGGCCTCGGGCACTCGCAAATCGGGTGTGAGCAGGCACTGCCGGTCGAGGCCCGCGTGGCACACCATTTGGACAGGGTCAATGCCCAGTCCTCGCGCGACATCGGAGTACTTGGCAAGGGTTGCACTGCGAACAAGGATATTCATGCCGAAAGCTGTCTGAGAGGTTTCTAAAGAATGCCCAAAAAAGTCAACTCATTGAACCCATTTTCTTGACCGAAATCAATGAGGGTGCACCCTAGGGTGACAGCGTGCAGTTTGCCCACGTGTCGCCAATTGCAAATTGGATGGCATGAGAAGTCAAGTGGCAAGTGGCACTCATCAGAACAATCACTGAAGCATTTTCAGGCAAGCGGTCTGCACAAGCGGGATCTCTTGCGACATCTTCAGAAAGGTTTTTCAAATGCGAATTGAACCCCTAACCCCGGCCATTGGCGCTGAAATTTCTGGCGTCAACCTGGGTGACGCTTCTCGTGACACCGACCTCTTCAATGAAGTCAAGGCGGCTTTGCTGAAGCATCGCGTGATTTTCTTGCGAGACCAAGACATCACGCGTGCTGAGCATGTGGCCTTTGCAAGGCGCTTTGGTGACCTTGAAGACCATCCTGTGGCGGGCAGTGACCCTGAGCATCCCGGCTTGGTGCAGATTTATCGCAACGAAAAGCGCGAGAACTACGAAAACAATTACCACAGCGACGGCTTGTGGCGCCAAAACCCAGCCATGGGTTGTGTGCTGCGTTGCATTGAGTGCCCACCTATTGGCGGTGACACTATTTGGGTCAACATGGTGGAGGCCTATAACAATTTGCACGACGATGTGAAAAAGAAAATCGAAGGTTTGCGTGCACGCAACAGCATTGAGCATTCCTTTGGCGCTGTCATGAGCCTTGAAGCACGTACCAAGCTGGCAGAGCAACACCCTCCTGCTGAACACCCCGTGGTGCGCATTCACCCAGAGACTGGTGAAAAGGTGTTGAACGTGTGCAGCTTCACCACGCACTTTGTGAACTATCACACGCCAGAGAACGTGCGCTATGGCTTAGACAAATCGCCGGGTGCCAGTTTGCTTCTGCAACTTTTGATGAGCCAGGCCACGATTCCAGAGTACCAAGTTCGCTTTAAGTGGAAGCCCAACAGCGTGGCCATTTGGGACAACCGCGCTACGCAGCATTACGCCGTGATGGATTACTGGCCTGCGCCTCGCAAGATGGAGCGTGCAGCCATTGTGGGCGATCGTCCGTTTTAAGCGCACCTCATTTTTCAACAGAAAGAAAGCCATGAATTTTCTTGACGGACACCTTTTCCCAGAAAACCAACAACCCCTCATCATCACGGCCGCGCCATACGCACCAGGCTGGCAGCCTTCGGATTTTCCAGAAGACATTCCTGTCACGATGGAAGACCAAATTCAAAAAGCAGTGGACTGCTACAACGCAGGTGCCACGGTCTTGCATTTGCATGTCCGCGAACTCGATGGCAAAGGCAGCAAGCGTTTGTCCAAATTCAATGAATTGATTGAAGGTGTTCGCAAAGCGGTGCCCGAGATGATCATTCAAGTGGGGGGGTCGATTTCCTTTGCACCTGAATCCGAAGGTGCAGCAGCCAAGTGGCTGTCAGACGATACGCGGCACATGCTGGCAGAACTGGACCCAACGCCCGACCAAGTGACGGTGACGGTCAACACCTCGCAAATGAACGTGACGGACCATGCAGAAGATGCCGATTTTGTGGGCACGTCAAGGGCCAATCAAACCTTGTTCAACACCTACAAAGACATGACCGTGCCTGCGGCGCCTTTGTGGGTCGAGGAGCATGTGAGGCGCCTGACGGCGGCTGGCATTCAAAGCGCATTTCAGTGCTACAACACCAACAGCTTTGAGTCCGTAGAGCGTTTGATTCGCCGCGGTTTCTACAAAGGTCCATTGGTGATGAATTGGGTGGCCATTGGTGGTGGCATGGACACCCCCAACGTTTACAGCTTGGGCAACTTCATGCGCGGTATTCCAGACGGTGCGGTGGTGACTGTCGAGAGCAATGTGCGCAATGTTTTGCCCGTCAACATGATGGGCATTGCGATGGGCTTGCATGTGCGCTGTGGCACCGAGGACGTCATTTGGAACCAGCAACGCAGCGCCAAAATGAGCACCGTTGCCCAGATTGAACAACTGGTTCGAATTTCACAAGAGTTTGGTCGTCCGATTGCCACGGCCAAAGAAGCACGTGAGATTTGCCGCATCGGTGTGTTTTACGACACGGCCGATGAAGCGCTTGCTGCGAACGGATTTGCGCCCAATCGCAATGGGGGCACGCAAGGCTTTTTACGTAAAACACAGTGAACCTCACATCATGACAACGGGAGACAAAATGAAAAATGCGGATTTGAAAAAACGACACTACCTAGGCCTGTGCGGTGCACTGATGGCATGGCCCATGGTTTCATGGGGCCAAGGCGTTGAGTCTTGGCCGAATCGACCCATCACTTGGGTGGTGGCCTCTGCTCCAGGTTCTGGTTTGGATGTGATTGCCCGTGAAACAGCGCAAAAACTCAGCATCGCTTTGAAGCAGCCAGTGATTGTAGACAACAAACCTGGTGGCACGGGTGCACTGGCCGGCACCACGGTGTCACGCAGCAAGCCTGATGGCTATACCTGGTTGTACAGCAACGCTTCGTTCATGGCCGTGGCACCTGCCGTGTTGGCCAAAATGCCTTATGAGCCTAACAAAGAGTTAACACCTGTGGCCGTGACAGCCGCAGGGGGTGTGATTTTGTCGGTCAGCAAAGATCTGCCGGCCAACAACTTGAAAGAGTTGGTGGCCTTGGTCAAAGCCAAACCCGACGCCTACAGTTATGGCACTTGGGGTGCAGGCTCTTCAGGTCACTTGATGATGGAGTGGTTGCAAAAGCAAGCGAGCCTGAAAATGACCCACATTCCCTACAAGTCCACGCCTCAAATTGTGAATGAATTGACAGCTGGTATTTTGAACATGGGCTGGACTGATCCCGGTACACCAGTGGCGTTGATAGAAAATAAACAAATCAAAGGCATCGCCATCAGCGGCAACGTTCGCGCGCCCAGAACATCGGGCATTGGCACGATGGGGGAACAAGGATTTCCGTTTGACGCTGTGGGCTGGTTTGGTGTGTTTGCACCGGCACAAACACCCAAAGCCATTGTTGAGCGCATGAACGCAGAGATCAACAAAGTTTTGAAAACACCGGAGATGGCCAAGCGCATGGAATCCATGAACTTTGAACCTCCACCCATCAAAACGGTTGACGAATTCAAAGCCATTTTGGCCAAGGATTTGAAAACCTGGCAAAGCATCGCGCAAGACGCCAACATTTCAATGGAATAAAAAAAGAGGCTCCGAAAGGAGCCTCTTGCACATGGTGAGTTCAGTCGCTTAGAAGCGCATGCCTGCCACAACGCTCAAGTAGCTGCGGTCCACCAGCAAGTTGTAGTTGCCACCGCTGAAGCGGTTGTACTGCACTTCGGTGTAGTATTTTTTGTCCCATTCGGCGCGAAGGGCAGGGCGAACCACGGTGCGGCCTTCAGAGAAGGTGCCGTCATACGAGTAACCTTTGACATCTTTGGCCACATAGAGTGAGGGGGTGAGTGTGGCGCCAGCCCATGCATTGGGATATGAGGCTGAGGCCAACAAACGCACGCCCCAGGCATTGCTGCTGGTATAGCCGTCGGTTGTACATTGCTTGCCGCCCACTGCGTCCACACAGGCCGTCAGGGTGCCGCTGGCATTGATGTACGCGGCTGCGCCGTACGCTGTACCGCGGCCAAAACGAAGCATGTCTTGGCTTGGTAAACCATTGATGTGACTAAAGCCCACCTCGGCCAGCACCATCACACGTTCAGCGTTGAGTGCCTTGGGAAATACCTTGCTCATGCCCAAGCTGCCAGTGGCCACGCTGAAGCGGTCATAGGCGTCAAAAGTACCGCCCACGGGAATGCTGGTGATGCCTTTGCGCAGTGCCATCAAAGAAGCTGGGCTGCGTCCATAGAAGGCCGCCAACAAGTCGGATGCATTGAAAGAGATGGCTTGGTTGGCTCGATAGGCCAACTCACCATAGGTGGTCGTGGCCGGATCTAGTTTCTTGTTGAATGACAAGCCATACACGCGCACATTGTCGGGGTAGATCAAACCATAGTTGGTGTCGGCGGTGGAGACTGTGGTGGAATTGACTGTCATACGGTAGCTGGGTGCCACGCTGCTTGTATTGAGTGCGTAGAGTTTGACGTCAGCGTCGAACGCGTCTGATTTAAAGGCATAAGACAAACCGAAATGCTTGGGGTTGCTGGGCTCAATGTCGGGGTTGCGATGCACGTAGTTGTTGTTGGCCAAATGGCCTTTTTCTGAGTTGCCACCAAAGGAGATCATGTTGCAACCCCCTGCGATGAACGAGGCGACATCGAAGTAAGTGCCGCAAGCAGGGTAGACATTGCCGCGGTGTTCATAAGCCATGAATCCTTCGAGGCTCCATGCGTTGCCTGCAGCCAACTTGGCGCTCAGCATGCCCAAAGGCAATTTGCCTTCAAAGGGTTGGGCACCTGGACGGAACAAAGAGGGCAAGTCCACGGGGTTGATGACGGAACCAATGCCGCCGCCAATCAGTTGTGATCCACCCCAGTTCAATACTTGACGGCCAAAACGGTAGTCCAAAGACTTGCCGCCGTCGACGGTGCTGTTGCCGTAGACATAGATGTCGCGCAATTCAGCGTTGTTGAACTTGGAGCTGCTGTCAAAACCTTTGTCACTCAATGGGTTGTTGGGTGTGAAGGCGTTGGGAAAATTGCCATACGCCACATTGTTCTCACCTAGCGCAAAATCTTTCCAGGCACTGGCACGCACAAACAAACCTATCTTGTCTTTTTTGAGGTCCAGGTCCACCGTACCTTTGAGGGCTGTGGAGATGGCATCACCTTTGTAAAAGTTCAGGTTAGGTCCACCGTTTTGACCCGCCAGTTTGCCAGCTGGCACACCTGGCACACTGGGGCTGACCACCACAGAGTAAGCATTGGGGCTGGGGTCTTCCATTCGGATTTGTGTGCC
>JBEDKQ010000091.1:0-9838 GCA_041172085.1 Pseudomonadota bacterium | reverse complement strand
TTCCTCATACTGGCGTACCAGAAATCGTTCAGACGCCTACCCTGATCCTCTCAAGCCTATTGGGTGTAGGAAGATTTCTAAAATAAATGGGGTCAGATCCACTAGTGTCCGGAGATATTTATCGAGATCAATGTAACTTGTTGATTTTAAATAAATATTTCACATCGCTCTCTAAATCTATTTGAATTTCATTTTCAAATCCATTCAAACTGTCTCCCATTTGGGAGACAAGAATGCGTCAAGGCAAACTCGTGTTCGCACAACTCAGCGAACATCTCCCACGGTCTGTATTTCTGAGTTTTACTGCTCGCCATGCTGGACGATATCCCACGCTTTCGTTCTCTCACTGGGACCAGTTTCTTTGCATGATGTTTGCTCAGTTAACTGCGCGTTCAAGTTTGCGCGACATCGTCACTTGTTTGCATGGCCAGCGCTCTAAGCTTTACCACGCAGGCTTTCGCGGCAACATTGCACGCTCCACTCTTGCGGATGCTAACGAGAAACGAAACTATCAAATCTTCGAAGAATTTGCGCTGCATTTAATCAGCATTGCTAGGCCACTTTATGCCTCGCAAAGTCTGGGCAATGACCTTTCACAAACGGTCTATGCCATTGATTCAACGACCATCGATTTGTGTTTAAGTTTGTTCGAATGGGCGCCTGCAACCAAGGGCCGTGCAGGCATCAAGTTGCACACTCAACTTGATTTACGCGGCAATATTCCAACCTTCATTTTGATCACAGAATCGCGTGTCAGTGATGTCTCTTTTTTAGACGATCTCCCTCTGGAGGCTGGCAGTTTTTACGTGATGGACAGAGGCTATGTTCACTTTGCGCGTTTGCTTCGGTTTACGCATGCCGGCGCTTTCTTTGTCACACGTGCTAAGAACAAAATGCGCTATCAAGTTGCTAGCGCTTTGGCTCCATCAGACGATGCTGCAGTCCTTAAAGATGAATGCATTTTGCTGACAGGGCAATTTACACACAAGACCTATCCACATGTGCTGCGAAGGATTGAATTCTTTGATCAAACACAACAGCGAGAATTTGTATTTGTGACCAACAACTTTGAGTTGGATGCGACTCAAATAGCTGCTCTTTACAAGAGCCGATGGCAGGTCGAATTGTTCTTCAAATGGATCAAGCAACATCTGCGCATCAAATCATTTGTAGGCAACAGCGTGAACGCAGTGAAGACGCAAATTTGGATTGCGGTGAGCACATATGTTCTGGTTGCCATCATCAAAAAGAGGCTTCAGATCGAAGCTTCTTTGCATTCAATGCTGCAGGTTTTGAGTCTAACTTTGTTTGAAACAGCGCCGCTCATAGACTTGCTAAAAGACATTGAGACAGAATCTAACGAGCCAGAAAACCTTCAAATGGGGCTATTTGAAGAAATCTCCGGACACTAGTGGGTCAGATCAACATTAATTTCTAATCAGTGAGCGCAGTGACAGAGGGGGGCTGAACGATTTCTGGTACTCCAGTATGAGGAAGCCCCCCTTAGCCTCTGCCCTCACTGATTAGAAATTAATGTTGATCTGACCCCAATTATTTGTCTCAGTCGGCGTAGCCTGGGTTGGTGCGGTCTAGGATGCGCATGTTGGCTTCGAAGTAGAGGCGCTCGCGATCGCCTCTGGGGTGGCGGTCTGAGCCCGAAGGGACTTGAACTCGTTGAATCACTTCTTCGCTCAAAATGTTCAGAGCCTTGCCAGTGCTCATGGCCAACACTTGTGTTTGGCAAGCTTTTTCAAGCTTGTACAAACGGCGATATGCCTGTGCCACAGTATCGCCAATGGTGACCACGCCATGGTTTTTCATGAACAACACAGTTTTGTCGCCCATCAAAGCAGCCAAACGTTCGCCTTCATCGTTTGACGAAGCAAGCCCGGTATAGGTGTCGTCGTAAGCAATGCGGCCGTGGAAAAAAGCCGCAGTTTGCGTGGCAGGCAGCAAGCGATTGTCTTGCAGCATATTGAGCGCGGTGGCCCACGGCTGATGCGTGTGCAAAACCACTTTGGCGCCAGTTAAGCGGTGCAAAGGCGCATGAATGCTTTGCGCCGACAGCTCGACCACCCCACGCCCCTCCAAGGTTTGACCGGCTTCATTGAAAATCATCATGTCGCTGGCCCGTGCCTCCGACCAATGCAGACCAAAAGGCAACACAAAGTATTGATCGGTGCGGCCAGGCACACAGGCCGTGAAATGGTTGTCAATGCCTTCTTCAAATCCATCCAAAACAGCCATGCGCAATGCAGCGGCAAGATGAACTTTGACCTGTTGAACCGCGTCTTGCGTGCTTGAAGTGTGGAGTGCGTGAACAGACATGATTGACTTCAATAGAAAGAGTAAAGATCTAGCGAGATTACGCCAAGCGGATCAGAAATCAACAGGCTTAACCCTCATTTACAGTTGTCATTTGCGGTCTTGGCCAAATGGGGCGCAATAAGGCCAATCGTTCGTAGCAAGCCTTGTGGATCGGCCAAGTTTTTGCCGGCAATGTCCATGGCGCAGCCATGTCCAACACTGGACAACAGTACTTGTGCGCCAATGCTGAGCGCACTGGCAGCATGGGGAGCGAGGAGCTTGACCGGAATGTGCCCTTGGTCGTGAAAAATGGCGACATACAAATCGTGTTGCCTTTGGGCCAAGAAAACGTCGCCACCTTGAGGGCCACTGATGTTGTAACCAGAGGCTTGTAGCGATTTGACGGCAGGCACCGTATTGGCAAAATCTTCTGGACCAAAAAGGCTACCCTCAGACGCGTGAGGGTTGATGCCAAACATGGCCACTTTGGGATTCTCAATGCCCAATCGGACGCAGGCTTGAATGCCAGTGATGCATGCCTTTTCTATCAGCTCTGGGCTCAGGCGATTCAATGCTGTTTGAACACTTTCATGAAGCGTCACGTGCACAATTCTCAAACCACCACCCACCAGCATCAGAAATACATCGTCCTCTTTCAAGCCACAAACCTTGGCCACCAAGGATGGATAGCCACTGAAGGCAATGCCTGCTTGATGAATGGCGGTTTCGTGATGTGGACAAGCGATGACTGCATCCACGTGGCCAGCTTGGCAAGCTTGAATGGCTGCCGTTGCGCTGTCGACAGCCGACTTGCCAGCCGCTGCCGACACAAGACCAGGGTTGAATTCTGACTCAGAAATGGCGCCACTGTTGATGGTTTGAACTTGTTGGGCCAACTGAACAAGGCCTAAGGAAGCGGCTGTTTTGTGCCAGACCCATTCCGATCCAAAAACAGTGATGGACGGAAGTGCTGCGGCAGGTAATTGAGTCAATGCCTTGAGGGCAATTTCAGGGCCGATGCCATTGGGGTCGCCTAGGCTAAGCCCAATTTTTCTAACAACTTGCGTCATAAGGGCAAAGCCAGAAGGGTGTCTGTTACGGTGCTGTCGCAAACGGCAATTCTTTCTTGCAACAAAATGCCGAATGTGTGAGCGCTGACGGATGCATCATTGCTGGCCACAAACTTGTCTTTGTAAAACCCGGTTGCAAAGACTTCTGTTTGCCCCGTGGCCATGATGCGCGCCACCATAAATGGCGTGTGCGCATAGGTGGCTTCAGAGTTTTGTTCCAAGATGGCAGGGATGCCCAAAATGTGACGGTACCTTTGGCGCTCATAAATGTTTGCCAAGCGCAAGGCTGCAATTCGGTCAATTAGCATGTTGCGCGAGTCTGCGTAAACAATGCCAGCCGCTAAGTTTTCGTTTTCATTTTCAATGTGCGTGATGCGATAAAGCGCATCCTCCGTGAAAAACTGCGGCCACTTTTCAAGCGAGTCGCTGTCGATTGAAAAGGCGTAGGCGGCATTGAAAGCGCACAGTGTCATTAAGTCAATCATGGTGGCTTTCTGTCGATCAAATTTTCATGTGCGTGCGATAGGCTTTCCAAAACCCCCTGACGGAAGTTTCTGTGGCACGTCCTTCACTTGAGCCAGTGTGATCGCCACCCATTTCCACCACGGCTTCATAGCCTTGCGCGCCATGAATGCCTCGCTGCACAAATCCACCCACTGCACCGTCTTCCATCGAGATAAAGCCTGCAGGCCCTATGAGGTTGGATTGCTTGAGACGAACTTTGCGCTGCTCGGGGGTGTCGTCGGCATAGCCAAAATAGGTCCAGTTTAATTCGGTGCGATTGACACCCTTGGGTAAAACTTGCCGAACGGCCAAACAGTTTTGTATTTGCTGCAAAACGAAGCCAGGAAACACAGACAAAATTTGCAAGGTGATGCCATCGTCGTATTCTTTAAAACCAGCCAGCAAAGAGCGATCCTTCAATAAATACTGATCGTTGTCGGCACGAATGGCTTGGTCTTTGTAAGAGTTGTCTGCTGCATCGTTCTCGACGATGGAATAACTGACATGATGACCACCGGTAGGATCGACAATAACGCCACCCTTTTGAGACAAACGGTTGAGTTTGAAGGTGGTGAAAAACATGTGGAGCAGACTGGCGTGGTAGCTGTCTTTCACATTCTCAACATAGAGTTTCCAGTTGTTGGGCAGGGCTTGCGTGAAGCGTCCAATGACTTCAATCGGTTTGTGAAGCACGCGTTGAATGCGCGCACAAATTTCGGGACCTAAATAAGTTTCAATGTCGGGTGTGTCAGCTGAAAATGTGCCAAACACCAAGCCGCTATAGACCGTGACACGCAATTTTCTGGGGCCGTGTTCTTCTTTGCAAAAGGAAGCGGGCATACCGCCTTGTCCCTTCACGCCTTTGGCAAATGCTACGCCTGTTAGGTCGCCTTGACGGCTGTAACTCCATGCGTGATACACACATTGAAAGTTGGCGTTTTTGCCAGACTTCTCCAATGCAATCAATGCACCTCGGTGAGCGCATCTGTTTTCAAACGCATAAATCTGCTGATCTTGGTCTTTGACCACTACAACGGGCGTCTCGCCGACATGTGTGGTGCGGTAGTCGCCAGCATCATGCAGGTCTGCTTCTAGACACAAAAAGTTCCAAGTGTTGCCGTGAAAAACATCAGTTTTTTCTTTGGCCGCAATGCCTTCGTCGCCATACAGTGAATAAGGAATCCGAGTCAGTGATTCACTGTTCCAATGTGATTGAGAGTCTTCCATTGCCAAGACTCAATCCAAAGAAACGTTGGTATTTTTGATGACCGCTTGCCATTTTTCCGATTCATCGCGAACAAATTTGGCCGTTTGCTCGGGGCTCCAACCGCGGGGTTCAGCGCCTTGCTCTAAAAACTTCTGCTTGATTTCTGAGTTAGAAAGCGCTTCGGACACAGACTTGTAAATGTTGCTCATGGCCGCAGTTGGCGTACCGGGTGGCGCCATGATGGAGAAGAAGGTGACTGCTTGCATGCCAGGAAGTTTTTGCTCTGCAAACGTAGGAATTTGCGGCAAAGCCTTTGATCGTTGGTCATCTGCAACCGCAAAAATTCTAATTTTTCCAGTTTGATGAAACTGCATGGACGAGCTGAGGTTGTCAAAGAAGATGTCTACAGTGCCCGCCATCAGGTCAACCAAGGCTGGGGCAGTTCCTTTGTAGGGCACGTGAATCATCTCTGTGCCGGTCAGTTGCATGAACATGCTGGCGGTGAGGTGCGATGTTGAACCATTGCCCTGCGATGCATAGCTTACTTTGCCCGGGTTGGCTTTTAAATAGGCAATCAGCTCGGCCAAGTTTTTAGCCGGCACTTTGGGGCTCACTGCCAACACATTGGGCACAGTTGCCATCACCGTGACAGGTTGCCAGCGCGTTGGATCAAAACTCAGTTTTTTATAAAGATGGTGATTAATGGCCACTGGACCAGGGGGCGAGGCCAACAAGGTGCTGCCATCGGGCTCCGACTTGAAGACAAAGTCGGCGCCAATGTTGCCACCTGCACCCACTTTGTTTTCCACCAAGACGCCAGCAGGAAATTGCGCACGCATTTTCTCCGCCAACAAACGGGGCAGCACATCGGCTGTGCCACCCGCAGGAAATGGAACAATCAGTTTGAGGGGCTTGGCGGGTTGCGCAAAAACAGGGTTTGACAAAGTCAGACCCGCGGCACAAGCTATCATGAAAAGTGAAAATATCCGACGCTGCTTGACGTTCATAACTGCTCCCTTGGAAATTTCTGCGTGATGGTGATTGATCATAGTCAGAAAGTATCGCTAACTTGAAAGGTTTTGGCCACTTCCCGCTAACAGAGTGAATTGTGCTCACAGCGAATAATTGGGGTCAGGTCCACATTAATTTCTAATCAAAGGGGCTAAAGGCTGAGGGGGGCTGAACGATTTCTGGTACGCCAGTATGAGGAAGCCCCCCTCAGCCTTTAGCCCCTTTGATTGACAAAATTAATATGGACCTGACCCCAATTATTTACAGGCGCATGTCAAGAGAGAGGTTGAGCTGGGGTTTGGCGTAGCGGTCTGTGCGAACGTAGTCGCCGTTGGACAGCTGAGTGAGGGTGATGCCGTTGGGCGGACCGAATTGTTGGACGCCGGCGCTGGCAGCGGCTCTGAAGGACATGGTGGGACTGAGCGGCATCATGGCGAACACATCAATGCCGCGTGTGATAGAACGCTTCAAAATTTGCTCAGTGGTCTGGCGCGTGTCGTAGCCCGGCGTCAAACTCAGATTGCCGCCGACAGTCATGCGCAGGCTGTTGATGCGCTGGTCAAAGCCCAAATTGGCCGACCAAGGTTGCTGGCCGTCTAGGCGGTTGTTGGGGCCAATGAGCGCGTCAATGCTAGAGCGATAAAAGTTCACAGAAGTTCTAATGTTCAGACCCTTGGCATCGCTGAGGAGCTGCGGCATGAGGTCGGAGGCCCTTCCTCTCAACTCAAATTCAACCCCCTGCGTCACAGCATCCGAAAAGTTTTGCGGTTGCGTGATCCAGCGCGGGGCATTGGCCCAACTGACTTGGCGCAACACCGTTAAATTTCTTACCACATTGGTGAGATTGCGGTGAAACACACCCATGCTGAAAATGCCATCGTTGCTTAAATAATTTTCGTAAGCAATGTCCAAACCCGTTGCCAACTCAGGGGACAAACCCGGATTGCCGATGCGGTCGGGAGACAAATAAGTGTTGGTGACATTGGTGTTGGTGTAAGCCGCGTTAATGACAGGGCGGGCCAGCATGGTGCTGAGGCCAGGTGCTTTGTAACTGCGAGTGAGGCTGCCACGCACCATGTCTTTGCTTTTGGGATCAAACTTGTAAGTGACATGCGCCACTGGCGACGTGACGCTGCTGACATTGACCAACGGCGAAGTGGTGTTGGTGCTTTCAGACACAATGCGTTCGTTGCGCAAACCCAAGTAAAGTTGCCATTGCGGTGAAATTTCCCATTCATCTTGAATGTAGAAGGCCTGTCGATTCATCTTGGCTTCGAAGGCTTGTCCCTCAAAGGCTGACAACAGCGCATTGCCTGCACCATCGGTGGTGGTTCTGCGCTCTGTTCGTTCGCGCTTTTCAAGGTCCCAACCAGCGGTTAGGGTGTGTTCAGCGCCCAACAGTTGGCTGTATTTGCCAGCTTGTGTGACTGCATCGTCTTGGTTGCTGCCATTGGTTTTGAGTTGCGTGACATTAGAGCGCAAGTTGTTCAAATCGAAACCGCCACGAAACTGCTGAACACCCGCTTTAATTTCAATGCGCTGGTCTTCGCTAAAGCGATGGATCCAAGTCAGATTGCCACGTCGATTTTCCCAAAAGCCGCCTTGAATGGCATTGTCATCAAATACCGGAGATCCTGAAACAGCGCGGTTGGCAAAATCTGTGCTGAATTTCCAATAACCTTTTTGGAAAAAAGTGGCCAATGCCAAAGTTTGTTCGTCACTGATTTTGTAATTGAGCCGAGGTGCCAAGTTGTAGCCCCAACCCCACGAGGTGTTGGTACCAAGCTGCTCGGACACAGCAGGTTGCCCATCGGTGCCCGTCATTTTTCGATCGATCAAATTGCGAACTTGGCGGTCCCATTCAAATACAGAAACAGGCAAGGACAAGTTGAAGGGCCCGCTTGACTCGCTGATTGAATAGTTGAGATTGCCCGTGGGCCTGTCGCGGCCATTGGACACGCCCAAACGCAAACTGCTGAGTGAACGACGCGAGGTTTCTTTCAAAATCACGTTGATGGTGCCGGCAATGGCCTGTGTGCTTTGATCAGCGGTTGCTGCCTTGATGACTTCAATGCGTTCGATTTGAGAGGGGCTCAATTGATCTAGGTTGAAGCCTTGTGGGGCAGGGTCGCCATTGATCAAAATTTGGGTGTAGCCCGCGCCTAAGCCCCGCATGCGGGGGCCACCAGAATCAACGTTGACACCTGGCAGACGGCGCAAGACATCGAGGGTGTTGGTGTCGCCGTAGCGGTCTAGTTCTTCACGGCCATAGATTTGTTTGGCCACGCTGGCGGCACGCCTTAATTCGGTGGACCCTTGTTTGGCCACAATTTCAACACGCTGAATGACGCTGGGTTGAGCGCCACTGGCAGGCTCTGATTGCCCACCCAAACCAGCGTCTTGCGCCAAAGCAGACAAGGGTGAATGAAGTGCCAAAAGCACAGCAAGGCAAGTAGCTGTTTGCGGGTTGGGTGCACTGCCTAGAAATGCGCGATACCTAGGGCTGAAAATGGAGGGGCATTTCATATGTGGCCAAGTGTCAAATTGAGTGCCATATCTTAGTCAAAATTACTTAGTGCCTGCCTGTGAAGGGCTGTTATCCGCGTAAATAGGGATGGGCTCATGGGGCGGCCTTGGTTAAGATGGCTCATCATTTGGAGTAATTGATGTTGAACCCTTTGCAATTTCGCCTTCAAGGCGCGATGCTTGTTGCATCCTTGTTTGTTGTTGGCAGCGCTGCCATGGCGCAAAGTTGGCCTGTCAAACCCATCAAAGTGATTGCGCCGTATCCGCCCGGTGGTCCAAGCGATTTGGTCATGCGCACGGCTTCTGAAAAAATCCAAGCCATTTTGAAGCAGCCCATTGTGATTGAAAACCAACCGGGCGCTGGGGGCAACATTGGTGCCGCTGCTGTGGCCCGTGCTGCACCCGATGGCTACACCTTTTTGATCGCCACCGACACCTTGCTCACGGTCAATCCGCATGTCTACAAGTCGATGACGTTCAAGCTAGAAGACCTCAAGCCTATCAGTGTGCTGTCTTCTTTCAGCCAAACCTTGGTGTGCAATCCATCCTTGGGTGTGAAGAATTTGAATGAGTTGATTGCCAAATCCAAAGCCACACCTTTAAGCTACGCTTCTGGCGGTGCAGGTGTGCCGGGCCACTTGTCTACTGAGTTGTTGCTGAACATGACGGGCATGCAAATGACCCACATCCCTTACAAGGGTCCAGCGCCGGCCATGCAAGATGTGTTGGCAGGGCAGGTGCCATGTGGCTTGTTGGCTGGGCCTACGGTGTTGCCGCATGTGAAGTCTGGCAAATTGACAGCATTGGCGGTGTCGGGACAAGCTCGTTCGCCCACATTGCCAGATGTCCCCACCATTGCGGAGGCTGGGGTCAAAGGCTATGAGGCTGATTTCAGCTTGATTCTTTTGGCCCCCAAGCAAGTGCCCGATGAGGTGGTCAACAAATTCCGTTTGGCGGTGGTCGAGGCTTTGCGAACACCTGAGGCCACTGAGCGCCTGAAAGCCACCGATCAAATTGTGATAGGCAGCACGCCAGAAGAAGCCGTTGCAAAAGTGAACAAAGACTTTGCCAAGTGGGGCACAGTGGCCCGCAAAATTGGCCTCAGCCTCGACTAAAAAATAATTGGGGTCAGATGAACATTAATTTTGTCAATCAGTGAGGGCAGAGGCTAAGGGGGGCTGAACGATTTCTGGTACTCCAGTATGAGGAAGCC
>JBEDKQ010000090.1:0-9963 GCA_041172085.1 Pseudomonadota bacterium | reverse complement strand
CATCCGCGTTGATGTGGTCAGTGCCGAAGAGTCCATCTTCTCAGGTGAAGCCCGTTTTGTGGCCTTGCCTGGTGAAGCTGGCGAGTTGGGCATTTACCCCCGTCACACACCGTTGATTTCACGCATCAAGGCTGGCTCTGTTCGCATCGAAAAAGCCGACGGCACCGAAGAATTTGTTTTCGTGGCTGGCGGCGTTTTGGAAGTGCAACCCGACCACGTGACCGTGTTGTCTGACACTGCTATTCGCGGTAAAGATTTGGACGAAGAAAAAGCCAATGCGGCAAAAGCTGCTGCAGAAGACGCGCTTCGCAATGCCAAATCTGAAATCGACATGGCGCGTGCGCAAAGCGAGTTGGCAGTTTTTGCTGCACAACTGGCAGCCTTGCGCAAGTTCCGCACTAAAAAATAAAATGACGGCGTTGAACACGCTGACAAGTTTTCTGAAACCCGGCGCACGCCGGGTTTTTTGTTTCTAAGGACACCATGCGCAAAGCTAAACTTCGAGCCGCCACATTGGGTGGCAATCCAGATGATGTTGAAGCCACGTTTTATGACGCGTTAAGACAAGGCGACATAGAGCGCTTGATGTCGTGCTGGGCCGATGAAGAGGAAATTGTGTGCGTTCATCCGGGCGGTCCTCGGTTGATTGGCGCTGGCGCCATTCGTGCCGCATTTGAAAGCATGTTTGCCAATGGCACAGTTCAGGCACATCCCGAGAACGTGCACAAAGTCGATGCATTGGCAAGCGCCATGCATCACTTGGTTGAACGCGTAGAAGTGTTGGGCACGGATGGGCCGCAAACTGCCTATGTCATTGCAACTAACGTGTATCACAAAACGCCACAGGGTTGGCGCATGGTGGCGCACCACGCAAGCCCAGGCACACCTCACGCACAACAAGAGATGTCCTCAAGCCCCTCTGTCTTGCACTGAAGTTTGTGAACAGTTTGAATTCCTACACCTCGCCTTGGTGGATGCCAGGTGGGCATTTGCAAACCATTTGGCCAGCCTTGTATGCCAAACGCTATACGCATGCGCCAGCTGTGTGGCGCCGCGAAAGGTGGACAACACCCGACCAAGATTTTGTAGATGTTGATTTTTGTGAGACGGCCAAGTCGACTGTGGTCAAACCCTTGCTGGTGCTGTTTCATGGTTTGGAAGGATCGTCTGCAAGTCACTATGCAGAGGCCTTCGCAGACTGGGCGGTACAACACCAGTGCGACTTGGCCATTCCACATTTCAGAGGTTGTAGCGGCACTTTGAACCTGGCACCCCGAGCCTACCATTCAGGCGATCATGCCGAAATTGATTTTTTCTTGCGCAAGTTCAAGCAACAAGCCGATGCATTGCAAAGGCCAGGCATTGTGGCGGCAGGCGTTTCATTAGGCGGCAATGCACTCATGCGCTGGGCCGGTGAACATGGCCTTGCGGCACAGCAACGGGTGAAAGCTGTCGCCAGCATTTGCTCACCGCTTGATTTGGCAGCCAGTGGCAAAGCCATCGGCGAGGGCTTCAACCGACAAGTCTATACGCGCATGTTTTTACGCTCTATGAAGCCCAAAGCGCTGAACAAGTTGAAACAGCATCCAGGCTTGTTTGATGCAAAGCGCATGTTGGCAGCCAAAGACTTGTATGAGTTCGACAATGTTTTTACCGCACCGCTGCATGGCTTTCAAAATACCGACGACTACTGGTTGCGTGCATCGGCGTTACCCGTGATGTCGAACATACAAATTCCTGCATTGGCCTTGAATGCACTGAACGACCCGTTTGTACCTGCAGACAGTTTGCCATCTGCACACAAAGTTAGTCCTTACGTAGAATTGTGGCAACCAAGTCACGGTGGCCATGTGGGCTTTGCAAAGGGTGCATTGCCAGGCCATTTGAAGGCCATGCCAACAGCAGTGGGTGCATGGTTACTGCAGCATTTGAAATGAAAGCATTCAATGGATGACCTCGTCAAACAAGCCATGGCCAAATGGCCCAATGTGCCAGATTGCTATGGTTGGTTAGGTTTGGACGAACGCGGTCATTGGTATCTGCGAGATGATGCCGCACAAGCCAGCGGCAGCTTTCAAAGTGGTGCCGCGGGGGCCAAGGGCTCGTTGTTGAAGCACGAGAAATTGATTGAGTTCATTCATCGCAATTACGCACCTGACAAAACCGGTGCTTGGTTTTTTCAGAATGGACCTCAACGTGTTTACGTTGAATTGGCCCTGACCCCTCTGGTGTGGCGCCTGTCAGAAGACTTTCAATTAAGCGCCCAGACGGGGCAAGATGCCATTGCCAACGCTTGTTATACCGACCAACACGGCCGTGTGTACTTCAACACCTCTTTAGGCGTAGGCCTGCTTCACACCTTGGATGTTGGCAAAGCAGCCGAAGGTCTTGAGCAAGGCTTGTGGCAACTTGAAACAGTTGACGCTGCAGACTTGCAAACAGTGTTTGATTACAGAATCAGCCCTGCATCAGACAAGAAAAAACCGCTCTGATTTGCATCGAGCGGTTTTGCCTAGCGGGCGCAGCCTTTGATGGCCGCGCTAAAGAAAGTCATTATTTTTTCTCTTCTGCTGCAGGCGCAGGCGCTTCGGGTTCTTTGAACTTGCCGCCAGCTTGTGTGGCCATATATGCCACCGCGCGCGCAATTTCCAAATCACTGAACTCGCCACCACCTTGACCACTCATGGCGCCTTTGCCCTTGAGCGCGGAGTTGACCAAAGACTCAAAAGAATTTTTGATGCGAGGTGCCCAAGCGGCAACATCGCCAAATTTAGGAGCGCCCGCTGCGCCTGCAGCGTGGCAAGCAGCGCATTGTGCTTTGTAAACATCTTCGCCTGGACGAGCGGCTTTTGCGGCATCACGGAACTGAACGGCACCCACTTTTTGAATGCGTTCGGCAACGTCACGCTCGGCGTTGCTGTAAGTGACAGGGGTTTTGCTGAGGTCGAAAAAAGCAAAAATGATGATTGCAGCGCAAGCAATGATTAACCAAAGATCTGATTTTGAAGTTTTGGATTTACCGGAATGGCTGTCGTGACTGTTCGTGCTCATGGCGTCCTCAGGGATACTTTGCGATGTTTGGGAGTGCTAAATCAAGCCTGAATTATAACCGCGGGGTGGCCCTAGGCTGAAAGACCACGCTTCAAGAATCGCGCATGCCATAATTGCCACCACATCATGTCTATCGCGGCTGTAGCTCAGTGGATAGAGTATTGGCCTCCGAAGCCAAGGGTCGTGGGTTCGATCCCCGCCAGCCGCACCACACCTACCTGTCCTGTATCACCCAGCTTTTCAGCAAAAGCTTTTTGGGGTCATGTCATACAAGGCTTAGAAAAGCGCACAGAGATTGTCTCTATAAAGTCTCGAGCGATATTACTTTAACTCTTAAGCGCCTAGGTACGATCTCAATTTTGACGAGATTTGCCTATGCCAATCGCCAACATCAGAGGGGTCGAAATCTTTTACCAAGTGATTGGTGACGAGGGCCCATGGTTTGCCTTGTCTACCGGTGGCAGAAGAAGTCACTCTGAATTCATTTCTCTTGCCAAGCAAATCGCTGCGGGCGGCTTCAAAGTGCTGTTACACGATCGCAGAAACACGGGTGCCTCCGAAGTTGCCATTTCAGGCGAAGAGGGCGAGGAAATGATTTGGGCAGATGATTTGGCCGAATTGCTCAAACACCTGGGTGCCACGCCTGCTTTTATTGGCGGCGCATCTTCTGGTGCCAGACTTTCAATGTTGGTGACACAAAGGCATCCGGAAGTCGTTAAGTCATTGGTTTTGATTCGCGTCACGGGCGGGGATACGGCCTCAAGGCGCTTGCCTCCGAAGTACTACCAAATATTCATCGACGCCGCCAAAGCAGGCGGTATGAAAGCCGTTTGCGCGACTTCCGATTACCAAGAAAGAATCAAGGCGCGCCCTGCAAATGAAGACATCTTGATGAAAATGGATCCGAATGAATTTATTCGTGTGCAAGAAAACTGGCTGAAGATATTTACCAGTGGGCCATCGTTCCCCGTCATGGGTGTCACCGAAGAGGTATTGAAATCCATTCAGGTGCCTGTTTTGATCATTCCCGGCAATGACAGAACGCATGCAAGTGTGAATGGCATTGAGGCTGCCAAACTCATACCCAACGCACAACTTTTCAAACTGCCCATAGAAGACCAAGACATGGATATCATTTCTTTTGGTGAGTGGGCCCATCTTGAGGCACCTATTGCCGCCCGTGTTATTGAGTTTTTAAAAAGTTGCCAGCTATGAAAATTCGCCGCGTTGTAACGGGTCATGATGAAAATGGCAAAGCCATCGTTTCGCACGATGAACTTTGCACCAACTTAATCTCTCGTCGAGACTTTCACCAAAGTTGTGTGGTGTGGTCAACAGGAAAGTTGCCTGTCGATAATTTAGACCCTGCTGACGGCTACACAAGAGATGTCTCAACTTTAAACAAAGAAGACACGGTGTTTCGAATTGTTCAGTACGACCCCGGTGTTGCACCTCGAAACCATCGAACCGAAACCATTGATTACGCTGTTGTGATGGCTGGCGCCATTGACATGGACATCGACGGGCAAATTGTTCATTTGCAACAAGGCGATGTCTTGGTGCAACGCGGCACGATTCACAACTGGGTCAACAATGGCACTGAACCCTGCGTCATTGCGTTCGTTCTGATTGCAGCCAAACCCATCGACCTCTCTCACCAAACACTGCACGCACATGGCTAAATTTTTTCAACAATGGCGTCGACAAACATTGCTCTCCATCCTCTTGGTGCCGGGGGCAATGGCACTGTCGATCAGTGAGTCTGCTGCGCAAACCTATCCTACAAAGCCCGTCAAAATAGTGGTGCCTTCGGCCCCAGGTGGCGGGACAGACATCATTGGCAGATTGCTGGCCAAAGCTTTTTCCAGTGCATTTGGACAAAACTTTTATGTTGAAAATAAACCAGGTGCAGGCAATCTCATTGGCATCGAGAGCGTTGCGCGAGCCCCCGCAGATGGCTACACCTTGCTGTTTGTGCCAAGCCCTTTGGTGCTCAATCCCATCTTGTACAAAAAGGTCAATTACGACCCTGTGAAAGACTTTGCGCCCATTTCATTGGCGGCGACCGCCCCCAATATTTTTGTCGTCCACCCCAGTGTGAAGGCAAGCAACATCAAAGAGTGGATTGCGCTTGCAAAAAAAGATGCGAATGCGCTGTCTTATGCCAGTGCGGGCGTAGGCACCTCGCCGCACATGTCGATGGAGCTGTTCAACTACATGGCCGGTGTTCAAAGCTTGCACGTGCCGTACAAGGGCACCACGCCTGCCGTCACCGATCTGCTAGGCGGCCAAGTCAATGCGATGTTCTCTAATGCCTTAACAGTCATGCCACACATTCAGTCTGGCAAATTGCGCCCGCTTGCCGTCACGGGCAGCAAGCGCTTAGATATTTTGCCGGATGTGCCCACAGTGATGGAGGCTGGCGTGCCCAACTACGTTGCATTGCAATGGTATGGCTTGGTTGCACCTGCGGGAACGCCTCCGAGCGTGATTCAAGCCATCAATACAGAAATGGTCAAGGCATTGCAAAGCAAAGAGATCAAAGAAAAACTGGCAGCGGAGGGTGCTGAACCTGTGGGAAGCACAGCCCTTGAATTTGCAAACTTGATCAAAGGCGATTACCAAAAGTGGGCCGATGTGGCCAAGCGGTCAGGCATTGAGCCGCAATAAGCGTGGTCGATGCTTTAGCGACCTTTAGCGACCTTTAGCGACCTTTAGCGCCGCTCATCACGCCCTCGCCTGGCGCCAGTTGAATGTCTTCTTTGCGTCGTCTTACGCCAATCGGTGAAGTAGCCAGGCCTTTTTGTGAGGCTTCGATGTCTTCCGTGCTGGGGTATTCTCCCAGCAGCCAATAATCAAAAACACGCCGTGCAATAGGCGCAGCCTGGGCCGCACCAAAGCCTGCATTCTCAACCACAATGGCCACTGCAATTTGTGGATTTTCTGCGGGTGCATACGCCATGTAGAGCGCATGATCGCGCTGGTGCTCTTCTAACTTGCTGGCGTTGTATTTGTCTTTTTGGCCAATGGTGACCGCTTGAGCGGTGCCTGTTTTGCCAGCACTTTGGTAAGGCGAGCCTGCAAACACGCGTGCGGATGTGCCCTCGCGCGCAACGCCAATGAGGCCTTGCCGTACCACGGCCACGTGCTCTGGCTTGAAGCCTAAATTGACAGGCTCATCGCCCGTGATGTTGCGATCAATGCGTGCGATGGGATCTTGGGTGGCCATGACCAAACGCGGCTTGTGCATCACCCCACCATTGGCCAAGGTGGAGGTGGCTGTGGCCAATTGCAACATGGTGAAGGCGTTGTAGCCTTGACCAATGCCCAAGGAGATGGTCTCGCCGCCATACCAGCGCTGTTGCTCGGGCTTCTTATAAGTTTTCTTTTTCCACTCTGTGCTGGGCAAGGTGCCGCGCAATTCGCCTGGCAAATCAATGCCTGTGATTTGCCCAAAGCCCAAAGGTTTCATGAAATCATGAATGGCATCAACCCCCATGATGTTGGCCAGCGAGTAGTAATACACATTGCTGGACATCACAATGGAGCGAACCATGTCGACGGGACCTAGGCCCGTATCGCCGTGGCTGCGAAAAGTATGGCCACCATAAGTCCAAGAGCCCTGGTCGTTGATGATTTCGCTGGCACTGCGCTTGCCTGTTTCTAGAGCAGCCAGTGCCATGAATGGTTTGTAGGTGGAGCCGGGTGGATACGTGCCACGCATGGCTCTGTTGAGCAATGGCTTGTCAATGGACTCGCTCAGTGCTTTCCAACTTTCGCTGTCAATGCCATCGACGAATAAATTGGGATCGAAAGTGGGCTTGCTGACGAACGCCAAAACTTCACCGGTCCGTGGATCGAGTGCCACCAGTGCACCGCGGCGATCGCCGTACAAATCTTCGACCATCTTTTGCAATTTGATGTCGAGCGAGAGCACCACATTTTGACCAGGGGTGGCTGGCCGACTGGCAAGGCGTCTGACAGCTCTGCCGCCCGCAGATGTCTCCACTTCTTGCACGCCCGTGATGCCATGCAACGCACTTTCGTAGCGCTGTTCAACCCCCAGTTTGCCGATGTACTGTGTACCGCGGTAATTGCCTTCTTCGTCGTTCTCTTCAATTTGCTCTTTTTCTTTTTGGTTGATGCGGCCGATGTAGCCCACCACGTGGCTGGCCAGATGGCCGTAGGGGTAGTTGCGAAACAAGCGCGCTTTGATTTCAACGCCCGGAAACCTGTAATTTTGTGCTGTGAACTTGGCCACCTCTTCATCTGTCAAGCGCGAGCGAATGGGCAATGAGTCAAAGTTTTTTGACTCTTCACGCATGCGCTTGAAGCGGCGGCGATCGCGCAAAGGAATGTCGATGATTTCTGACAAGCTGTCGATGGTGGCTTCTAGATCTTTCACGCGCGAAGGTGTAATTTCGAGCGTATAAGCGGAGTAGTTGTTGGCCAACACAACACCGTTGCGATCCAAGATGGTGCCGCGGTTGGGTACGGTGGGCAAGATGGCTGTGCGATTGTTTTCGGCTTGCTCGAGCAAGTCGTCGTGACGAACGACTTGTAAATAAAACAATCGTGCGCCCAGCAAAGCAAAGCACAAAAGGACCACGCCTTGGAGCACCATCACGCGCGTTTGGAATTTGAAAATCTCAAACTCGGTATTGCGCAACTCGCTTAACGAGGGCAGGTGCAGCGCCATGATTTAGATGGGGCGATTGGCATCAGGGTCGTGCGCACGACGCTGAGGCGCTAACAAAATAAGTGTTGCCAAAGGCCACAAGATGGTTTCTAAGACTGGCGCAAGCAGCAACGGCCAACCTGGAAAATCGTCACCCGTGGTGAGGCGAATGACCCAGCCTGTCGCATTTGCCAACAGGAAGAAGGGAATGATTTGCACCATTTGTTCTTTGACTGGAAACCACAGCAAGCGTCGGTGCATGGTGAAGGCAAAGTAGCTGAGGATGACGTAGCTAAGCGCGTGCTGTCCCATGAGTGAAGATTGCTGGACATCTGTCCAAAGACCTAAGCAAAAAGCGATGGCAATGCTGACGCGGCGAGGCTGATGAATACCCCAAAAGAAAATGCAGACGGCCAACACGTCGGGCAACCAGATGGCTTGCGTGAGGCCCAGCAGCATGTTCAACAGCAGGGTGACAATGAAGCTTGCCGCAATGAACCATGGGCTGACAGGCAACAACAGAGCTTGGCGCTGAGGCATGATCATGACGACTTGCCTTTGTTGTCGGGTTTGATCTCGGTCTTGGGCCCAGTGGGTTGCAACACCAAAACGTGACGCCCTTTCATTTCTGCCAAAGGCATGGCGTGAATGCGCGCAAATGAAATGTCAACGCGCCTCTCAATGTGTGAAATCTTGGCAACTTGCAAACCCGCAGGGTACACGCCATCAATGCCGCTGGTGGTCAGCAGGTCGCCTTCTTTGACGTCTGCACTGGCAGGAACAAACTTGAGTTCAATTTGGGGGATGCCAGCCAGAATGTCTCCGCTGGCGATGTTGCGTGCACCGGTGCGACTGTTGAGAACGGGAATGTTTTGATCACGATCTGTGAGCAAGGTGACTTCAGCTGACAGCGGATACACACGCGTGACCTGGCCGACCACGCCGCCTGCATCAATGACCGGCGAGCCCAGAACAACGTCTTTGAGTTGGCCTTTGTCAATCACGATGCGGTGGTTGTAGGGGTCGCGCACATCGAACATGATTTCAGCCACTTGCGAGGGCGTGCTGACCGTGCTTTTCAAGCCCAGCAATTGACGAAGATTTTGGTTTTCGAGTTGAAGTTGTTCAACTTGCTGCGCACGCAAAGATTGCTGCGCAGTTTGCACTTGCAGGCGTTGCAAATTCGCTTGTGCTTGTTCGAGGCTTTCAAAATGCTGGCCCAAAGAAGCAAGGGCATTGCCAGGTTGAAGCACCAACCATTGAACAGGCAACACCAAGGTGGCCAGACCCGCCCGAATGGGCTTCGTAAACTGCATTTGCTTGTCGCCTACCATGAGCACGATAGACAAAGTGCCAAAAAAAATGAGCTTGGTCAGGGGCGAAAACCCCACCCGAAAAAAAGGTGGGGGGCTGCGGTCAAGAGACTCCAGCGCCATGAATTGCGCCAGTGTTATTCACTGGTGAAGATACTGCCCAGACGGTCCATTCGCTCGAGCGCCATGCCGCAACCGCGGGCCACGCAAGTGAGCGGGTCTTCGGCCACCAAAACTGGCAGGCCGGTTTCTTCGGACAACAAGCGATCGAGGTCACGCAGCAAAGCGCCGCCGCCCGTGAGCATCATGCCGCGATCGGAGATGTCGGCACCCAACTCGGGCGGGGTTTGTTCGAGTGCTGTTTTGACCGCCGACACGATGTTGTTCAGTGGGTCGGTAAGCGCTTCTAGAATTTCGTTGCTGCTGATGGTGAAGCTGCGTGGCACGCCTTCTGACAGGTTGCGACCTTTGACTTCCATCTCGCGAACTTCGCTGCCAGGGAAGGCCGAGCCAATGTTTTTCTTGATGGCTTCTGCAGTGGGCTCGCCAATGAGCATGCCGTAGTTGCGGCGAATGTAGTTGATGATGGCTTCGTCAAACTTGTCGCCACCCACGCGCACACTGCCTTTGTAGACCATGCCGCCCAAGGAAATGACGCCCACTTCGGTGGTGCCACCGCCAATGTCGACCACCATGGAGCCAGACGCTTCTGACACGGGCAAGCCCGCGCCAATGGCAGCGGCCATGGGTTCTTCGATGAGGTACACCTCAGAGGCGCCGGCGCCCAAAGCCGATTCGCGAATGGCACGGCGCTCGACCTGGGTAGATCCGCAGGGCACGCAAATGATGATGCGGGGGCTGGGGCGGAAGGTGCTGCGGGGGTGCACCATGCGGATGAACTGCTTGAGCATTTGCTCGGTG
>JBEDKQ010000089.1:0-10006 GCA_041172085.1 Pseudomonadota bacterium | reverse complement strand
ACCGTCAGGACCTAAACCTGGTGCGTCTACCAATTTCGCCACCCGCGCGGGTCCCATCCATATGGGTTGAATCGGTCAACCTTCTATTTTAACCATGGAAGTGGGAACTTCTGAGAAGAAGTCCCCATATCCTTGATGGGTCATCCGACCTTGGTCACAACTGCGGTTAGGGCTTTAGTTCCGCTTTAGTTCCGCTTGACCGGTGGTGAGACCTTAAACCACGCCGCATACATCGCTGGCAAAGCCAGCAATGTGAGCGCTGTTGCCACAATCAATCCGCCCATGATGGCAACCGCCATTGGCCCCCAAAACACGCTCCTAGACAGGGGAATCATGGCCAAAACAGCAGCGGCGGCAGTCAGCACAATGGGGCGGAGACGCCTGACTGCAGACTCGACAATGGCCTCCCAAGCTGGCACCCCGGCTGCTCGATCTTGTTCAATTTGATCAATCAGGATGACCGAATTGCGTTGAATCATGCCCATTAAGGCGATCACACCCAGCAAAGCAACAAATCCAAAAGGTCGATCAAGCACCAACAAGGCGCCAGCCACCCCAGCCATGCCCAAAGGTCCAGTGAGAAAAACCAGCAAAGCTCGGCTAAAACTTTGCAACTGCAACATGAGCAATGTGAAAGTGACAAACAACATCAGTGGCATGCCTGCCGCAATCGAAGCGGAACCTTTGGAACTTTCTTCAACCGCACCGGCCACCTCGATTCGGTAATCGCCATAGCCAGCCGCTTTCCAGGAGGCCTCAATTTTTTTCAATTCAGGCAGCAATTGCTGGGTCACAGTGGCGCCTTGAATGCCTTCGATCAAATCGGCGTTGACAGTAATCGCGTAGTCGCGCCCTTCGCGCCACATGACACCAGGTTCCCAATTGAACACAGGCTTGGCAATTTGCATTAAGGGAATTGACTTGCCTGACGCAGTTGGCACATATGCGCCAGCCAAGTCGGTAATGGCATCGCGTTCTGACTGCGGTTGACGCAACACAATGTCGATCAATTTATCGCCGTCGCGGTACTGCCCTACTGTAGAACCAGAAGCCATGGTGCGTGATGCTTGCGCAATCGATTGACTGGTCACACCCAATGCGCGAGCCTTGGCTTGATCTACTTCCAAGCGAATGACTTTGATCGATTCATTCCAGTTGTCATTGACACCGCGTGTGTTGCTGTTGGCACGCATGGCTGCTTTGACTTCGTCCGCTTTCAAACGCAGCTTCAAGGGGTCATCGCCCACAACTCGAAATTGCACGGGATAAGGCACAGGTGGGCCATTGGGCAACAACTTGACGCGGCCCCTCACCTCTGGAAACTCCGATGCCAACAATTCAGGCAATTTGATGCGCAGTGATTCACGGACCTTCAAATCCTTTGGCACCACAATCAATTGCGACACGTTGGTTTGGGGAAATACTTGATCGAGCGGCAGATAAAAACGTGGCACGCCCGAGCCCACCCAAGTGCTGACAGAGTTGACGCCCTCTTCGGCCATCAAGCGTTTTTCAATTCGCTTGGAAACCTCGTCACTGGCTGCAAAGCTAGAGCCCTCGGGCAACCAAAGATCCACCATGATTTCGGGTCGACTTGAATCGGGAAAGAACTGTTGTTGCACCTTTCCCATGCCCACAATGCCCATGGCAAACAGGGCCAAGGTGATGGCAATGGTTTTCCACTTATTGAAGACACACCAAGTAACAGCGCTCCGAAAACTGTTGTAAAAAGGTGTGTCAAACATTTCATGAAGGACCGCACCTTCTGATGCTTCAACGTGCGGCGGTGTTTTCAATAGCAAGGTGCCGAGGTATGGCACAAAATAAACAGAAGCCACCCAGCTGATCAGCAGCGCAATGACTGTTACCGCAAAGATGGCAAACGTGTACTCACCGGTCATAGATTTGGCCAAACCAATGGGCAAGAAACCTGCTGCGGTAATCAAAGTACCCGTCAACATGGGCATGGCTGTGAGTTCGTAGGCGAAGGTGGCGGCTCGCACTTTGTCGTAGCCCTCCTCCATTTTTCGCACCATCATTTCAACGGCAATGATGGCGTCGTCCACCAGCAAGCCAAGCGCAATGATGAGCGAACCAAGCGAAATTTTGTGCAGGCCTATGTGAAAGTAATCCATGGCCAAGAAGGTTACGGCCAAGACCAAAGGGATGGTGATGCCCACCACCAAACCTGGCCGAATGTCCAGGGTCCAGCGACGCCACAAGGGATGAATGCCAGGTCGTTTGTGCAGGCCCAGCGACAGGAAACTCACGGCCAACACAATGGCAACAGCTTCAACCAAGGTTTGCAAAAATTCGTTGACGGATTTTGAAACGGCTTGAGGCTGGTCTTGAACTTGAATCAACCTGACACCAGCCGGCAAGTTTTCCTCAATGTCTTGTGTACTCAACTTGAGGGCCTTGCCCAGTTGAATGATGTCGCCCCCCTTGGCCATAGACACACCCAAACCAATCACTTGTTGGCCGTTGTGGCGCACTTTAACGGAAGGCGGGTCGATGTAATCTTGCTTGATGCTGCCCAAGTCACCCAGCTTCAGTTGTTGACCTGACGCCCCACGAATCGGCATTTGCCTGAGGGCCTCCAGGCTGTTGAACTGGCCATTGACACGAAGCTGAATGGCATCTTTTGGCAAGTTCAGGGTGCCTGCAGATTCCACTGCGTTTTGTTGACCCAACTGCGCAATCACGGCGCCCATGTCCAGGCCCATCGCTGCCAGTTTCTTTTGTGAAATTTCGACAAAGACTTTTTCGTCTTGCACGCCAAATAATTCCACCTTGGCAACATCGCGAACTCGCAGAATTTTTTGGCGTACTTCGTCTGCGAATTTTTTCACTTCTGCAGGCGAGAAGCCATCGGCTTGTAAGGCGTAGATCACGCCGTACACATCGCCAAAGTCGTCTACAAAGAACGGCCCCACAACACCCGCAGGCAATGTGCCGCGCATGTCACCTATCTTTTTGCGCACGGTGTACCAAACATTGGCAACCTCCGCAGGTTTGGAGTAGTCTTTGATCTGAAAAATGATTTGCGCTTCACCAGGTTTGGAGTAGCTGCGAATCTTGTCTGCGTAAGGTACTTCTTGAAGCGTTCGCTCTAACTTATCGGTGACCTGCTCGGCCACTTGCTGGGCTGTCGCGCCTGGCCAATAGGCGCGAACCACCATAACGCGAAACGTGAAAGGTGGGTCTTCATCTTGGCCTAAGTTGAAAAATGCAAACACGCCCAAGAGCATCAAGACCAGCATCAAGTACCGGGTTAGCGCGGGGTGTTCAAGCGCCCATTTGGACAGGTTAAAGCCTGCTTTAGGTTCGGTGCGCATGGTTTATTTTCCGACTGCAGGTGCGATGGCTTCAGGCTTGTAGACGGTCACTTTTTGACCTGGCGACAAAACATGCACACCTGCACTGACAATTTGCTGGCCAGGCTTTAAGCCCGAGGCAATGACCACTTCGTTACCATCTGCTGTAGCCACCTGAACCGCTTGCGAGATGACCGTGCTAGAAGCAACATCAAACACCCATACGGCTGTCTGCTGACCTTCTTGCCTCAAGGCACTGGTAGGCACCTTGATCACGTTGGCTTGACTGCCTGCAAGCTGGGGCGCATGGACATTCAGTGTGACGCCCAGGGGCAAGGCCTCGGCTTTTTCCAAACCGAGTTTGACGGTGAAGGTTCGAGTGACGGGATCGGCACTGGCGCCCACTTCGCGGACTTGACCTTGCAAAGTTTGTTGGCCATTGCCCAAAGTGGCGGTCATTTTTTGACCCAATTTAAGACGTCCTACCACATGCTCAGGTACCGCAAAGACGGCATCACGAGGGCCATCATGGGCGAAGCGTACGACAGGCTGCCCAGCCGACACGACTTGGCCGGGTTCTGCCTCTACGCTTGTAACAACACCCGAAGTGGTTGCCATCAATTTGGCATAAGAAGCTTGATTGCTTTGCGATTGGGCTTGGGCAAGCGCCTGATCAAGGGTGGCTTGTGCTGCTTTGAGCGTGGCTGAGCGGCGCTCAAGCTCTGCAGCACTGATGAAGTTTTGCGCCAGCAAGGCTTCGTAACGCTTGAAGTCTGCCGCCGCCAAGTCTCTCTGGGACCGTGCGCCAATGACTTGTGCCTGTGCAGCTTGTGCGGCCAGCGCGTAGTCTTGAACATCGATTTCGGCCAATACTTGACCCGCTTTGACGCGCTGACCAGCCTCTGCTTGTCTCTGAATCATTTTGCCGCCAACACGAAAACCCAAACGACTTTCTATGCGTGCCTTGACCTCTGCAGCGTATTCACCTTGCACATTCAAATCTGAGGCACCCACGGTGATCAACTTGACCGAGCGCACAGGCTCAGGCGTTTCTTTTTTGGGACTGCAGGCACTCAGCAACAACGCTGCGGCTACAGCGCTTGCGGCGAATAAGAAGTAGCCCTTGGAATGGGCCTCTTTTTGGACGGCTGGCCTAGATTGGCACAGATCGTAATGTGACATGGGTGAATCCAAATTAATGACTGACTGGTTAGTAATCTAGGGTAATCCATGATGAATGTCAAGCGAAAATGCAGGAATCCATGCTGACACAATCAACGAATTCAAAGGTGCACGAACCTTTGCCAGTCACCCACCCAGAAAATTTTCCGGTGGCCTCTTGGCTCTGCCCTCCTGCATTGCGGCCGGCCATCTCAGCCATCTATGCATTCGCCAGGGCTGCGGACGATATCGCAGACGAAGGGCAATGGCCCGCTGCGGACCGTTTGACACAACTTCAAGCCTTTAGAGTAGCGCTGCACAACCCACATGACGCAACAAAATTCAATCCTCAAATCTTTGTGCCACTGCATCGCATCATTGCGGAAAAATCATTGCCAGTTTCATTGTTAGATGATTTGTTAAAAGCCTTTGAACAAGATGTAGTGGCCAGTGCAAATGGCAGCACCTACCCGAACACGGCAGCTTTGCTTGCTTATTGCCAACTGTCTGCCAATCCTGTGGGCCGATTGCTTTTGCATTTGTACGGCGTGCACCATGAGACAGCTTTAAAGCAAAGCGATGCCATTTGCAGTGCGCTTCAATTGATCAATTTTTGGCAAGATCTCAGCGAAGACATTCCCCGAGGAAGGTTTTATTTGCCGCAAGATTTTTTGCAGCAACTGCCAACCGCCACTTTGATCGAAACGCTTTGCCAACATGCCCATGCCCTGATGTTGTCTGGTGCACCCTTGGTCCATCAAGTACCCGGCCGTGCGGGCTGGGAGCTTCGCTTGGTGGTTCAAGGCGGACTGCGCATTTTGGAAAAAGTTCGAAAATTAGGCCCGCAAGCTTTGCATGTTCGACCTCAATTACGTGCATGGGATGTGCCCATCATGTTGTGGCGCTGCCTGTGGATGAGGCCCAGACAGTGGGAGAATGACGCCTTATGACACCCCAAGAGTACGTTCAACAAAAGGCGGCCAGTTCTGGCAGTAGCTTTTATTACGCCTTTTTGTTTTTGCCCACCGAGCGCCGTGCAGCCATCACCGCCTTCTATGCATTTTGCCGGGAAGTGGACGATGTGGTTGACGAAATATCCGACCCCAGTGTGGCGCAAAGCACCTTGGCTTGGTGGCAAAAGGAAGTACAACAAGCGTTTGCAGGCAAACCGACTCACCCGGTCATGCATGCTTTGATGCCACATGTGAAGATCTATAACATTGAGGCGCATCACTTGTTGTCGGTCATCGAGGGTTGTCAGATGGACCTGACGCAAACACGTTACCTGGACTTTGCAGGTTTGCAACGCTATTGCCACCTGGTGGCGGGTGTGGTGGGTGAAGTGGCCGCCAAAATATTTGGACAGACAGACCCCACCACCACCCTTTACGCCCACAAGTTGGGGTTGGCATTTCAATTGACCAATATTTTGCGCGATGTGGGTGAAGATGCCATGCGGGGCCGCATCTACATACCCGTCGATGAACTCAAACAATTTGATGTCAAAGCCCAAGACCTGATGCAAAGGCAATATTCAGATCGCTTTACGGCCCTCATGAAGTTTCAGGCTGCACGCGCACATGGCCTGTATGACGAGGCCATGACCTTACTGCCTGCTGCAGACAAACGTGCCCAAAAACCTGGGCTCATGATGGCCAGCATTTACAGAACATTGCTGCGCGAAATTGAAGCAGACAATTTTCAAGTACTGCACCAACGCGTCTCCCTCACACCATTGCGCAAGCTTTGGCTTGCATGGAAAGTTCAAGCGCTGGGGCGGCTTTGAAGCAAGTTCTCAAGATTGCAGTGATTGGCGGCGGTTGGGCTGGTTTGACTGCAGCCATCACCGCAGTTGAGAGTGGGCATCAGGTCACTTTATTCGAAGCCAGTCGCCATTGGGGCGGCAGAGCACGATCATTTTCTTTGCCTGCGTTAGCGCAACCTGCGCTCGACAATGGCCAACACATTCTGATTGGCGCTTACCAACAAAGCTTGGCTTTGATGCGCAAAGTAGGCATTGATCTGGACAAGGCGCTATGGCGCTTGCCCCTCAATTTACAAGATGCAAAAGGTGAAGGCCTGGCTTTGCCGCCTCTGCCCTTTCCTTTCAATTTGTTAGGGGGTATTGCATTTGCCAAGGGCTGGCGAATCTATGACAAGTGGTCTTTGTTGACAACGGCATTCAAATGGCAACGCATGCAATTTCAATGTGACGCTGCGCTCACAGTCCAAGACCTGTGCCAAGGACTTTCCCCGCGCGTCTGGCGCGACTTGATTGAACCCTTGTGCGTTTCTGCTTTGAACACACCTGCGAATCAAGCCAGTGGCTCTGTGTTTTTGCGTGTGTTGCAAGACGCTGTTTTTGGCCCTAAAGGCAGCGCCGATCTTTTGCTGCCAAGGCAAGAGTTGGGAGAAATATTTCCACACGCGGCCGTTCGTTGGCTTGAAGCGCATGGCGCTAGTTGCAAATTGGGCGCTCGCATTGATCAGCTGACTTTGAACACCACAAATTCAAGGATGTGGGAAGTTGGTGAAAATGCTTTTGACCGTGTTGTGTTGGCAACGCCAGCGTGGGATGCAGCAACTTTGCTTGCGCCTTTTAACCCTTCTTGGGCTAAAACTGCAAGCGCCTTGGTTCACGAACCCATTGCGACGGTCTATGTCCAAGCACATGCGGCATTCCAATTGCCGCAGCCTATGCTGGCGCTGCAATCGAGCAACCAAGCACCTGCTCAATTTGTCTTCGACCGCGGTCAAATGATGACAACGCACAATACACCAGGCCTGTTGGCTTTTGTGGTCAGTGCCGCCGAAGACAGCAAGCAAGACCTTGAGCTCAAAGTGGTTCAACAGGCGCGTGATTTGATCTATCAATTGAGGCCAAAAGAAGTCGCCATGGGTGAGCTGACCCTCCTTCAAACAGTGATTGAAAAAAGGGCAACTTTTGCATGCACACCCAATTTAAACAGACCCTGTGCAAATCCCTTCAGAGGGCTTTCAGTCTGCGGCGATTATGTGGCGGGGCCCTACCCTGCCACTTTGGAAGGTGCTGTGCTGTCTGGGTGTGAAGCCGGCCAATTGGTCAGCGCCACCCATGATTAAGCCAACTTGCGAGATGCCGCAAAAGCAGGCCGACTGACACAAGCATCCAACCACTTTTGAACTGTTGGAAATTCAGCCATCAACAGCGACGACGTTTTGGCCCAGACCATGACACTGGCCACACAGACATCGGCCACCGTAAAACGTTGTCCCGCCAAATAGTCGGCGCCTTTTGCAGATTGTGCAGCCAAGTGCATTTCAAGCACCCGACAAGGGACGCGCAGTCTTTGTTCGGCGGCATCGGCCAATTCAGGTTTACGTTGATCAGCAGGCATCACTATTCGGTGCATCAACACGGTCAAGGCGTCTTTCTCGACTTCTGTGACGGTCCAAAAACTCCAACGCAGTGCGTCGGCTTCTTCTTGCGCATTGGCCGGCGCAATCGATTTGCCATCTGGCAGGCCATGGAACTTGGCCACATACAACGCACAGGCCATGCTTTCCCAAACTGTGACTGTGCCTTCTGGTCGATGGTCTTCAATCACTGGAATATGACCGTTGGGGTTGAGGGCCAAAAACTCAGGGGTTCGCGTTGCCCCACCTTGATAGGGCACGGGCATGTGTTCAAATTTCAATCCGAGTTCAGCCGCAGCCCAAAGGGGACGGACAGCCCGTGATGCGCCAATGCCATAAATTTTCAAAGTCATTTGATTGCTCAGTTTCTTTCAATGGGGCCAAAATTCACACAGTTGTTTGAGGCTGATGACCGTGAACGGTGCAGGATGAACATCGTGAGTCCACAGTTTCTGTTCACGATTGACCCACACTGCTTGCAGGCCGGCACGCTGGGCAGCCAGTACGTCTAAGTGGGGATCATCGCCAATGTGTAGCACTTCTTCAGGCTGCACACCCAAAGCCTGAGCACCAGCATAAAACATTTGGGGATCGGGTTTGCCTACGCCCAAATTGACAGGGTTGAAAGCGGCTTTGAAAAAAGGCTCAAGACCCACTTTGCGAATGTCTGCATTGCCATTGGACAAGGCCACCAAAGGGTACCTGACATTTAAAAACTGAAGTGCGGGCAAGGCATCCTCAAAAAACGTAACCTTTTGACGTGCTTCAAAAAAAACTTCAAATGCGGGTTCAGCCAAGTCTGGATCTTCTCCAGCCCGTTGCAAAAGCACCCGAATGGCTTCTCGCCGCAACGCCGACAGGTCGTTTCCTAAATCTGGCCGCAATGAAGGCATTTCTTCCCGAATTTGCCGCTGATATCCAGGAATGGCGCACAAAGGCACCGTCAGTGGGGCTTTTTCAGCCAGCCAGTGGGCCAAGGTCTCCTCAGCCCGACCAATCGTGGGCCAAACCGGCCACAAAGTGTCATCTAAATCTAGGGAGATAGCTTTAATTTTTGAAAAGTCGATCATGGTGGGAGAGAATAACGCATGGCTTTCCAAAAAGAACCCCCTTTTCAACACGGACAAACTGCAAAAACTGCAGTGTTGTACTGCAACCTTGGCACACCCGCTGAACCTTCCGCACCCGCATTGCGTCAGTATTTGGCCCAATTTTTAGGCGATGCGCGTGTGGTCGAAATTCCCAAGGCCATATGGTGGCTCATTTTGCACGGCATCATTTTGCGTGTACGACCCGCCAAATCAGCAGCCAAATATGCCAGCATCTGGACCCCCGAAGGCTCGCCTTTGCGCGTCTGGACCGACAAGCAAGCGCAAGGTTTGGCTCAGAAACTTCAGCAACTTGGCCACGACGTGTTGGTGAAATACGCCATGACCTATGGCCAGCCTAGCATCGCCGCGCAAATTGACGCCCTGCGGCTTGAGGGCGTGACGCGCATCTTGATCCTGCCCGCTTACCCGCAATACAGCGGTACCACCACGGCACCCGTCTTTGATTCGGTGTACCGCTGGGGCCTTACAACCCGCAACTTGCCAGAGTTCCGATTTGTCAACCGATACCACGACAATGCGGGCTACATTCAGGCCTTGGCCACACGCATTCAAAACCATTGGGCAGCCCACGGCAAGGCCGAACAACTTGTGATGAGTTTCCATGGCGTGCCAGAGCGCACCTTGCAGTTGGGTGATCCCTATCACTGCGAGTGCTACAAAACCGGTCGCCTGTTGGCTGAAAAATTGGGTCTCGACAAAACGCAATACAAAGTCACGTTCCAATCGCGTTTCGGAAAAGCGAAGTGGTTGGAGCCCTATACCGAACCTACGCTGATTGCCATGGCACAAGCTGGCACACAAAGCGTTGATGTGGTGTGTCCTGGGTTTACGGGTGATTGTTTAGAAACCTTAGAAGAAATCAGCATGGAGGCGCGTGAAGCGTTCTTGCACGCAGGTGGTCAATCCTTCAACTACATCCCCTGTTTGAACGACGAGCCAACATGGATTGATGCTTTGGCGCATATTTGCGAACAACACATGCAAGGGTGGCCGACATCTGCGCAGGCCGTCAGATCACAA
>JBEDKQ010000088.1:0-10254 GCA_041172085.1 Pseudomonadota bacterium | reverse complement strand
CGCGCTTTCGGTTGGGATTCAGACATGACCGCTTATGGTCCTAAGGCTCACTTGGGTTCAGCAGTCATCAACTGGGGTCCTTACTACATCAAGGCTGTGGGAGAAGCGCTTGAAGGCAAATGGTCTACTGGCCAAAGCTGGTGGGGCGTGAAAGAAGGCGCCATTGACATGGTCTCTGTGGCTGCCGACGTACCCGAAGACACCAAAAAAAGAATTGATGAAATCAAGGCGGGTCTGAAAGACGGCAGCTTTGCCATCTGGAAAGGTCCTATCGTGGGTCAAGACGGCAAAGAAGTGTTGGCCAAAGACGTTGTGGCCGATGACAAATTCTTGGGCGGCATCAAGTTCTACGTCAAAGGCGTAGAAGGCAAAGTGCCAAACTGATCCAATTCAGCATCAGTTGACCCAGCCGCGCTTCGCAAGAAGCGCGGCTTTTTTCTTGGGGGTTTGGGTTTCTGAAGGTCTCTTAAGAATTGCTTCAGATGACGGGATCATTATCACGTCATGACTTCTTCCATCTCCTTCTTCTTTGTTCGCCGCGTCTTGTTAGGGCTTGGCGTTTTGTGCTTCATTGGTTCAAGCTTTGCGGCCGATACCCAGCCCGACGCGCTCTTGTCGCAGTATCAGCAGGCGGCTGGTCAAAAAGCCGATCGATTGCGTGGGCAAAAGTTTTTCAATGCAACAGCGGCCAATGAGTTGAGTTGTGCCTCTTGTCATGGTGCTTCGCCAGTGCTAGCGGGCAAACATGCCAGTACAGGCAAAACCATTGCGCCCTTGGCGCCCATGGTCAATCCCGAGAGGTTTTCTGATTCGGCCAAAGTTGAAAAGTGGTTCCGTAGAAACTGCAAAGACGTGCTGAACCGAGAATGCACGCCTTTGGAAAAGGCCGATGTGGTGGCTTACCTGAAGGAGTTGAAATGACTTTTCTCAATTGGACCCAGCGAGTGTGTATCTGTGTGGCCTTGTTTTTAGGCGGGTTGCCACTTGCCATGGCGGACAAACCGCTCATGCCCGCCACCGTGTTACCAGCCTACAAAGCCGAATGCGCGTCTTGTCACATGGCCTATCCCCCAGCGATGCTGTCTAAACCGTCGTGGCAACGCATCATGGGTGGTTTAGACAAGCATTACGGCACTGATGCTTCTTTAGACACCGCCACGGAACGTCAAATCAGCGCTTGGCTGCAAGCACAAGGTGGTACTTACAAGCGTGCCGAGGCGTCATCGCCCGGCGACAGGTTGACCACCACCACATGGTTTGAAAAGAAACACCGCAAGATCGACAAAGCCGTTTGGGCGCGCAAGTCGATCAATGGCAAAGCGCAATGCCAAGCATGCCACCAAGGCGCAGACATGGGCGACTTTGAAGACGACCGTGTTCGCATTCCGCTTTGATTGACTTCGCAAGGACTCAGAAATAGGTAAACACCATGACCCAAACCACCTTGAATTCGTTAGACCCATCAGCCAGTACCAGCTCTTCCAGCATACCCGGCACACCCAGCAAACCCAGCAGGCGCATTGTTGAAATGCCCATGCGTTTGTTTCATACCTTGATGGCACTCTCTTTTTTGGGGGCTTACCTCACGGCTGAAAGCGAGCGTTTCCGATTACTCCACGTGAGCTTGGGCTACACCTTGTTTGGCTTGGTTGTGTTTCGCTTGTTGTGGGGCATGTTTGGACCCCGCCAATCTAGGCTCAGCGTTGCTTGGCGAAAGCTGGAAGCACTGAAGGAACTCAAAAATGATTTTCAGAATTTGCCAGAGGCCGTGTTGAAGTGGAACGCCCAAACTTTTCGCAAGTGGACCTCCCTTGTTTTAACGCTGACCGCTTTCTGCACATTCCTGGTTTCTATTTTCATCACGCTTTCGGGTTATGCGATCTACAATGAAATCACTGGCGATTGGATGTCTGAAATCCACGAGTTTTTTGGCAATTTTTTATTCATGGCTGTACTCTTGCACATCGCTTTGGTCATGCTCTTGGTGCTTAGCAAAAAATCACAAGGTTTGCGCCCCATGTGGTCTGGCCGCCGCGAAGGTGCGGGGCCCGATGTGGCCCAAAGCAATCATGTGTGGGTGGCCGTCATGCTTGGTATGGCCGTGGTGTCGTTCTTGTTTTTTCAATTGACCTGAGGCAAATCAACGTCATGCGTGTATTGTTGGCAGAAGACGATGAAACTTTAGGTTCAGGCCTCAAAGCGGGTTTGGCGCAGCACGGCTTTCAGGTGGACTGGGTGCGTGATGGTGTGGCAGCCGAGCGAGAAATGATGACGCAGGTGCACGAGGCAGTTATTTTGGACATGGGGCTGCCACGTCAAAATGGCTTGATGTGCCTTCAAAAAGTTCGTCAAAAGAAAATCAAAACACCCGTCCTGATCTTGACGGCACAAGATGCGGTGTCCTATCGCATTGAAGGACTGGACGCTGGTGCTGACGATTATTTGATCAAGCCTGTCGACTTGTTAGAGTTGGCTGCAAGATTGCGTGCCTTGGTCAGGCGTTCCCATGGCGAAATTCAAAGCATCATCAGCGTCAAGGATGTTCAACTCAATTCGACATCGCGGGTGGTCAGCCTGAGGGGCCTGCCTGTTGATGTGTCTGCGCGGGATTTTGACTTGTTGTTCACTTTCATGATGCATGCCGGTCATGTTTTAACCCGTGAACAATTGGAAAAACACCTCTACAGTTGGGGTACCGAAGTTAGCAGCAACACGGTTGAGGTGCACATTTATCATTTGCGGCGTAAGTTAGGCAATGACCTCATTCAAACCATTCGAGGCGTGGGATACGTCATGCCAAAATAAATCATGTAATTCACTGACAAGCGCCCGTCGCTTCAATCTCGCCTCTTGGTATCTTTGTTGGTGGTCACTGCTGCTGCATGGCTGTTGGTGTTGGGCCTGACTTGGTATGAAACCGATCACGAGCTTAATGAACTGCTCGATGCCCATCTGGCTCAAACGGCATCTTTCCTTGTTGTTCAATCGGGTGATGGCCATGAGAATGACATTGACTTCACTACCAGTCCTACTCTGCACAAATACCAGCCTCGTGTGGCCTATCAAGTTTGGCATGATGGCCAGCTTTTGGCGCGTTCAGAAAAAGCCCCCACAACCCCTTTTCGGCAAGCAGGCGAGAGTGGTCTCATTGATCGCCAAGTCGATGGCGAAGTTTGGCGAATTTTCAGTACGCAGGGGCAAGAAAAAGACGTCTGGATTCATGTTGCCGAGCTTGGCAAATACCGTCAAGATATTTTGTATGCCGGCTTAGAAAGTGCCATCTTGCCTTTGCTCTTTATCTTCCCGCTGATGGCTTTGTTCATTTGGTGGTCTATCCGCGTTTCGCTTGGCCCCCTGCGGCATTTAGGGCAAGAAATTGGCTTGCGCAAAGCTTCTTCCTTGCAAGCCCTTGAAGAAGAAAAGGCAGTGAAAGAGGTCCAACCCTTGGTGCAAGCTTTGAACCAATTGTTCAAGCGGGTTGAGGTTCAAATGGCCAACGAACGTCAGTTCACCTCAGATGCAGCCCATGAATTGCGAACGCCTGTGGCTGCAATACGCATGCAAGCGCAAGTGGCCATGGGCGCCACAGAAGCAGACGCGCAAAAGCAAGCCTTGCAAGCCCTCATGGATGGTTGTGATCGTGCCACCCGACTCATTTCACAACTGTTAGAGCTTTCTCGTTTAGATGCTTCCGAGCGTTATGTGGACACGCTCAGTCAAGAGGCTGTCGATGTCATTGCACTAACCCGCCAACAATTGGCCGAGTCTGGGCACGCTTGGCTTGCCAAGCAACAAAGCTTGAACTTTGATGCGCCAGAAAAATTGTTGCTTCATGTCAAACCTGAATGGCTGTCGATTGTGGTTCGCAATTTGGTTGACAACGCCAGCCGTTACAGTCCTGTTGGTGCCCAATTGCAGGTCACTTGGCGGGATGGCCCCGAACCCATGTTGACGGTAGAAGACAGTGGCCCTGGCATGTCGGCGTCTGATCGTTTGCGTTTGGGTGATCGCTTTTTCAGAGTGCTTGGCACCGAAGCCCCAGGCAGTGGCCTGGGCTGGTCGATTGTTCGCAGAATTGCACAATTGACCCGCGTCAAAGTTCAATTGGGGACCAGCCCCCATCTCGGCGGTTTGCAAGTCGTCATGGTTTGGCCCAAAGATCGCGAGCTTGTCTCTTAAGCTTGGCTTCATCTGGCTTCGTTAAATTTCAGTTCTCAGCAAAGCAATTTCATTGCAATCAAAGGGAACAACATGAGCAACGACGCAAACAAGGGTTATCAATTCACAGTGGTCAACGGCGCAGTCACAGCCGTATACGAAATTAAAAACGGCCGTGCTAAATTTGCTTGAAATAAAGCAGTTTTATTTGCCGCCATGCTTGGCAAAATCACCCGCGTAAATGTTCAAGAACTTGTTGGGTTCTAGGTATTTGCGTAGGGCCGCATTGACCTCGTCCAATGTTGTTGCTTCAATTTGTGCGTCTATTTTTTCGACAAAGCTCATGGTGCGATTGGCCGCAGTTTGCGCCACATGACTTGCCGCCAAAGCACGGTCTTGGGCCCGGCCAATTTTGCGTTCCTCTTGCCAGCCTTTTTTGGCATCGGCCAATTCTTCAGCGGTGATGCCATCTTTGACAAACTTGGCCAGTTCTTCTTGCACGCCTGTTTTGAGTTTTGCTAAGTTTTGAGGTGCATAGATGGCATACATTACCCACATGCCTGAGGGCTCAAATGAACTGGCGCTGAGTTGACTGCCAGCGCCATAGCTGAGGCCGTCTTTTTGACGCAAACGGTCGAATAGGCGAGACTTGACGCCACCGCCCAATACGCGATTGGCCAGTTGCAAGGGCACAAATTCTGCTTGTGTGTCTTGTAAAGGCAAGGGCAAGCCCGCTAAGAAAAAAGCATTGGCCTTGTCGGGTGCTTCAAGCTGAATGACTTGTGCCTTGGGTGGCTTAGGTGCAGCCTTCAAACGTGCGTAGGCTTGCGAGCTTTTCCAGTCGGCGAAGTACTGGCCGATGAGGTTTTGTGTGGTCTGGCTGTCAAAGTCGCCAACCAAAGCAAATTCACTGTTGTTGGCGCCGTAATATTGTTTGTGAAATTGTTGCACTTGCGCCAACTTGGCGGCTTTGAGGTCTGTAAGTGATTCGTCCAAACTGCGTGCAGCACGGACATCACCCTTGGTGTAAACATCCAAAGTCAATGCCATGGCTTGCGAGCCCATGGCATTGGGCTCGCTGCGCTGGCTTTCAAGTGCCGCGGCGCTTTCTTCAACCAACAAATCAAATTCTTTTTGTGGAAAGCTCGGGTTGCGAAGAATGTCTCGAACCAAGCTGAGGACTTCGGGTAAATTTTTGCGGAGCGTGTCAAACCGAACGGTGACTGTCTGTCCTGCGCCAGAAACTTCAATTTGTGTTTTGAGATCGTCCAACTTGGCCGCAATTTCTGAACGTTCAAGCTTGCCCGTACCTCGCATGAGCATGCTGGCAGTAAGATTGGCTGTAGTGGCTTGATTGAACAAGGACTTTTCGTCACCAAACCTCAAAGTGAAATAACCATTGACTGTTTCGCCCCGTGTTTTCTTGGGCGTCAAAATGAGTTTCATGCCACTTGGCAAGCTTATGCGTTGTGTGCGTTTTTCGATGTTGGCCGGAGAAATATCAAAAACCTCGCCTTCTGCGGTGGCAGCCTTGCCCTTGTAATCTGCGACCAATTTGGCAACGTCGACTGCTTCAGGCATTTTGATGCGGTCGGGCGTAGGCGTTGGGATGTATTGGCCTACCGTGCGATTGCTCGGTTTGAAGTAATTCAATGCGACTGCTTGAAGATCGGCGACTGTTAATTTTTCAATGCGGTCGCGTTGGATAAAAAACAAGCGCCAATCGCCATTGGCAATCGATTCGGACATCTGAACGGCCAATTGCTGGGGGTCGTTAATGGTTTTGTCAATTTGACTTAGAAGGCTGGCTTTTGCGCGTTTCAACTCATCTTCAGTGATGGGTTTTTGGGCAACACCTTCCAATTCATTCAGGAGTACTTTGCGTGCTTCATTCAAACTTTGGGTTTTGCTAAGTTCGGCCATGAACAGGACATAGCCACGTTCGGCCAGGTCAAAGTTCCACGGATTGACATTGACGGCCAGTTTCTTCTCGACCAAATTCTTGTGAAGCCGTCCGTTGGGCGTGCCTGCCAGTACTTCGCTTAGAGCCGCCATGGCTGCCGCATCTTGGTGACTGCCTGCGGCTGTGTGAAACAAAACAGCAGAGAGTTGAATATCGCCTGCGCGGCGAACTGTCACTTCGCGTTCGCCGTCCTGTGCAGGGTCTTGGGTGTAAGTGGGCTCTAGTTTTCGAGTTGGTTTGGGAATGCTGCCAAAAATTGAACGGATACTTTCAAGTGTGCTGGTTGCATCAAATTTGCCTGCAACCAGCAGGACTGCATTGTCTGGTTGGTAATATTTGCGATAGAAATTTTGCAGGTTTTCTATCTTGACATTTTCGACATCGGTGCGCGCACCGATGGTGGTTTTGCCATAGTTGTGCCAGTCAAAAGCGGTTGCAGTCATGCGCTGCCACAACATCATATGGGGGTTGTTTTCCCCGCTTTCCATTTCGTTGCGCACCACTGAAAATTCGGTGTCTAAATCGGTGCGTGCGATGTTGCTGTTGATCATGCGATCGGCTTCCATTTCCAAGGCCCACTTTAAGTTTTCGGGATTGGCTGGAAAGGTTTGGTAGTAGTTTGTGCGGTCATAAAAAGTGGTGCCATTGAAGCGCATACCGCGCTTGCTAAGCTCTTGCATGATGTTGCCCCGGGTGGGCGTGCCTTTAAATACCAAGTGCTCAAGCAAGTGCGCCATGCCTGTCTCGCCATAGCTCTCATGACGGCTGCCCACCAAATAGGTCATATTGACCGTGGTGGTCGGTTTGGAGGCATCGGGTGCTAACAGCAATCGCAAGCCATTGGGCAAGCGGTATTCTGAAATGCCTTCAACTTCTGCCACGGGTTTCAGTGAACTGGCTTGAGAATGGGAGGCATTGGCTACGCTTTGTGCAACAACCCCCAATGGGGCAACAAGGCTGGCAGAGATCAGGGCAAGAGCAAGCAATCGTAATTTCATGGCAGTCAAATTCAGTGCAAGAAAAAAGGAACTTTATACACCTGGATTAGAATAGCCCTTGCATTTGCAAGACCTTGCAAGTGTTTTCTTTTTCAATGCCTGCGCTTCGGTGGGCCTTGATGTCGTTCACCCGAAGCCATGTAGAGGACTACCATGTACAAAAACCTCGCAGCCGTGATCGCGGCCGCCTGCTTTTTATCCCCCCTTGTCAGCCACGCTGCTGAGCCCGCAAAGTCGGGTGCCAAAAGTTCGGACAGCAAACCCGTTAAGGCGGCGTTTGTGTATGTCACACCCGTGTTGGAAGCAGGATGGACCCGTCAACACGACGAAGGCCGCAAAGCCGTTGAAAAATCCTTGGGCAATGCCGTTAAGACCACGGTCGTAGAAAACGTGGCCGAGGGGGCAGATTCTGAGCGCGTGGTTCGAGATTTGGCGCAACAGGGCCATGACATCATCTTCACGACAAGTTTTGGCTATATGGAGCCTACCCTCAAGGTGGCCAAAGAATTTCCCAACGTAAAGTTTGAGTCCATCACGGGCTATAAAACCGATGTCAATGTGGCGGTGGCCAATGCGCTGTATTACGAAGGACGCTATTTGGCAGGTGTGGCGGCGGGTCGCATGACCCAATCGAATGTAGCGGGTTATGTTGCTGGCTTTCCCATTCCCGAGGTTTTGCAAGGATTGAATGCATTCACTTTGGGCATGCGGTCTGTCAACCCCAAAGCACAAGTCAAAGTAGTTTGGCTCAACGCGTGGTTTGATCCTGCCAAAGAACGCGATGCCGCGATGACCTTGTTCAATCAGTCTGTCGATGTGATGACGTTTCACACCGCTACCAATGCAGTGATGGTGGCTGCTCAAGAGCGCGGCAAGATGGCCATTGCTTACCATTCTGACATGCGCAAAGTGGCGCCCGATGCGCAGTTGATGGCGGTCACACACGAATGGGGCGCCTACTACACCCAGCGCGTGTTGGATGTTCAAAAAGGTCAATGGCGTACAGGCAGTACGCGTGGGGGTTTGAAAGCCGGCATGATTCGAATCGGCGATTTTGGCCCCAAACTGTCAGCCAAAGTGCGCGATGAAATTGTTCAAATTCAAAATGAAATGGTGCAAGGCAAGCGTCAAATTTTCCAAGGCCCGATCACTGACAACGAGGGCAAACTTGTTGCTGCCGCAGGTCAAACATTGACTGAAGCACAAATCCTCAACATGAATTATTTGGTCTCTGGTGTAATCGGCAAAGTCAGTCCTTAAGTCAAGACATCAGTCTCGAAAAAAAAAGCCTGCATCAGCAGGCTTTTTTGATGGCACCGAAAGCGCATTAACTGTCAAGCTGAATGTTGCGAGTCTTTGCCAACTGTGTCCAGCGAGCCAAGTCGGCTTTCATGTAGGCTGCAAACTCAGCGGGCTTCATGGGCATCAGTTCTACTGCCTCCGAACTCAGTTTGTCTTTGAAGTCGGGTTGTGACAAAACAGTCAGCATGGCGTCGTTCAACACTTTCACAATGCCTGCGGGCATGTTGGCAGGACCCACCACGCCATACCATTGCTGCGCGTCAAAGCCTTTGAGTCCCGCTTCTTCCAGTGTTGGGAGGTCCTTCACTTGAGGATGGCGTTTGTTGCCTGTGACGGCAAGTGCGCGAATGCGACCGCTTCGAATATGGGGCAGGGCGGCCGCCAAACCAGGGAACATCATCTGCGTTTGACCGCCAATCAAATCGGTGATGGCAGGTGCAATGCCGCGGTAAGGAATGTGCACCATGAAACTGTTGGTCTGAAGTTTGAACAGTTCCGCCGTGAGGTGGGTGAGGGAGCCCGCGCCTGCAGAGCCATAGGACAAACGCCCTGGATTTTGTTTGACGTATTCTAAAAATGCCTTGAAATTTTGAGGGGGCAGGCTGGTGTTGATGCAAAGCACATTGGGGGTGGAGCCAATCATGCCAATGGGCGTGAAATCTTTTTCGGCATCGTAGGGCAGTTTGCGCGTAGCAGGCGCCGTGCCGTGGGTGGCCACATAGCCTTGCATGAGGGTGTAACCATCGGCTGCTGCGCGCGCAGTGTTTTGCGATGCAATGACGCCGCCGCCGCCACCAATGTTGTCCACCACAACCGATTGGCCCAATACCTTGGCCCAACGCTCACACAGTGCGCGACCCACCATGTCCGAGCCGCCACCTGCTGCCACGGGCACAATGTAGCGAATGGGCTTGTTGGGGTAAGCCGCTTGAGCATGGCTGGCAGCCGGCAATCCCAGTAAGAAAGGACTGGCTTGAAGGAGGGTGCGTCTTTTCATGGTTGTCGCTTTAACGAGAGAAAATTGGGCTTTAAAGTTTATCCCAGTGCGCGAGCCCTTGTGTTCGGTCAGGGCACACAAGCCTTGAATGACGCTCACATTTCAAGTCACCATCGCCTAAGTGCCAGACCACTTTACAATGCGTGTCTGAATTCAAAGACTCTTGGAAAGACTGAGCGATGACGATCAAAAGCGATAAATGGATCCGCCGCATGGCCGAAGAGCACGGCATGATCGAGCCCTTTGAGCCCGGACAAGTGCGCAAAAATGCGGCCGGCGAGAAAATTGTGAGTTATGGCACCAGCAGTTATGGCTATGACATTCGATGTGCGCCAGAGTTCAAAGTCTTCACCAACATCTACAGCACGGTCGTTGATCCTAAGAATTTTGACGAAAAAAGCTTTGTCGACATTCACTCGGACGTCTGCGTCATTCCCCCCAACAGCTTCGCCTTGGCTCGTACAGTAGAGTACTTTCGTATTCCTCGCAACGTTCTCACCATCTGTTTGGGCAAAAGCACCTACGCCCGTTGCGGCATTATTGTCAACGTGACCCCCTTCGAGCCCGAATGGGAGGGGTACGTTACCCTCGAGTTCAGCAACACCACACCGTTACCTGCCAAGATCTATGCGGGGGAGGGCTGCGCTCAGGTTTTGTTCTTTGAAAGCGATGAGGTTTGCGAAACCAGCTACAAAGATCGGGGTGGCAAATACCAAGGTCAAGTGGGTGTTACGTTACCCAAGACTTAAAGTGCGACAATAGCGGGTTAATGACCGCCTCTTTTTCAAATCTATCGCTGGCTGAACCGCTGGCACGTGCCGTAGCCGAAATGGGCT
>JBEDKQ010000087.1:0-11079 GCA_041172085.1 Pseudomonadota bacterium | reverse complement strand
CACAGCCTTGATGTAGTAAGGACCCCAGTTGATGACTGCTGAACCCAAGTGAGCCTTAGGACCATAAGCGGTCATGTCTGAATCCCAACCGAAAGCGCGCTTGCCCATTTTTTCGGCAGTTTGCAGAACAGCAGAAGAGTCGGTGTTTTGCATCAACACGTCAGCGCCGCCGTTGATCAGGGCTGTTGCAGCTTCTGTTTCTTTTGGTGGGTTGAACCACTCGTTGATCCAAACCACTTTGGTTTTGATTTTAGGGTTGACGGATTGCGCACCCATGGTGAAGGTATTGATGTTGCGAATCACTTCAGGAATTGGGATGGAAGCTACCACGCCCAAGGTGTTGGACTTGGTCATCTTGCCCGCAATCACGCCAGCCATGTAAGCGCCTTCGTAGGTGCGGCTGTCGTAGGTGCGCATGTTGTCGGCCGTTTTGTAACCGGTGGCATGCTCAAACTTGATTTCTTTGTTGTCTGCAGCAACTTTCAACATGGGGTCCATGTAGCCGAAGGTGGTGCCAAAGATCAATTTGTTGCCTTGGCTGGCCAAGTCGCGGAAGACGCGTTCCGCATCGGCGCTTTCTGGCACTTTTTCAACAAAACTGGTTACAACTTTGTCGCCAAACTGTTTTTCAACTTCTTTGCGAGCGTTGTCGTGTGCAAATGTCCAGCCACCGTCGCCCACAGGGCCAACGTAGGCAAACGCCACTTTCAGAGGCTCGGCCTTGGGCGCAGCTGCGGCTGCAGGCTTGGCCTCTTCTTTTTTGCCACAAGCCACCAAAGCGGCAGCTGCAACGATGGAGATCGCGGCGATTTTAAGCGGCGATTTTAAGAACCGACCGCTTGTTCAGAACTGTCATGAAATTTCCTTTATGGATGAACAGGGTTGCACGAAAAAAAACATTATGAACCTGGATGGAAGGGTTTGCCTAGTGATGCTGGCATGTTGATGCGAATCCAGGCCGGATTTCTAGAGATCAAGGCCAACACCACAATGGTAGCGACATAGGGCAGCGCCGTAAGCAATTGGCTGGGCACTTGCACGCCCAAACCTTGTAAATGAAACTGCAACATGGTGACACCCCCAAACAGATAGGCTCCCAACAAAATGCGCGCGGGCCGCCAAGTTGCAAAGGTGGTCAGCGCGAGGGCAATCCAGCCTTTGCCTGCAACCATGCCCTCAACCCACAGCGGCGTGTAGGCTATGGAGATGTAAGCGCCCGCCAAACCGCACAAGGCCCCGCCGGCGATGACGGCAAAAAAACGAATTCGACGCACCGGATATCCCAAAGCATGCGCAGATTGGGGAGATTCACCCACCGAACGAAGCACCAAGCCTGTGCGAGTTTTGTAGAAAAACCACATCAAGCCAAAGACAAATGCGATGACGCCATAGACCAAGGGGTGTTGCTTGAAAAATGCAGCGCCTACCAAGGGGATGTCAGCCAATAATGGAATTTCAAAGCTAGGGCGCTGTGGCAACTTTTCTTGGACATACCCGATGCCCACAAAGGAAGAAAATCCGACGCCAAACAAACTGAGCGCAAGGCCCGTTGCATATTGGTTGGTGCTAAGGTAAATCACCAAGAGGCCAAAGATGGCGGCCAGTACCGCACCTGCGGCCATGCCCGCCAAGAAGCCCAAAGCATCGCTGCCCGTGTGAACCACGGTGGCAAATCCGGCAATGGCGGCACACAACATCATGCCCTCAGCCCCCAAATTAACCACACCCGCTTTTTCATTGATCAGCAAACCCAAAGCCGCAATGGCCAGCACAGTGCCAGCATTGAGCGTAGCCGCAATCAGCAATGCATACGATTCCATCAAACTCCCCTGCTCTGCCATCGCAGGCGATAGGCCACCAGCGTGTCACACGCCAGCAGGCTGAACAACAGCAAGCCTTGGAACACCCCAGTGATGGACTTGGGCAAACCCATGCGGGATTGTGCCAACTCACCGCCAATATAAAACATGCTCATGAGCACCGCGGAAAACACCATGCCAACCGGATGCAGACGGCCCACATAGGCCACGATGATGGCGGCGAAACCATAGCCAGAAGGTACATAGGGGGTTAACTGACCTAAAGGTCCGGCAACTTCTAAAGCGCCCGCCATGCCCGCGGCGCCCCCCGACACCAGCAAGGCAGTCCACAAAGCCTTGCGCGAAGAAAAGCCTGCATAGCGAGCTGCAGCGGGGGCCAAACCACCGACTTGCTGCGCAAAGCCAGCCCGTGTTCTGAACAAAAAGACCCAGACCGCCACCGCACCCAGCAAGGCCAAGATGAGTCCTACGCTAACCCGAGAGCCTGTCATGAGGCGTGGGATTTGTGTGACGGCCTCGAAATTTTTGGTTTGCGGGAAGTTGTACCCGGCAGGATCTTTCCAAGGGCCATAAACCAAATAACCCAAGACCATGTCGGCCACGTAAACCAACATGAGACTGACCAAAATTTCATTCGCATGAAACTTGTCTTTGAGCCAGGCTGTGATTGAAGCCCAAAACATACCGCCCGCAACGCCCGCCAAGACCACCGCCACAACAAACCAGCGACCGCTTTCTTTGTCGGCCAACAAGGCCACGCCACTGGCAGCAACAGCCCCAATGACAAACTGACCTTCTGCACCAATGTTCCAAACGTTTGACCGATAACAGACTGCAAGGCCCAAAGCGATGACCAGCAAAGGCGTGGCTTTGACCATTAACTCGCCCAAGGCATAAGCCGACTTTAGGGGTTCCCAGAAAAACATCTGTAGCCCGCGCAAAGGGTCTTTGCCCAGCAACACAAACAAGCCGATGCCTAAGGCTACGGTGATCACCAACGCCAGCACTGGGGAGGCCAATCGCCAGAACTGAGAGTCTTGCGGGCGCAATTCAAGCTTGAGCATGCGCCTCCCACAAACCACTCATCCACTCACCAATTTGCGCCACTGTGGCTTGTTTGCGATCGATCGAGGGCGATAATTTGCCGTTGGCCATGACATGCAGGCGATCACAAATTTCAAACAGCTCGTCCAATTCTTCGCTGACCACCAACACCGCACAACCGGCATCACGCAAAGCCAACAAGGCGCCACGAATTTGCGCAGCCGCACCTACGTCAACCCCCCAAGTGGGTTGGGACACCAAAAGCACTTTGGGATTGGCATCTATTTCTCTGCCTACAATGAATTTTTGCAAATTGCCACCCGACAAAGACTGCGCTGCAGCCTGCGTGCCATTGGCTTTGACTTTGAACCGGTCAATGATTTGTTGGGCTTGGGTTTGCAGCACCTGGGTGTGAATCCAACCACTGTTGGCAATGGCTTCATTGCGTGTGAGCAACATGTTTTGCGCCAGACTGAGTGATGGCACAGCGCCACGACCCAGTCGTTCTTCTGGCACAAAATGCAAACCGGCTTGACGTCGTTCGTTGGGACCCAACTGGCCCACCGCTTGCCCATGCAGTTGAATGTCTTGTGCTTGCGCTCGTGTGTCTTCACCAGACAAGGCATAAAGCAATTCACGTTGGCCGTTACCAGAAACGCCGGCAATGCCGACCACCTCGCCTGCACGAACTTGCAAATTCACTTGCGCCAAATCCACACCGAATTGATCTTCTTTGGGCAAAGACAAATTCTTCACCTCAAACAGCACAGCACCAGGCTGGCGATCTTGATGGCTGAGGGCTGGGGGCTCTGCACCAATCATCAAACGACTGAGCGACGCATTGGATTCTTCACGCGGGTCACAGACCCCTGTCACCTGACCTGCACGCAATACCGTACAGGCCGTGCAAAGCTCGCGAATTTCATGAAGCTTGTGACTGATGTACAGCAAACTACAGCCTTGGCTGACCAATTTTTGAAGCACCACAAACAGCTTGTCAACCGCTTGAGGGGTTAGCACGGAGGTGGGCTCATCCAAGATCAACAATTTGGGCTCAGTTAGCAAAGCACGAATGATTTCAACGCGCTGCATTTCGCCCACACTCAAGGTGTGAACTGGGCGTGAGGGGTCGATGTCCAGACCGTATTCGGCGGCCTTCAAACTGATACGCGCAGAAACTTCTGACAGGTTGAGCGACTTGTCCAATCCCAGCCAAACGTTTTCGGCGACGCTGAGGGTGTCAAACAAGCTGAAGTGTTGAAACACCATGCTGATGCCCAAAGCACGGGCTTGCTGGGGATTGCGTATTTGGACGAGTTGGCCGTTGTAATGGATTTCGCCCTCATCTGGCTTCACTGCGCCATAGATGATCTTCATGAGGGTCGATTTGCCAGCACCGTTTTCGCCCAACACAGCATGCGATTCGCCGGGTTTGACTAAGAGAGAGACCGAGCGATTGGCCACCACGCCGGGGTACCGCTTGGTGATGTGGGTCAATGACAGTCGCGCAGGCTCAGGGGAATGCATGAAATTCTCAAAGTTCGGCAAATTCTATCGAGCTTTGAGATCCCAACACTCCCGATGGGTGAATCTTTTTAAATACCTGCCAACGACTGCAGTCCCAGTGGATCGAGCAAGTTCAAAACCCGACCACCCCCACTGATGAGTTTGCGGTCACGCAGGTGCTTCAGCACCCGAGAGAAGGTTTCTGGGGCAATGCCCAGCTGCGCGGCAATGAGCCGTTTACGGTCTCGCAAAATGACCGCCAAGCTGCCCTCAGCATCTGCGGGTTCTGCATGGCGGAGCAGCCATTCAGCAAATCGGGCATCGGCATCTTTGGCCAAGCGACTAACGGCCACTTCGGTTTGTTGTCTTTGGGCTTTGGCCAGATCAAGCATGAGGGTGTGCACCGGTTCAGGCAAATTCTTCAAATAACTTTTAAATTGAACCAATGGCATGGCTTGAACTGTGACAGGCGTTTCGGCCAAGGCATCAACGGCATGTGTCAAGCCAAGCAGCGCCGCCGCCGCCTCCAGCCAAAAGGGGCCTTCCACAGCGCCCAACTGATGCACCATGACACCACTTTCAATGACACCCAATGCCACACGGCCGGTGAGGAGGTGAACAGCCTTGGTAGCTGCCTGACCCCGCCGCAGCAAAACAGTGCCTGCCGCCATGTCTTCAGCAGGCGCAGGAATACTTGGGAGAACTCGATTCAACATGGGCCTGAATTTGCCAGAGGCTGGCCAGTCCCGTGTTGACGAAAATCAACAATTTGTCACAACACCAAAATAGCGCGAAAGTCGTTCACATTGGTGTGCGTTGGGCCTGAGAAGACCAAGTCATTGAGCGCTTGAAAATAGCCATAAGCATCATTGCAAGCCAAATGTTCATCTAAATCAAGGCCCGCATGCCGACCTCGCAACAGCGTATCGGGCGTCACCAGGGCCCCGGCATTGTCTTCCACACCGTCAATGCCATCGGTGTCTGCCGCCAAAGCCCATACCCCTTGCTGACCTTGCAGGCCAGCTGCCAAACCCATGCAAAACTCACCCGCGCGACCGCCTCGGCCTTCGCGCTGCCCAACGCCTGCTTTGTTGGGGGTGTTGCGCACTGTCACCGTGGTTTCACCACCGCTCAAAATGACACATGGCTTGACGAAAGGACTTTTGCCCTGCGCACTGGCGCGCGCCAAGGCCGCATGAACTTTACCCACCTCGCGAGATTCACCTTCAAGCTCATCACTCAACACATAGGCACGCAAGCCCATGGATTCGGCCATCGCTGCGGCAGCTAAAAGTGATTGATGCGGTGTTGCAATGAGGTGGACGCTTGACTTTTGAAAGATCAAATCCTTGGGTTTGGGCGACTCCCAATGACCCCCTAAAAGTGCGGCCTGCACCTCGTCTGAGACATGGATGTTGTAGCGCTGCAATATCTGAAGTGCGTCGAGGCAGGTGGTGGCGTCGGGTACGGTGGGCCCACTGGCAATGACCGAAGGATCATCGCCAGGCACATCACTGATGGCCAAAGTGACCACCGTTGCAGGTGCGCAAGCGGCAGCCAATCGCCCTCCTTTGATGCGCGACAAGTGTTTTCGAACGCAGTTCATTTCGCCAATGTTGGCGCCACTCTTTAGCAAAGCTTGGTTGATGGCTTGCTTTTCGGCCAGGCTCAAGCCCTCGGCTGGCAAGGTGAGCAAGGCAGAGCCACCGCCGGATATCAAACACAAGACCAAATCATCTTGGGTGAGGCCTTGGGTCAATTGCAAGATTTCCTCTGCAGCTGCCAATCCAGCCGCGTCGGGCACCGGATGAGAGGCCTCCACAATTTTCAGGCGAGCTGGTACACCCTGAGGACGCTCTGGTGTGTGACCATATCGCGTCACCACCATGCCGGACAAAGGCGCATCCTTGGGCCACAGGGCTTCAACGGCATGGGCCATCGCGCCAGCGGCCTTGCCAGCACCCAAAACCAAGGTTCTACCTTTGGGTACCTTAGGCAAAAAAGCTGGGGTGTTGTCCAAGGGCAATGCGCGCTTGACTGCCGCGTCAAACAGCTGACGCAAAAAGGTTCTGGGATTGGCTTGAATGTCTGGATGCAAGGTTTGGGATGCGCTCATAGTTCTGAAGTGTAGTGTCTGACTTGAGCTCTATCAATTTCTTCGTGCAAAATCATTGCCATGACCACCTTGCTGATCCACAACGCCCACACCATCGCCACGCTCAATGACGCTGGCGATGAACTTCGCAACGCATCGATTTATGTCAAAGACAACCGCATTGAGGCCATAGGTCCCGCCGACAGTGTGCCCCAAACAGCTGACACTGTGATCAACGCGCAGCACCATGTGGTCATTCCTGGCATGGTCAACACGCACCATCACATGTGCCAAAGTTTGACGCGCGCCATTCCTGCTGTACAAAACGCTGAACTGTTCAGTTGGCTTACTGGCCTCTATCCCATTTGGGCAGGGCTACAACCCGACATGATTTACGCCAGCACCCAAACGGCCATGGCTGAATTGCTGCTTTCTGGCTGCACCACCAGCAGCGACCATTTGTACATTTACCCCAACGCTGTGAAGTTGGACGATTGCATTGCTGCCGCCAAAGAAATTGGCATGCGCTTTGTGGCCACCCGCGGTAGCATGAGTGTGGGCCAGTCCAAAGGCGGCCTGCCACCCGACCGAGTGGTGGAGCAAGAAGATGCCATCTTAAAAGACACACAGCGCCTGATTGAAACTTATCACGACGCCTCGTACGGCGCCATGACGCAAGTGGCTGTAGCGCCCTGTTCGCCCTTTAGCGTTAGCCAAGACTTGATGCGCTTGTCTGCCGAGATGGCCCGCCACTATGGCGTTCGCCTGCACACCCACTTGGCTGAGAACGACCATGACATTGCCTACAGCTTAGAGAAGTTCAATCGCACCCCCACACAGTACGCCCAAGACCTTGGTTGGTTGGGCGACGATGTATGGCATGCGCACTGCGTCAAATTAGACGATGAAGGCATTTCACTGTTTGCGGCCACACGCACTGGCATTGCGCACTGCCCTTGCAGCAACATGCGCTTGGCCAGTGGCATCGCTCCCATTCGCAAAATGATAGAAGCCGGCGTCCCCGTGGGCTTGGGCGTCGACGGAAGCGCCAGCAATGATGCTGCGCACATGGTGAATGAAGCACGTCAAGCCATGTTGTTGGCACGACTGCGCAAGTCACTCGAAGGGCCTCAGGTGAATGCGGAGGGCAAAACTATTTTTGGCTGCGACACCGCACCGATGGAAATGACGGCACGCGATGCATTGCGCTTGGCAACGCGCGGCGGCGCAGAAGTCTTAGGTCGCAAAGACATCGGACAATTGACAGTGGGCTATTGCGCCGACTTGGCCTTGTTTGATTTACGCAGCCTGAGTTTTGCAGGAGGTGCTGTGCACGATGCCATTGGCAGCTTGATGCTGTGCGCCAGCGCACCCGCAGCCTACACCGTGGTCAATGGCAAGGTGGTCGTCAGCGAAGGGCAATTGACCCGCGTTGAACTGGGCCGCGTGATTGAACGACACAACAACTTTGCAACGCAATTGGCTGCAGGCCACTGAGCCTCTTCTGCAAAGCACGCATCAAATTTGCTGTGCTTGGTTACAGCGCAACTGAACCACCGCGTTCAACTGAGCATAGCGATACAAGCTGCCACCCAGCATTCAATCGAATTTGGCACCCGCCAAATACCAAGAGGCCACCGCTTGACGCTCTTCTGGGGTAATGCCCGTTGCGTTGTTCATGGGCATTTGCTGCGTCACACTGACCTGCTGGTAGACGTTTTGCGCGTGCATCTTCATGAGGTCGATCGAATCGAGTCGAACGTTTTTCATTTGCACTTGCTCGCCATGGCATGACAGGCAACGTTGCTCAACAATGGCCTTCACTTGGGCATAAGATGCTGCTGGGTTTTGGGCGCCTGCCAAATTGGCTTTGTCAGATTTAGCACCCCAAGGCGCCATGGCCAGAATGACAGCCAAAATAAGCACCACGCCCACTGCGGCAAAGGGCCAAGGGTTCTTGGCGCGTCCCAAATGATAGCCGTGGCGTTGAACAAAGAATTGGCGAATTAGCGCACCGGCAAACATCAACACAAACAAAATGAGCCAGCGCTGAGGGTGGGTGTACAAAAAGCTGTAATGGTTGCTCAGCATGGCAAAGATGACGGGCAGCGTAAAGTAAGTGTTGTGCACACTGCGCTGCTTGCCCCGCTTGCCGTGGATGGCCAAAGCCATGGCATCGTATTTTTCGCCCGAGGTCATGGCCGCCACCACTTTGCGTTGGCCTGGAATGATCCAAACAAACACATTGGCACTCATGGCCGTTGCAATCATGGCACCCACCAACAAGAAGGCTGCGCGGCCAGCAAATAATTGGCAGGCCAGCCAAGAGGCAAAGGCCACAACGCACAACATCAGGCCCGCCACGATCAGTTCACCATTCTTTTTAAAACCAAACAATCGGCAAACGGTGTCGTACACAAACCAAAACGCCACAAGGAACGCCAAAGCTGCGCTGATGGCGGCCGCTGGCGACCAATCCATCAAAGATTTGTCGATGAGGTAGGTGCTGGCATTCCACAAATAAAGCACAGTGAAGAGGGCAAATCCTGAGAGCCACGACGAGTAGCTTTCCCAATAAAACCAGTGCAACTTGGTGTGAATCTTTTTAGGCGCCACCATGTACTTTTGGGGGTTGTAGAAACCACCGCCATGCACCGCCCACATGGCGCCGTCCACACCTTTTTCGAGCAAGTCAGGCGAGTTGGGCTTGAGCAAGTTGTTGTCGAGAAAGACGAAATAAAACGACGATCCAATCCATGCAATCACGGTGATCACATGCACCCAGCGCAGCAACAAATTAAGCCAATCAAGTAAATAGGCGTCCATGTTCAATTTCCAAATTGTTTACCGAAGTGTATACAATTTTTTAGCCTTGTAAAAGCTGTGCAGCAACGGCCACTGCAATCACCTCGGGTTCTTTGCCCAAAATACCAGGGACGCCAATAGGACAGGTGACTTGCTGGCACTCCGCCTCCGAGAAGCCACGCTCGGCCAAACGGCGTTTGAACGTGGCCCATTTGGTGGCGCTGCCGATGAGTCCGATGTAGGGCAAGTCATTGTGCAAACGCTGGCGCAACAGACAGGCTGCCACAATGTCCAAGTCTTCGGCATGGCTGAAACTCATGATCAAGACCCTACTTTGGGCTGCTAAATCATTCACTGCGGCATGAACGGGGTTGGAATGCTCGCAAATAACTTGGGCCGGCACTGCTTCGGGAAAAATTTCATCACGGCTGTCTATCCAGCGCACATGAAATGGCAAGGGTGCCAACACTTGCACCAAAGCCTTGCCGACATGACCACCGCCAAACAAGGCCAAGGGCTGAAAACGCTCTGCAGCCAAGGCCTGCAAAATACCTTGCAAACGCTCTGCATCTGCTGCATCAACCCACTCAAATTGAAGCACCAATGCACCGCCACAACATTGACCTAGGCTGGGCCCAAGTGCAAACCGCTTTTCAATTGGCAATCCTTGACTGCCTGTTGATGCAAGCAAATATCGCCGTGCTTCAGCAATGGCTTCAAACTCTAAATGGCCTCCGCCAATGGTGCCCAAAAACGCGTCTTCAAAAACAGCCATGACCGTGCCTGCGCCCCTTGGGACAGATCCTTGTGCTTGTAAGACCGTAATCCAAATGGCTGGGGCAAGGGCCAGTTTTTTTAGCAGGGCAGGATTCCAGTGCACAGGAAAAGACTTTCTATTAAGGGCTGTTCAAACCACACTGTACAGTGACAAAATGCGCCACAAGGGTGTAAGGGACAATTTTCAAATGACATTTCTAGACTTTGCATGTGCATTCAAAGGCCGTATTGGCCTGTCCTTCATGTGCACAGCACTTTGGTTGGCGGGATGCAGCACCACACCACCGCCACCTGTTGCACCTGCTTTACCTGCGGCGTCAGCACCCACGCCGGCTCAGCAATCTGCGCCAGTGCTTGTCAAGCCAACAGAACCTGTCAAACCCAGCCTGCCCACTTCCAATGCCCGAGATGCACGTGAGTACAGAGTTGATGCTGCCAAACATTTGTACAAGCTCAACGGCGCAAGAATCTTTCAAGGTCGATTGCCCCCCATGTTGTATGCGGTGGGGGTGCTCGATGTGGAAGTTGACAAACAAGGTCAGGTAACTCGAACTTATTGGGTTCGCGCGCCGGGCCATGCGCCCGAAGTCATGAAAGAAATTGAAAAGACGGTTCGCCTAGCAGCACCCTACCCTGTCCCTGCTCACATGAACAAGGTGGTTTACTCAGACGTTTGGCTTTGGCACAAGAGTGGCAGGTTTCAGCTCGATACCCTTACCGAGGGTCAAGACTGAAACCTGATTGTTGGAAGCTTCAAACCGCGGCCTTCGCCTTTTCGCACGTCATCAAAATCTTTTCTGGCGTAGCAGGAGCGCTCATGTGAACCACCGTTTTGTGATCGGCACTGGCACTGACGGCATCACGCAATGCAAAGAAAGTTGACAAGGCCAACATCAAAGGTGGCTCGCCCACAGCTTTGGAATTGAAGGGGGTGGGCTTCAAATTGCTGCCATCAAACAGCGTCACGTTGAAGTGCTCAGGAATGTCGCCTGCCACTGGAATTTTGTAAGTGCTGGGGCCATGGGTCAGGAA
>JBEDKQ010000086.1:0-10450 GCA_041172085.1 Pseudomonadota bacterium | reverse complement strand
CAGATCGGTTTGACCTCCGCCGTGATGTTAAGTTCAGCACCCGCGTCAGTGCTGCTGTTTTTGACGCGGCTGCCAGTCGATGGACCGTGACCACCGAACACGGAGATGTTGTAAAAGCACAGTTTTGTGTGCTAGCAACGGGCTGTTTGTCAGCCGCCAAGCCACCAGAAATTAAAGGACGTGATCTTTTCCAAGGTGCCTCCTATCACACAGGTTTATGGCCCCATGAGCCTATTGATTTCAAAGGCAAAACGGTGGGTGTCATTGGCACAGGCTCTTCAGGAATTCAAACGATTCCAGAAGTTGCAAAGCAAGCGGCTCATTTATTTGTCTTTCAACGAACGCCTGCATTCAGTTTGCCTGCCGGCAACAGACCTTTGAACGAGGCTGAAGTTCAAGAGATCAAGCAAAACTATGCTGACCTTAGAAAACGGGCAAGAGTCAGCCCAACGGGTATGGCAAGTGACCCTTTACCCACCCAATCTGCCTTAAGGGTCACACCGCAAGAGCGTGAAATGGCCTACGAATTTCGTTGGCAAGCGGGTGGTACAGCCTTCACGCGGACTTACAAAGATATTATGCTTGTGGCTGAGTCGAATGACACAGCGGCAGACTTTGCACGTCGCAAAATTCAATTGCGGGTGTCTGATCCTAAGGTCGCTGAGAAACTGACACCCAGAGACATTCACATTGGCACCAAGCGATTGTGCTTGGATACGGAATATTTTGAAACTTTCAACAGAGGCAATGTGTCACTGGTGGACATTCGAAGCACGCCCATTGAAGAGATTACAGAAACAGGCGTGAAGACCTGTGATGCTGAATACAAGCTTGATGCGCTCATTTATGCAACCGGATTCGATGCCATCACTGGGGCCATCTTGAACATTGATATACGAACCTCCAGCGGTCTGACCTTGGCTGAGAAGTGGCGTGCTGGCCCTCTAACTTATTTGGGCCTCATGACAGCCGAGTTTCCAAACTTATTCATGATGACAGGACCTGGCAGTCCTTCTGTATTGAGCAACGTGATTGTGTCCATTGAGCAACATGTGGAGTGGATTAGTGATTGCATTCAGCATTTAACTGCAAACGCATTCCCACAGATTGAAGCGACACAGACCGCAGAAAATAACTGGGTCGCTCATGTCAACCAACTGGCCAATACCACGTTGTTCCCGAATGCCAATTCATGGTATTTGAGTGCCAATGTGCCAGGTAAACCCCGTGTTTTCATGCCATATGTGGGGGGTGTTGGACGCTACAGGGAGGAGTGCACGGCCGTTGCAAACAATGGTTACGCGGGCTTTGACATCAAAAAGTTATCCAGTGCAAAGATAAGGTAACTTTTTAGTGACAATGACTTTAAAAATAATAATTTAAAAAGCCATTGACTTTAAAAATCACTGGTTTTTGAAATTGGTGGGCCCACCTGGACTCGAACCAGGGACCAAAGGATTATGAGTCCTCTGCTCTAACCAACTGAGCTATAGGCCCTTGGGAGCTTATTGTAAGGCACTCAAACAGCGCTTCGATGCCTAGCAATACAGGTGTCAAGGACTTCTAAATGGTCTCTTTGCCACCAATTCTCTGTAGAAAAGATCTCAACCTCGCTAAAACCCTGAAAGCCTTGCCCCTCAACCCAGCCCCTAATTTTGCGGATATCGATCACCCCATCGCCCATCATGCCGCGGTCGTTCAGTAAATCACGAGTAGGTGTAAGCCAGTCACAGACATGGAAGGCCAACAATCTTTTCTGGCCAGCACGCTCAATTTGCTGCTGAAGCTTGGGGTCCCACCAGACGTGATACACGTCCACCGCCACGCCTAAAGCGCCAGTCTTTAAAGGGTCCAGTTTGTCACACACATCCAAGGCATGCTCAAGCGTATTGATGCAAGCGCGATCTGCCGCATACATGGGATGGAGTGGTTCAATGGCCAAAGGCATACTGCAAGACTTGGCATAGACCAATAATTTCTCAATGCCCTCAAAAACTTGATCGCGTGATTGCTGGATGTTTTTGTGCGCAGCTATACCAGCTAAGGCACCAGGTAAACCTCCCACTACAAGCACCAAACAAGACGCATTAAGTTCGCAGGCCTCGTCAACTGCTTGGCGGTTGTCAGCATCGGCGGCTTTTATGCCTTCTGCTGTGACGGCAGGAAACATGCCACCGCGGCAATAGCCTGATAGTTTCAAGCCATGTGTCTTGACCAACTTGGAAACGGTGTCCAAACCGACAACAGCCACTTGGTCGCGCCATGGCGAAATTGCTTTGATGCCGCGGCTAACACAGGCTTCAATGATGTCTGTCAAGGGCAAGTCTTGGCCACGACTTTTTCTAACAGTAGCTGTGTTGATAGATAGCAACTCATGGTTCTCAGAAAAGTCGCGCATGATTTATTGATGGTGAGTGGATTGGATTTTTTCACGTCGAATTTGGCGAATGATGGCGGCGTTGTCCAAATCGCCATCGCCTTGTGCAATGGCATTGCGCATCAACTGCGCATGCGCCTGCGAAAGGGGCAGATTTTGGGAGTTCGTCTCAGCCGTGTCTATCATCAACTGCACATCTTTTAAATGCTGCCTGATCCGAGACTGAGGTTCAAACTGTTCTTTGACCATCATGTTGCCTTTTGTCACGGCAGCTTCAGAACGGGCTGGCGTATTCAATACAAGTTGCAAAAATGTTTCTGGTTGAATGCCCAAGGTTTGTGCAAAGACCATGCCCTCAGCCAAAGCGGCGCGGTTCAAACCTAAAACCAAATTGGTTGCCAGCTTGGCTTTGGCGGCCATACCAGCGCCGCCCACATGGACTTGCGAAGTGGCCAGCGCATTCAATAAAGGCTTGACGCTTTCGATGTGTTGAACTTCGCCACCCAGTAGCAATGTGGCTTGGTCGTTTTCTATTTGCACACTAGAACCCGATAGAGGCGCCTCAATGAATTGAATACCTTCTGCAGACAACTGACGCGCCAGCTCAGTCAGTTTGATTGGATCGCCTGTAGAGCAATCAATTAGCGTGATGACGGATGGCGATGTCTGAACTTGAATGTTTCGGTACTGAAGTATTTTCTCAACCACAGCCTGCACACCAGCCGTATCGAACACTGCAAGCACAAAGGTATTTGTTTGATTGAGGATGTCTTCAACAGATGTACATGATTTAAATCCAGCAGCTTCAAACACATGCATGGCTTCAGCGCGTACATCAAAACCAATGCACAGATAGCCCGCCGTTTTTAATCGCTTGGCCAGTGCTGTGCCCACCAAACCCAAACCAACAACCCCAACACATTGGTCAGTCACAAAGGCTGAAGATGTATTCATGCGGATGTACTCTTCAGTTAGAAGCTTCGGTTAATCAACGTGACACTGATGCGCCACCGCAAATGGCAATGTCTTGACCCGTAATGGCGGCAGCTTCAGGGCGGGTTAGGTAAGCCACCAATGCCGCCACTTCATCGGACTGAATCAGCCTACCGATTGGCGGCAAACGCGGTGTAGTGGCAGCTCTTGCAGGATCCTTCAGCATGGGCGTATCGGTTGCAGCAGGCGATACAACATTGACCGTGACACCTTCTGCAATACTTTCTGCAGCCCAACTTCTAGCCAACGACAAGATGGCGGCCTTTGTGGCAGCATACTGACTTCTGCCAGCAATACCGCCTGAGACACGACTACCCACCAGAATCATTCGACCATGGCGTGCGTGCTTCATGATGGGCAGAATGCGATTGGCCAACCTAGTAGCCACATCGACGTGCAGTTGCCACATCAGTTGACCGGCTTGCATATCAAGTTCACCAAGACTGCCAACTCTCAAAACACCAGCAGCATGCACCAAAACTTGCGGAAGATGCTTGGACACAATTTGATCTAGAGCATCTTCAAGTTCACCCGCTTGAGTCAGGTCGAGTGTCCATGGAGAAAATTGAGTGTGATGGAGTGTGGAGGGTGCAACATCTAGACCATGCACATGCCAGCCTTCACTCAAAAGCTTTAAAGCGATTGCTTGACCAATGCCAGAACTTGTTCCAGTCACAATGGCACAAGGCGACAGCTGTTCTGGCATGAGAGTGGTCATTCAACTGCAATTTTCTTATCGGCAATGATTTTGCCAGAGACGGCAATGTCGTCGGCTTGGAATTTTGCAAATTCTGCAGCACTGCCACCCGCAGGCACAATGCCGTCTGCAATTAAGCGATCCCGCATTTCACCCGACAAGGCTTTGTTAACGGCCACATTGAGTTTTTGAACCATGTCTGCAGGCAATTTGTTGGGACCCCACAAACCGTACCAACTGGCGCACTGAAAATCTGGAATGGTTTCGGACACGGTCGCCACATCGGGTAAGTTGGGCAGGCGCTTGCTAGAAGTCACGCCCACCACTTTGAGTTGGCCATTTCTGTGAAACTGAACCGATCCCAAAACAGGATCAATGAAGCCTTCAATTTGACCACCGACCAAATCTGTCATGGCTGGGCCAGTGCCTTTGTAAGGAACAATGGCAATTTGTGTGCCGGTAGCTTGTTCCAATTTGACTGTACACAGATGACCCGCAGAGCCAATGGAGCCCACCGCAAAGTTCATCTTGCCAGGATTGGCTTTGGCTGCAGCCGCCAGTCCTTTGACATCTGATACGCCTAATTTGTTGCTAACCGCAATAGACAACGGGGCCGATGCCACCAAAGCAATGGGCGTGAAATCGGTTTGAACTTTGTAGGGCACCGACTTCATGGTCATGGGCGCCGTTACAAACGTGCTGGCATTGAACAACAAGGTGTAGCCATCGGCATTGGCCTTGGCCACTGCGTCTGCACCAATGATGCCGTTGCCACCAGGACGGTTTTCCACAACAAAGTTTTGGCCCAGTTGCTCTCCCACCTTGAGTGCCAGCATGCGGCCAATTTTGTCAAGCGTACCGCCAGGTGGAAACGGAATAATGACCTTGACAGGCTTGTCTGGATAGTTGGCTGCGCTCTGTGCCAATAAATTGGTTGCGCTTAAAGTAAGTGCCAAACCTACACCGGCTAATGTCAAATGATGGGCAATTCGTTTCATGATGTCTCCTCTTTATTTGTGCAGCGAATTCTCAAACTAAGTTATTCAACGCCGTGCATTACTAGCAATGTTTTCATGCGGTGCAATGCCAAGTCTGGGTGCTCTAACAAGTTGGCAGCATCGGCCAGTTTGAACAACTCTGCCAAATGAATCACTGAGCGCGTGCTCTGTTGTCCACCCACCATCGTGAAGTGCTTTTGATGGCCATTGAGCCAAGCCATAAAGACAACGCCGGTTTTGTAAAAACGAGTAGGCGCTTTGAAAATGTGGCGCGACAACGGCACGGTGGGACCCAAAATAGCGTGAAACTTTTCTAAATTGCCTTGCGCCAATTCACCCAGTGCCGCGCTGGCTGCAGGTGCAATGGCATCAAAGATTCCAAGCAAGGCATCGCTTTGGCCATGAACCAAGTGCTCACCTTGGCCATCGCCCGCTATCAATTCGGCGTAGTTGAAGTCATCTCCGGTGTACATCCGCACACTGGCAGGCAGGCGCCTTCGCATCTGAATTTCTTTGTCTTTGTCGAGCAAAGATATTTTGATGCCATCGACCTTATCGGCATGGGCTTGAATAATGCCCAAAGCCGTGTCCATGGCTTCTTCGGTGTCTTGGTTGCCCCAATAGCCAGTAAGCGCTGGGTCAAACATGTCGCCTAGCCAATGCAGTAACACGGGTTGTTTAGCTTGACTCAAAATTCTGTCGTAAACACGCTCGTAATCGGCCGGTGATTTGGCTACGCGGGCCAAGGCACGGCTGGCCATGATGATGAGCTTGCCGCCTAGCTTTTCAATGGCGGCCATTTGAAATTCATAAGCAGCAATCACTTCGTCTACAGTGGTTACGCTGTCTAAATTCAAGTGATCGGTACCACATCCGGAAGCCAGAAATGCGCCAGGTACATCTTTAGAAGCTTCGATTGAACGCTCAATAAGGGTCAGCGATGTGGGCCAATCCAAACCCATGCCTCGCTGTGCAGTGTCCATGGCCTCTGCCACACCCAAGCCCAATTTCCAAAGATGCTTTCTGTAGGCGATGGTGGCATCCCAGTCAACAGCGCAATCTAACCAAGGGTCATGCGGCGCCAAAGGATTAGATACAACGTGCGCTGCCGAATAAGCAATGCGATTGAACTTCACACCTAGCTTGGGTTGAACAGGTGCAGTGCCTACCAGCTCGTAGCCCTCAAGCTGACCATGTACGTTGGGTAATTGAATGCGTTGTGCCATGTAGCACCTTAAATTTTGAGAGGCGCGACATCAACCCAGCGACGCTCTTGCCAAGACTGCAAAGCTGCCTCCACCAACTGAACGCCTTTGGCGCCTTCAGGCAAAGTCCAGCGATAGGGTTCGTTCTCTGCAATGTGCCGAATAAAGTGTTCCCACTGAATTTTGAAACCGTTGTCGTAGAACTGTGTGTCGGGCACCTCTTGCCATTGGTCTGTGAAGGTCATGGTTTGCTTCACATCGGGGTTCCATACGGGGCGTGGCGTGTTAACACGGCTTTGGGCCTTACAAGCCTGAAGTCCAGCAACTGCAGAGCCATGCGTACCATCCACATGGAAAGTTACCAAGTCTTCACGATTCACGCGTGTGGTCCAAGAGCTGTTCACTTGCGCCACCACATGCTCGCCTTGGTGACCCTTCAATTCAAAGGTGGCATAGGCTGCATCGTCTGCGGTGCACGCATAGGGCTTGTTGGCCTCATCCCAACGTGTCGGGATGTGTGTGGCACCTAAGCAAGAGACCGATTGAACTTCGCCAAACAAGTTGTCTAGCACATAGCGCCAGTGGCACACCATGTCCAAGATAATGCCGCCGCCGTCTTCTTTGCGATAGTTCCAGCTGGGTCGTTGAATAGGTTGAAGGTCACCTTCAAATACCCAATAGCCAAACTCAATGCGCACACTGAGCATCTTGCCAAAGAAGCCCGCTTTTCTGAGCATGTCGAGTTTGCGCAAACCGGGTAAGAACAACTTGTCTTGAACGGCGCCATGTTTAATGCCAGACTTTTCTGCAAGACGTGCAATTTCGACGGCTTCATTCAAATTGGTGGCGATGGGCTTTTCGCAATACACGTGCTTGCCTGCATGAATGGCTTTGGCCAGCAAGGTGGGACGCATTTGCGTAGTACCTGCATCAAAGAAGACGGTGTCGTCTTTGTTGGCCAGTGCTTTGTCCAGGTCTGTGCCAAAACGAGTGATGCCATTGGCTTTGGCCAGTGCTTCTATTTTTTCAGCATTGCGGCCAATCAAAATAGGGTCGGGCATGACCTTGGTGCCGTTGGACAAAGTGACGCCGCCCTGATTGCGAATGGCCACGATGGAACGAATCAAGTGTTGATTCATGCCCATGCGCCCAGTGACGCCGTGCATGATGATGCCAAGTCTTTGTGTTGACATGTTGATCTCCTAATTTGCTTGAATTGAAATGGGGTCGAGTGATTGCCAATCAGGCCAAGCCTGATGACCGAAACCTGTTTGGTGCAAAGATGCAATGTGGATTTGACCCTGCTTAACGTTCAGGTGCACACCCGAGCTGCTGCTGGTGTACAAATCTGCATGTACTTTAGCAAAATCGTTTGATTCATGTAGGGGCGCAATGCCAAAACCTTTGACGTAATGGTGGCCATTGCGCTCAATGTGCTGAACACCCAAACTGGTGGCCAACAAAGTATCTTGTTGAACACCCAGACCTGCTTGGCAGGTTAGGTCTTCACCCGACAACAAGCAATAAGGCGTTTTTTGCACCAGCGAGGCGCTGTGCAATGAGCGGTAAATACCTTTGCAAGCTTTACTAGAAATGCCTCTGTAGCCCAAGGCCAAACCTTTGGTAAGCACATCGGGATGGTCATCAGACTCATCTAAAATAACTGGGATGTTGAGAGGCATTGTTGGCATTTTTTCTTCCAATGCAATGGCTCTAGGCAGCGGCTGTTCAATGAGCAAAGTACGTTCTAGCAAACGTTGAGTGGCTTCATGCTTGGTCAATGCGTGAACAAATACGCTAAGTGACTCAACATTCTGAAAGGTCTCATTGCCGTCTAAGGTCACTTTGTAATCCTGGACCTTACTCAATACAGCTTCAATTTTTGCCAGTCGTTCGAGATCTGAATCTAAGTTGCCGCCCACTTTTAATTTGAAATACTTCAAGCCATAAGCCTCAATGGCTTGCGTTAAAGAGTTGGGTAAGCCGTCTTCTAATGCGGTCAACGGTTCTACATCTGTCAGCCTATCAGCCAGGCCGACGGTATGCCTTAACCACACCGAGTTGGCAGCATGGAGCTTCAAAGTACCAGACCAAGGATCGCCAAGAATGCCCTGACCAAGTCCAGACACCCAAGATTGATTTTGCGAAAGCAACACAGCGTCTGCAATGGCCTTGTCTACAATCGCTGGACCAAACTGCCCCACCAGCCTGGGGTGAGCTTGCGCGAGCATTTGGTCAATCACAATTTGTGTTGCCGACTCAGACAAGCCGTAAGCCGATTGGGTTGCACCCTCAGCTAAATAGGCATCTTTGGCTTTTAAGACGCATAAGCGCAATTGATCGAAATTGTCGTCTTGGGTTCTTTGCGGCGATTTATCAAACCACTTGGGCACCATCAACTCTGCAGATGCGCCCTGCCACTCAACGCCTTCGATACTGAGCGTCACTTTGACAAAAGCTTGCGGGCAGGCCGTCACTGTTGCAGCGCCAAATCGAAATGGCAGACGCAAAGTAACTGGCCTTTGAAAGACTTGAATGTCTTTAATTTGAAACGCAACTGGCTTCATGACACTGCCTTCATCAATCCTTGAACATAACCCGCGCTGAATGCAGCACAACCAGGACCATCAGGCTCATAAATGAACGGCTCAACAGCAACCCAGCCTTGATAGTTCAGTGATTTCATTGTTTGAAACAAAGGCAGCAAGTTGGTATCGCCCTGCCCTGGCCCTTTGCGGTTGTGATCGTTCACTTGCACATGCGCAATATGGCCACTGACAAAATACTTTTCAAAGACCTCATCCATAGGCAATGATTCAGAGTAAGTACTGGCACTGGCATCCAACATGGTTCGGATGTAGGGCGACTGAATAGCATCGACCAATTGGCTGGCTTGCTCGACTGTATTGACCACAGGGGTTTCAAAGGGCGATAAGGGCTCTAAACAATAAGCAACACCCGCTTGCCGTGCGAATGGCTCTAACAGGGTCAGTGTTTCTTGAACGCGATCTAAACACTCTTGAACAGTTTGACCATTTTCTGGCGATCTTTGCTTAGGTGAACCGTGCACTAACGCAGTTGCGCCACATGCATGGGCATAGGCAATAACTCGCTTTAACCAATCTTGTGTTTGAAGCCGAACCGATGCGTCGCTACTGACCAAACTCAGGCCATCGGGCTTGACCAAAAGCCAATGAAGACTTGAAATCACAATGCCTGCGTCGCTGGCTTGTTGTTTTCTGAGGGCGGCATCTTGGTCGTTGAAAGTGGCACTGTCTTCAAACAAAGTGAAGGGCGCAATTTCAATGCCGCTGTACCCAAGCTTGGCTGTCAATTCGCATTGCGCCGGAAAACTCAACTCACGAATGACTTCATTACAAAGAGCTAACTTCATCATGCGCCTTTGTTGATTTTATTAGCTCTGATGTCCCAAATTTTCCAAGCAATGGTTCCAAAAATAAGCGCTGCAACAACCCCAGAAATGGGTCTTGTAAAGAAGGGGGAAATATCACCATCAGACAAGATGAGTGCACGCCTTAAATTCTTTTCAAGCAAGTCACCCAACACAATGCCAAGCACCAGCGGTGCCATGGGGTAGCCGAAATGTCTAAGGCCGAATCCAACCAAGCCAAAAATCAGCATGACGTAAACATCAAACATGCGCCCGGCAATGGCAAAGCTACCGACCACGCACAGCACAAAAATAATGGGAATCAAAAAGTTTTGGGGTACTCTCAATACTTGAACCAGCGCCTTGGTCAGTACCAAGCCATAAATCAAAATACCAATGGTGGCAAACAGCATCATGGCCACCACGTCGTACACAAACTGAGGGTTCTCAATCATGATCATGGGCCCAGGCTTGACGCCATGAATGATCATGGCTGCCATCAAGACAGCTGCCGGCGCAGAACCGGGAATGGCCAATGTGAGCACAGGAATGATGGCACCAGGCACACAGGCGTTGTCTCCAGTTTCTGCTGCCATCAAGCCCTCAATAGACCCTTTACCGAACTGCTCTTTCTCAGAACTTGCTCTTTTGGCTGCGGCATAAGAAGACCAAGCTGCCACGTCCTCACCAACACCCGGCACAATGCCAATGCCAGTGCCGATCAGGCCTGACCGCAAAATAGTGCGCCAGTATTTTGTGATGTCTCTTAGTTTTGGAATGACCGTATCG
>JBEDKQ010000085.1:0-27030 GCA_041172085.1 Pseudomonadota bacterium | reverse complement strand
GCTTTGAGTTTCATGCGAACGGTGGCTGCACCGCGGCCGCCACGGCTGTATTCAGTGCGCAAAACGATCATGGGATCTTTGCCTTGCATGATGACGTTGCCAACGCGGATTTCTTGAGCGATTTTCATAGGGTGTCCAGTGGTGCCTGCAACAGGCGTTGAGTGGTTTTAAGTGGTTTTGAGGTGTCTGTTTGATTAAGGGCGGCGGCATAAAGCTGGCCCAAAGCCCAAGATTTTAGCGCTTTTCGGCCACGAATTGAAGAAGCTGGCTCACGAGGTCGCTTTGTTCTAGCAATCGTGCCTTGGCCGCTTGTATGCAACGCTGCCATGCCTTGAGGTCAATTTCGGGCAGAGGCGCATCTGTCAGGCCGTTCCAACGGAGGTGAAAAAGCCGAAGGCTCTCTGGCGCTTGGAGCCAATCTAAAAAAGCGTTCAGCTTAGGGCCATGGGCACCGTCATCTTGCGGGTAAATGTGCCAGATCAAGGGTTTTCCAGCCCACAAGGCTCTGACCAAGGAGTCCTCGCCTCGTACGAAATTCAAGTCACAGCCCGACAAAAGCGCATCAAATTGGGTTTGTGTCATGGGCGGTAATTTTTCAAATCGAGGCCTCAATGTGGGCGGAATTTGCGCGCAAGCCTGGTCAAAAGCCACTGCACCTCGGCCATGGGCTACTTGCCAGACGTGGTTGGGCAAGTTCAATGACTTCAGTTGCAAAGCCTCTTTGAGTGCGGCCGGTTCATAACAAAACAAGCTTGTCCGTTGGGTATCTGATGATTCAGCAAGGACTTTGGCTTTGTGTGGTTCATCAAGTCCCGTGATGTGGGCCTCACGTATGAGCCCCCCCGTTTGGTTTGTAAAGCCGGGATAAAAAAACCATTTGGTGCGACCTTTTAAGGAGCCGCTCATAACGGGCGATGGCAGCTTGTGGCTGCGCTCAACATACGACTCTGCACTCAGGTATTCCAGATTAAGCCAAACAGGTGTTTGCACAGGTGTTGCCAATTCAGAATGAACGGCAGCCCATTGCAAGAAATGATCGGGCAAATCACAGCCAAAGGCTTCAATCCATACCTCCGAAGGCGAATCTGTGTGGGTCAAGGCAGCAGCCCAAGGGCGAACCTGAACATGTCCCTGCGCAACTTGCAGTTGTGCCCAACCCTGCGGGTCCAAGTTGGCCTGAGGGGCCATCCAAGTGAGGGCGCTGGCATCGTCCACCCACAGCCTGATGTGATGACCGCGCGATGCAAGGTCGGCGCTCAAGCGCCAACAGACCCCCAAATCTCCATGGTTGTCGATGACGCGGCAAAATATGTCCCAAAGCATGCGTGATATTGTCGCGTGCTTCAAGACACAATAATGAGTATGTCGAGCGTTCACCCAGAATCTTTGTTGGCCGAAGTGGCCGCACTCCCCAGTTTGCCGGGGGTCTACCGCTATTTCGATGCCGACGACCAAGTGCTTTATGTGGGCAAGGCGCGCAATTTGAAGAAACGCGTCAGCAGTTATTTTCAAAAAGACCATGGCGGCACACGCATTGGGCACATGGTTAGCAAAATACGGCGCATGCAAACCACAGTGGTGCGATCAGAGGCAGAGGCCTTGCTGCTTGAAAACAACCTGATCAAAAGCCTCAGTCCCAAGTTCAATATTTTGTTCAGGGACGACAAAAGCTATCCGTACCTTAAAGTGTCTGGCACTGGCAGTCCGCGCGCAGGCAAAGTGCAAGAGGGCGCTAAGCCTGATGCCTATTCGCGCATTGCCTACTACCGAGGCGGTGTTGAAAAAAAGCACAGGTACTTTGGCCCTTATCCGAGCGCTTGGGCCGTCAAAGAAACCATTCAGCTCTTGCAAAAGGTTTTTCGCCTAAGGACTTGCGAAGACACCGTGTTTGCCAATCGCACGCGGCCCTGTTTGCTCTACCAGATCAAACGTTGCTCGGGGCCTTGTGTGGGTGTGATATCGGTCGAGCAGTACGCCAACGATGTCGCACAGGCCGAGGCTTTTTTGCGCGGTGAAACCCAATCGGTGTTGAAGTCGATGGAAGCCCGCATGATGGCGCACGCCGATCAATTGGAATTTGAACTGGCCGCCGAAGTGCGCAATCAAATGACCGCTTTGTCACGCGTCTTGCACCAACAATCTGTGGACACTGTGACAGACACCGACGTCGACATTTTGGCGGTGAAAGTGCAGGGCGGCCGTGCTTGTGTCAACTTGGCCATGGTGCGTGGTGGCCGCCATCTGGGCGATCGGCCTTATTTTCCATCTCACGTGGAAGATGGTCATGCCATTGGCGGCCAGGCCTTGGAAGACGATGTGACGGCCGATCAGCAAAGCTTGGAAGTCAAAGTGCTGGAGGCCTTTATTGCGCAGCACTATCTCAGCATTCCGGTACCGCCAGCACTCATTACCAGCGAAAAGGTCGACGCCAAAGTGATCGAGGCCATCTCTTCGCAATCTGGCGTTAAGGTCTCGGCTGTGCACAATCCGCGTGAGCAGCGCCGTGCTTGGTTAGAGATGGCAGAAAAGAATGCGGCCATTCAACTGGCCCGTTTGTTGGCCGAAGAAGGTTCGCAACAGGCCCGCACCAGGGCCTTGGTGGAAGCACTTGATTTAGCACCCGATGACATTGATGCTTTGCGCATGGAGTGCTTTGACATTTCACACACCTCTGGTGAAGCAACTCAGGCTTCATGTGTGGTTTTTCAAAATCACAAAATGCAAAACAGCGAGTACCGCCGTTACAAAATTGAAGGTATCACGCCAGGTGACGATTACGCAGCCATGCGTCAGGTGCTCATGCGTCGGTATGGCAAAGTGGCCGAGGCCATGAAGTCTGGCGAAGCTGACCTCAAAATCAAGATGCCCGATGTCGTCTTGATTGATGGTGGCAAGGGGCAAGTTTCCATGGCGCGAGAGGTATTTGAAAGCTTGGGCCTAGACCTTTCTTTGATTGTGGGCGTCGAAAAAGGCGAGGGCCGCAAGGTGGGTTTGGAAGAGTTGGTCTTTGCCGATGGCCGCGACAAAGTCTATCTGGGCAAGGATTCGGCCGCACTCATGTTGGTGGCGCAAGTTCGCGATGAGGCCCATCGATTTGCCATCACGGGCATGCGAGCCCAAAGGGCCAAGGTCCGCATGGGTGGTGGTCGTTTAGAGGAAATTGGTGGCATTGGTCCCAAAAAACGGGCCAAATTGCTTCAGCGATTTGGCGGCGTTCGCGGTGTGGAAGACGCCAGTGTAGAAGACCTCATGTCTGTGGATGGCATCTCCAGAGAGTTGGCTGAAAGCATTTACCAGGCCTTGCACTGATCGCTAAGGCACACAGCGCCAAGGCTTATGAAGCAGTTTGAGACGCTACGTCAGCGAAAAGTCACGAAGGCATGACACAATAAGCACCATGTTTTTCACCATTCCCACGCTCATGACTTGGACGCGAATTGTCGCGATTCCATTCATTGTGTGGGTTTTTTATTCAGACTTGCCCGTTGAAACGCGTAACTTTTGGGCCACCACCATGTTTGTGGTCTTTGCCATTACAGACTGGCTAGACGGCTACTTGGCACGCAAACTCAACCAAACCTCTTCATTTGGTGCGTTCCTCGATCCAGTCGCCGACAAGTTTTTGGTCTGCGCTTCCTTGTTGGTCTTGGTTCACCTGCATCGGGTGCCAGTGCTCATTGCGTTGGTCATCATTGGGCGCGAAATTGCCATCTCAGCATTGCGCGAATGGATGGCCCAAATTGGTGCCAGCAAAAGCGTGGCGGTTCACTTTGTTGGCAAACTCAAAACCACTGTGCAGATGGTGGCCATACCCTTTCTGCTGTTCAACGGCCAATTGTTTGGCTTGATCGACACCCATGCATGGGGCACGGTTCTCATTTGGGTGGCGGCCATCTTGACCATTTGGTCCATGGTTTACTACATGCAAAAGGCTTTGCCAGAAATACGTGCGCGTGTGAAGTGAGCCTCATCGCGGCCAATTGAGCGTTCATGAACTCTACTGAATCAACGGCTTCCTGGGTGAAGCACATGCCTGCGGTGTTTGTGCTCATCTGGAGCACTGGCTTTATCGTTGCGCGTTTTGGCATGCCCAATTCACCGCCATTTTCGTTCTTGTGGTTTCGCTACGCTTTTTCCATTGCCTGTTTTTTGGTTTGGATTCAATGGGCCCGTGTGCGCTGGCCGCAGGGGCAACGCGAGTGGATGCACTTGTCTGTCACAGGCGTGCTCATGCACGCGGGGTACTTGGGGGGCGTTTGGGCAGCCGTCAAAGCGGGCATGGGCTCTGGCTTGTCAGCCTTGATTGTGGGCTTGCAGCCGGTGCTCACAGCCATTTGGTTGTCGTCACAAGGTGACAACCCCCAAAATGCTGTGAGTCGCCGTCAGTGGATGGGCTTAATGCTAGGCTTGTGCGGTTTGCTGTTGGTCGTTTGGCGCAAACTCACACAGGGCAGCGCCTTAGACCACGTGACCTTCGTTAACCTTGGCTTTGCCGTGATGGCTTTGTTCGCCATCACACTGGGCACCTTGTATCAAAAAAGATTTGTCAAACCTTGTGATGTGCGAACTGCCAATACTGTGCAATTGATGGCAGCCATGCTGGTGACCACGCCTTTGGCGTTGCTGGAATCTGAGCCCGTGCAATGGAATGCTGAGCTCATGGGGGCCATGGCTTGGTCGGTGTTGGGCCTTACCCTGGGAGGCAGTTCTTTGCTGTATCTTTTGATTCAAAAAGGGGCCGCAGCCTCAGTTACCAGCCTGATGTATTTGGTGCCGCCGTGCACAGCCATCATGGCGTGGCTTTTGTTTGATGAGCCCATTACGGTGGTGACCTTGATAGGCATTGCATTAACTGCATGGGGCGTGAGTTGGGTGGTACGCCCCGCAAAATTACCTGAAGGAGAAAAATCATGAGTCAGAAAAGAATTGCTGTCATTGCAGGCGACGGCATTGGCAAAGAAGTCATGCCTGAGGGCTTGCGTGTCATGGAAGCAGCGGCCAGCAAATTCAACCTCGATTTGAAGTTTGACCATTTCGACTTTTCAAGCTGGGACTACTTTGAAAAACACGGCCAAATGTTGCCTGACAACTGGAAAGACCAAATCGGTGGCCACGATGCCATTTACTTTGGTGCTGTCGGCTGGCCCGAAAAAATTGCAGACCACGTCTCACTTTGGGGATCCTTGTTGTTGTTCCGCCGTGAGTTTGATCAGTACATCAATTTGCGACCAGCACGTCTGATGCCAGGCATCATTGCCCCCGTCGTGCGCCGTGATGGGTCGCCCAGACAGCCTGGTGAAATTGACATGTACATCGTTCGTGAAAACACAGAGGGCGAATACTCCAGCATTGGTGGCCGCATGTACCCCGGCACGCCCCGCGAAATTGTGATGCAAGAGACGGTGATGTCGCGAATTGGTGTAGACCGTGTTTTGAAGTTTGCATTTGAGTTGGCACAGTCACGGCCCAAGAAGCATTTGACCAGCGCCACCAAGTCCAATGGCATTGCCATTACCATGCCGTACTGGGATGAGCGTGTGGTTGAAATGGCCAAAAATTATCCTGGCGTCAATGTCGATAAATTTCACATTGATATTTTGACGGCGCATTTTGTGCAACGCCCCGACTTCTTTGATGTGGTGGTGGCCAGCAATTTGTTTGGCGACATCCTGAGCGATTTAGGCCCTGCGTGCACAGGCACCATTGGCATTGCGCCCAGTGCCAATTTAAATCCTGATCGAACACATCCATCTTTGTTTGAACCTGTGCACGGTTCTGCGCCAGACATTGCAGGCAAAAACATTGCCAACCCCATAGGACAAATTTGGTGTGGTGCCATGATGCTTGAATTCTTGGGTTGCAAACCAGCCCACGATGCTGTGTTGGCTGCCATAGAAAAAGTATTGGCGCCTCATAGCGGTGCACCCCGCACGTTGGATATTGGGGGAACTGCTAATACGCAAGATGTTGGCAAAGCCATTGCAGCTGCTTTATGAGAACTTTTGAGATCAGGAATATAGATTTCACAATTTTTTTTACGTCAAGCCTGCGCACTCATTCAGTTTGCGTCTAGAATCCGTTTCGCACTGCGGTTTCTAGACTTAAAATCATTTGAAAGACGCTGTTTGTCTGGCTAAATTGAAGTTGACGAAATGCCCTGCGAAGACAAGGCTTTGTCTTAGAAGTTTTACACAAACTTCAAACAAAATTTTTTGACAATGATGAGTTACTCGTTCACTCGGGTGCTCAAATTTTTTCTAAGGCTCTTTGTATGAACAAAACAGAATTGATCGAGCACATTGCGAAACAAGCAGACATTTCTAAAGCTGCTGCCGGTCGCGCACTGGAAGCCACTATTGGCGCCGTTCGCACCACATTGAAAAAGGGCGGCACTGTCGCTTTGGTTGGTTTCGGTACTTTCGCTGTGACCAAGCGCGCTGCGCGCACTGGCCGCAACCCACGCACTGGTGCAGCCATTAAAATCAAATCTGCCAAGGTGCCTAAGTTCCGTCCAGGTAAGGCCTTGAAAGACGCCTTGAATTAATCTTTGATTAAGGGGGGTGATTAGCTCAGTTGGTAGAGCGGCGCCCTTACAAGGCGTAGGTCGGCGGTTCGACCCCGTCATCACCCACCACCCCTAAACAAAGGCGAACAAGTTGTTCGCCTTTTGTCTTTTTGAGACATTTACAGCGCCACTACAAAGAGAGTTCTCACATGTTTGATTTTGTCCGCAACAATACCAAGATCATGATGGGCTTGTTGTTCTTGCTCATCATTCCGTCCTTTGTGATGTTTGGTATTGAAGGCTACACCCGCTTCAACGATCAAGGTGCCGTCGTCGCCAAAGTCAATGGCAACAAAATTGTGCAAGCCGAGTGGGATGCTGCGCACAAACGCGAAGTCGATCGCATTCGGGCCTCCATGCCAAGCATTGACATCAAGATGTTTGACACGCCAGAGGCCAAGTACGCCACTTTAGAGCGCTTGGTTCGTGAACAGGTGATTGCAGGCGCCGCTCAAAAACTTCATCTGGTCGCCAGCGATTCACGCTTGGCCAGAGAGCTGCAGCAAAGCCCCTCAATTGCGGCATTGCGGGGCCCAGATGGCAAACTTGACATGGAGCGCTACAAGCAATTGGCCGCCTCTCAAGGCATGACGCCCGAGATGTTTGAAATGCAAGTGCGTTCCGATTTGTCCAGCCGTCAAGTGGTTCAGGGTGTGCAGGCATCTGCCTATGCCACACCCGCGCAAACACAGACTGCATTGAACGCGTTCATGCAGCGACGTGAAGTTCAAATTCTGAATTTTCCTGCCACCGATTTTTTGACCAAAGTCACTGTGAGTGATGCAGATTTGCAAGCTTATTACGACAAAAACACAGCCAAGTTTCAATCGGCCGAATCGGCTGACATTGAGTACATTGTGTTAGACACAGACAGCTTGAAAAACCTTGTCACTGTGAACGAGCAAGACCTTAAAACGTATTACGAACAAAACTTGCAACGTCTTTCTAGCAAAGAAGAGCGACGTGCCAGTCACATCCTGATTACGGCAGCCAAAGATGCGCCCGACGCCGAGAAAAAAGCGGCGCGTGCCAAAGCTGAGGCGCTGCTTCAATCCGTCAAAGCCAAGCCTGCCAGCTTTGCAGAAGTTGCGCGCAAAAACTCGCAAGATCCTGGCTCAGCTGTCAAAGGCGGTGATTTGGACTTCTTTGGACGCGGTGCAATGGTGAAAGCATTTGAAGATGCCGCCTTTGGCATGAAGAAGGCCGACATCAGCGATGTGGTCGAGTCAGAGTTTGGCTATCACATCATTCAATTGACAGACATCAAGGCCCCTAAAGCTCAAAGTTTTGAAGCCATGCGTCCTTCGCTTGAAGCTGAATTAAAGAAGCAGCAAGCGCAGCGCAAATACGCAGAGCTGGCAGAAACTTTTTCCAACACGGTCTATGAGCAATCAGACAGCTTGAAACCCGTTGCTGAAAAACTCAAATTAAACATCCAAAAGGCTTCTCAAGTATTGCGCAACCCTGCGCCTCAAGCCGCGCAATCCAAAAATCCGCTCAGCCATCCTGGCTTGTTGCAAGCCTTGTTCAGTGAAGCCTCTTTGCAAAAACAACGCAACACGGAAGCCATTGAAGTGGCACCCAACACTATGGTGGCTGCGCGTGTTGTCAAATACCACGCTGCCGCAGCTTTGCCATTTGCCGATGTGAAAGACATCGTCAAACGCAATGTGACACAAGACAAGGCGGCTGCATTGGCCAAAGCGCAAGGCGAGCAACGTTTGGCAGCCTTAAAAGCCAATGCAAACGCTGATGGTTTGCCCAATGCCATCGTGTTGTCTCGCGAAAAATCTCAAAGACAATTGCCTCAAGTGGTCAATGCCGTCTTGAAAGCCGACCCCGTTAAGTTGCCCGCCATAGAAGGCGTCGATTTGGGCGCTATGGGCTACGCAGTCATACGTGTGACCAAGGTCTTGCCACCAGAGGCTGAGAACAAAGAGTTGATGAAACAGGCACAGCAGCAGTTCACACAATTGTGGGGCTCTGCCGAAACACAGGCTTATTTGGCCCAACTCAAATCGATGTTGAAGGCCGAGATTTTGGTGGCCAAACCAGCGCCTGAAAAAGCCAAATCGGAAGCCAGCTATAATTCCGCTTCTACGGTGGCTGTAGCTCAGTTGGTAGAGTCCAGGATTGTGATTCCTGTTGTCGTGGGTTCGAGCCCCATCAGCCACCCCAAAAATACAAAGGCTTGCAAGTTTTCTTGCAAGCCTTTTTGTTTTTTCAAACCATAATTCATGCCAACAAAAAGTCCTTCTGTTTAAAAGGAGACGCACATGTCCAAATCAAAGACCCAACACCTCACCGTCGAGTTGATGTGGCAACTGAAACGTCTAGGGGCACCCAGCATCAGTCCTGACGGTGCACAAGCCGTCTGCGCAGTGGCACAACCCTCCGTCAAAGACAACAACATTCAAAGCGCCATTTGGTTGTTGTCAACCTTGGGAGGTCAAGCACGCCAATTGACCCAATGTGGTGACAAAGATGGCCGGCCTCAGTTCTCACCCAATGGCGACTGGATTGCGTTTGTGGCCAAGCGTGAACAAAACGGCAAGAAGGACCAAGAGCCTCAGCTTTACCTCATTCCACCGGATGGCGGTGAAGCGCGCCGCGCAGGAGAGGTCCCCACGGGTGTTGTCGATTTCAAATGGTTTCCAGATGGGCAGCGTATTGCCTTTGTCACTTGGGTTTGGCCGCAGTTAATGGGCTTTAAAGCACAAGCCGAAAAACTCAAAGAAGTGTTGGCGGTCAAAGACTCGGCCTTTGCCACCGAAGATGCGGTTTACAGACATTGGGATCACAACTTGCCCATGAACCGTGTGCCGCATTTGTGTGTCATGGATCTGACCACGGGGCGTGTTCATGACTTGTTGGAAGGCACAGACTTTGAATTGCAACGTCGTGAGCCAGGTGCCAATGACTTTGCCATCGCACCAAATGGCAAAAGCATCACCTTTGTGCACGATCCCGATCGTGGCCAAAATCCTGCGCCTCGCATGGCCTTGGCGCAGATTGAATTGCGCGGCGCCAAAGTTCAAAACATTTGCAATTTGGTCAACGACCGTGCATGGGATTTCTCTGCCCCTTCTTACAGTCCAGATGGCGAGCAATTGGCCTTTTTGGCCTCTCACCAGCAGATCAGCAACACGCAACCCAATCGCCTAGCTTGCTTGAAGTTGCCTGCAGCAGCAAAGGCACAAACCGCCCAACGCAAACTGGGTTGGAAAACACTCAGCGACAAATGGGATCGCGAACCCCAAGCGCCTTTGATGTGGAGCGAGGATGGTAGCGCCTTGCTGTGCAAGGCAGAAGACCAAGGCCGGCAGCATGTCTGGCGATTTGACATGGCCACACACCAAGTGAGTCAAGTGATTGAGGGCGGCACGGTGCATGCCTTTGACATGGCGGCAGGTCGCTTGGTCAGTTTGTTCGACAAAGCCGTTCACCCAGGTCGCATTCAAGTTCAAGGCATTGATGAGGCTGGCCATGCTTCTCTGCCAGCGGTTTCAAGAATGGAATCGTTCAACGACGAACTGATGCAGGGTCTGGCTTTGGGCGCTACAGAAGAACACTGGTTCAAAGGCGCCCAAGGTGACGATGTTCAGGTGTGGCTGCACTTTCCACCTGGCTTCAAGAAGGACAAAAAATACCCCTTGCTGCATACCATCCATGGCGGTCCTCACACCGGGCCGGGAGATGTTTGGCATTGGCGTTGGAACTACCACGTGTTTGCCGCACAAGGCTATGTGGTGGCCAATGTGAACTACCACGGCTCTTCTGGTTTTGGATTCAAGTTCTTAGATGCCATCAGCCACAAGTGGGGGCAATTTGAGTTGCAAGACATGGAAGCTTGCACCGATTGGCTTCGCAAAAAACCTTGGATTGCCAAAGAGCGCGTGTTTGCCACGGGCGGCAGCTACGGCGGTTACATGGTGGCCTGGATGAATGCACACGTGAAGCCCGGCCGCTACCAAGCCTACGTTTGCCATGCAGGCTGTTTTGACTGGGTGGGCATGTTCTCAGACGATGCCTATGGTTGGCATCCTCAAGAGCTGGGCGCATCCTATTGGGACAACATGAAGAAGATTCATGCGCAAAGTCCTCATGCGTTTGCCGCCACCATGAAAACGCCAACCTTGGTGATTCATGGCGCCAAAGATTACCGCGTGCCCGATGCGCAAGGCTTGGCGTACTACAACACGCTCAAGGCCAAGGGTGTGGACGCAAGGCTGCTTTGGTACCCCGACGAAAACCATTGGATCTTGAAGCCTGCCAACAACGTGGTGTGGTACCACGAGTTCTTCAATTGGATTCGCCGCTACGACCCTGCTTTTCAAAAGAAAAAGCAGGGCTAAGCGGGTTGACCGGCGATGGTTTAGTTGACCATCACCAATTTGCCCATCACGCCGCGTGAACCCATGTGCGCATAAGCGGCCTTCAGGTCGCTCATGGGCATGGTGCGGTCAATGACGGGTTTGACTTTGCCTTGGGCATACCACTGTGCCAATTCGGCCATCATGGCGGCATTGGCTTGCGGTTCGCGGCGCGCAAAATCGCCCCAGAACACGCCCACAATAGAGGCACCTTTGAGCAGCGCCAAATTGAAGGGCAGGGCAGGAATGGGGCCTGCCGCAAAGCCCACCACCAAATATCGGCCACGCCATGCAATGGAGCGGAAAGCAGGCTCAGCAAAGTCACCGCCCACTGGGTCGTATATGACATCGGGGCCTTTGCCTTCAGTGAGGGCTTTTAAAACCTCACGCATGTTTTGCGTGGTGTAGTTGATGGTTTCGTCGGCGCCCAAAGATTTGCAGAGGGCGCATTTTTCATCGGTCGATGCTGCCGCAATGACGCGCGCACCAGCCGCTTTCGCAATTTGAATGGCTGCTGTGCCAACACCGCCTGCCGCACCCAGCACCAAAACCGTTTCACCAGCTTTGAGCGCTGCGCGGTCAATGAGCGCGTGGTGAGATGTGGCGTAGATCATGATGAAGGCCGCCGCATCGACAGCGGGAAAACCTGCTGGCAAGGGCATGCACAACTTGGCCGGCGCCAAGGTGTGGGTGCCAAAGCCGCCGGTGCCCGACAAGCAGGCCACGGATTGACCGATTTTGAGGTGCGTCACACCTTCGCCAACGGCTTCAATCACGCCTGCATATTCCGAGCCTGGCACGAAGGGCAGGTCGGGTTTCATTTGGTACTTGTTTTGAACAATGAGCAGGTCGGGGAAGTTCAGACTGGCCGCTTCAATGCGGATCAAAACTTGCCCAGCTTGAGGCACAGGCGTGGGCAATTCTTTCCAAGACAGAGCCTCAACACCGACGGGGTTTTCACAGAGCCAAGCGTGCACAGAAATTCTCCTCAAAAATCACACAATTCCTTGAATATAAAGGGCAAAGTGAGCTTCGGGATGTCTCGGTAGCGACCTACAATTGAGGGCTAGGACAGACCCATGAAAATTCTCATTTCCAACGACGATGGTTACCGTGCCGAAGGCATTGTGGCGCTCTACCATGCCCTCAAACAAGTGGCCGATGTGGAGGTGGTAGCGCCCGAGCACAACAACAGCGCCAAGTCCAATGCGCTCACCCTGCATTCACCGCTGTATGTGCGTCAAGGTGAAAACGGTTTTAGATACGTCAATGGCACACCTGCCGACTGCGTGCACATTGCACTCACGGGATTGTTGGGCTACCGTCCCGATTTGGTGGTGTCGGGTATCAACAACGGCGCCAACATGGGCGATGACACGCTTTATTCTGGCACTGTGGGTGCGGCCATGGAAGGCTATTTGTTTGGCATTCCAGCGCTGGCTTTTTCTCAAACCGAAAAAGGCTGGGCACACTTAGACCAGGCTGCAGAATTTGCCAAAAACATGGTGGGGCAATTTGAAGAAGCCCAACTGATTGGCAAATCGCCTTGGCTTTTGAATGTCAACATTCCCAACGCCACGGCCGAGTGGAAAAACGCCAAGCTCTGCCGACTTGGCAGACGCCATGCCGCCGAGCCTGTCATCACCCAACTCAGCCCCCGCGGCGAAACCATGTACTGGATTGGCAACGCCGGTGAAGCCATGGACGATGGCGAAGGCACTGATTTTCATGCGGCCAAGAATGGCCACGTTACCATCACCCCTTTGAAGGTCGACTTAACCGATCACGAGAATGCAGGGTTTTGGTCTCAAAATTTGTCCAAGCTCAAGGTGTGGGGTACTTGATGGCACAGCGCCCAGGGTTTCCGCTGAAGTTGGACAAGGCCACGCCAGCGCCTCGCACGCTCAAAGCCAGTGCCACAGTGAAGCCTGCCGCATCTTCTAACGTGTCCTCTACCGCGTCCCCTAACGCATCACCCACCTCAGCGCCTTCGCCTGTTCAAAATTTGGGCATGGACTCCAGTGCAGTGCGACAACGCATGGTGCAAAAATTGGCAGCACAAGGCCTTCAAGACCCCATGGTGTTGCAAGCCATGGGCACCGTTGAACGCCATCGATTTGTTGAAAGTGCGTTGGTGGCACAAGCTTACGAGGACACCAGCCTGCCCATTGGCTTGGGGCAAACCATTTCCAAGCCCAATGTGGTGGCAAGAATGATCGAGTTGCTGCGGCAAGGTACCGATGCCAAGCTTGGGCGTGTGCTCGAAATTGGCACAGGCTGTGGCTACCAAGCAGCAGTCTTAAGCCACGTCGCCACCGAGGTTTACAGCATCGAGCGCTTAAAAGGCCTGCACGAAAAAGCACGCGCCAATTTGCGCCACTTCAGATTGGCCAATGTTCACTTGCTCTTCGGCGATGGCATGCTGGGTTATCCCAAGGGTGCGCCCTATGCCGCCATCATTTCTGCAGCAGGTGGCGAAACGGTGCCTCAAGCTTGGCTTGATCAGTTGGCTGTGGGCGGACGCTTGGTTGCGCCAACAGTCACGGCCAATGGTCAACAGGCCCTCATGGTGGTCGACAAGACACCTCAGGGTTTTAAGCAAAGCGTGCTAGAGGCTGTGCACTTTGTCCCTCTAAAATCGGGTGTCTCCTGAAGGATTTGGCATGAAATTGAAGTGTGGCCGTCAATTGTTGACGGTACTTTGTTGTTTGACTTTGAGTACCCTGGTGGCATGCGGCTCTAAGCCTCGTGGCCCTGTTCCAGTAGAAGACCGTGTTGCGGGCCAAGGCGCTGGCCAAAGCGCAGGACGCCAAGCCAAAGCGCCAGCGCCAAGTCCACAGGCCACTGCTTCAACAGGTGCCGTCAGCACGCCCATTTCTATGGGGCCTGCCATGCCAGGCTCTGAAAATGCCGGCAAACCAGGCTACTACAGTGTGCGCTCTGGCGATACGCTCACCAAAATTGCACTTGACCACGGTCAAGCATGGCGCGACATTGCCAAGTGGAATGGCTTGGACAACCCCAATGTGATCGAAGTAGACCAAGTGTTGCGAGTGGTCCCGCCAACTGCTCCTGTGACTCCCGTGTCTTCAGAGCCCAAGGTGGCGGGCATTCAAAAGCCCGCAGCCACGGCCCAATCTGGGACACAACAAGCACAACAAGCACAACAAGCACAATCCACTGCCCAGCCACAAACCTCTCAGCCAGCCCCTCAAGCCGCCAGTGCTGCACCTAACGCAGATGACGGATTGGTTTTTGCATGGCCCCATCAAGGCGCTGTCTTGGCCGGTTTTGACGAAGCCAAAAACAAAGGCCTCGACTTTGCAGGCAAGGCGGGTGACCCTGTCTTGGCTGCGGCCGATGGCAAAGTGGTTTACGCTGGCTCGGGTCTCAGAGGCTATGGCAACTTGGTCATCTTGAAACACAACAACACCTATTTGACCGCCTATGCACACAACCAAACTTTGTTGGTCAAAGAAGACCAGTCTGTGCAAAAAGGCCAGCGCATCGCCGAAATGGGCAGCACCGATTCAGACCGTGTGAAGTTGCACTTTGAAATTCGCAAACAAGGCAAACCTGTCGATCCCACCAAATTTTTGCCTGCACGTCCATGAGCCAAAAAAGCGATTCTTCCCGAGAAGAACAAACACAAGAAATCATTCCAGGCCGAACTGACTTGCCCGATGGCTGGTTGCACATTGACGCACTCGACATGGAGGCCCAAGGCATTGCCCGCAGACCCGATGGCAAGGTGGTCTTTGTTGAAGGTGCATTGCCTTTCGAGATGGTGTCGGTCAACGTGCATCGCAAGAAGAACAACTGGGAAGCCGGTGTGGTCACGGCCATCCACCGCGAATCTTCGCAGCGCGTCAAGCCTGGCTGCCCACACTTTGGCTTGCATGCTGGCGCCTGTGGCGGTTGCAAAATGCAGCACCTAGAAGCCAGTGCACAGGTGGCCATCAAACAGCGCGTGCTTGAAGACAATTTGTGGCATTTGGGCAAAGTCAAACCCGAAAATTTATTGCGTCCCATGGAAGGCCCCAGCTGGGGGTATCGCTATCGCGCGCGCATGTCGGTTCGCTATGTGCATAAAAAAGGCGAGGTCCTCATTGGCTTTCACGAGCGAAAAAGTCGCTACGTGGCCGATATCAAAACCTGCCGCGTGTTGCCGCCCAACATCAGCGCCATGCTGATGGCCTTGCGTGCCCTGATCTTTGGCATGGACGCCCGCGAGACCATTCCCCAAATTGAATTGGCGCAAGGCGACTCAGTGACTGCTTTGGTACTGCGCCATTTAGAGCCCCTAAGCTCAGCCGATGAAGAGCGCTTGCGTGCCTTTGCAAAGCAACACGAAGTGCAGTGGTGGTTGCAAATCAAAGGCCCCGATACCGTTAAGCTGATGGACGAAGGCGGCACAGAGCTCTCTTACGATTTGCCCGACTTTGGGGTTCACATGCCCTTCAAGCCCACCGATTTCACGCAGGTCAATCCGCACATCAACCGCGTCTTGGTCACGCGTGCATTGCGCTTGCTCAAGCCTGAAGCGCATGAACGGGTTATCGATTGGTTTTGTGGCTTGGGCAACTTCACACTGCCCATTGCCACCACTGCCAAAGAGGTGGTGGGCATTGAAGGCTCAGAAACTTTGGTGGCCCGATCGCGTGACAACTTTGCCCGCAATCAAAGCATGCGGGGTGACGGCAAACTGTTGGCGCCCACCACCTTCATTGCGCGCAATTTATTTGAGATGACCCCAGAAATGCTCATGGCCGATGGCATAGCCGACAAGTGGCTCATTGATCCACCCCGAGAAGGTGCATTTGCTTTGGCCAAGTCCATGGCCGAATTGCATGAAAACGCCGAACTGCGTGGCCCTTGGCAATTTCCCAAACGCATTGTGTATGTCAGCTGCAACCCCGCCACATTGGCACGCGATGCAGGCTTGTTGGTGCACAGGGCCGGCTACCGCTGCATCAGTGCTGGCGTGATCAACATGTTTGCACACACCGCCCATGTGGAAAGCATGGCGGTGTTTGAACGCATCGAATCTGCATAAAAAAAGCATCTGAGTTTTGCAACCCAGATGCTTTCGATTGGACAGGCGCTGTTGATCAAACAAACATCAGCGCCCTGTAAGGCCTGACAGGCCTTTCAAAATTAATCGCGCTCGCCGCCCATGATGCCCAACAAGGCCAACAGGCTTTGGAACACATTGAACAGGTCCATGTACAACATGAGGGTGGCGCTGATGTAGTTGGTTTCGCCGCCGTCCAAGATTTGCTTCAGGTCATACAGCATGTAGGCGCTGAAGATACCGATGGCTGCAACAGACAAGGCCATCATGCCGGCTGTAGAGCCCACAAAAATGTTGACGATGCCGCCCACCATCAAAACCAAGGCACCCACAAACAGCCACTTGCCCATGCCAGACAAGTCACGCTTGATGACGCTTGCCAAGCTGGCCATGACAGCAAAGACACCCGCCGTGCCGGCAAAGGCCGTCATGATGAGGTCTGCACCATTTTTGAAGCCCAACACCATGGCAATCATGCGGGACAGCATGAGGCCCATGAAGAAGGTAAAGGCCAGCAACACCAAAACACCCGTTGAAGAATGCTTGGTCTTTTCGATGGCAAACATGAAACCGACGGCGCCGCCAATGAACAGCACCAGGCCAAGCCCGCCGCCCAAAGACTGGGTAATGCCGGTGGCAACGCCTAACCAGGCGCCTAATACGGTAGGCAACAAGCTAAGTGCCAACAACCAATAGGTGTTGCGCATAACCTTGTTGCGTTCAGCGGGGGTGCTGGTAACGCCGCCCCAACTGGGTTGTTCGATGGTTTGAAGATCGCTCATGTGTGAACTCCTGAAATAACACCCGTTATCGGGTGAGCAAATTGTAGGGCTTGTAACCCAAAATACCCTATTTACCAAAGTTTCCAAGGTCTTTTGTGTAGTGACTTGGGTGTATGCAATGGCGTTCTAGGGCTGCGTTATGCTTGCATGTCATTTTTTTCATTCTCTAAGAACCATGAAAACTCAATCTAGCCTAGAACTCTCAGACATTCAAACCATTGCTGCTGCAGCCCAAGCAGAAGCCCAGAAGAACAACTGGGCCGTCAGCATTGCCATTGTGGATGCAGGCGGTCATTTGCTCCACTTCCAACGTTTGGATGGCGCACCCCCCATTTCTTCTCACATTGCGCCGTCCAAGGCCAAGACGGCTGCTTTAGGTCGCCGCGAAAGCAAGATTTATGAAGACGTGATCAATGGCGGTCGCGTTTCCTTCTTGTCTGCCCCAGAAGTGGAAGGCATGTTGGAAGGCGGCGTGCCCATCATGAAGGATGGCTTTTGCTTGGGCGCAGTAGGCGTGAGCGGTGTGAAGTCTAACGAAGATGCGCAAATTGCCAAGGCAGGTATTGCTGCCATTGGCCTTTGAAATTTACTTCAAACTGAGAATCCAAGAGGCCAAAGTTTTGGCCTCTTTTTCATTGACCTGTGGATTGCTGGGCATAGACACTGGGCCCCAGACGCCTGCGCCACCTTTTTGAATTTTGAGTGCCAGCTTGTCGGCTGCACCTGTGTCGGCCGCATACTTTTTGGCCACGTCCTTGTAAGACGGGCCTACCATTTTGCGTTCCATCGCATGACAGCCCATGCAATTCTTCTTGGTGGCCAAAGCTTGATCGGCCATGGCAGCCAAGTTGCATGACAAGGCGAGGGCTGTCAACAGCCCCCATCGCAAACTTCGTAAAAGCTTCATTGCCAGGTGCACTCAGTTTGGATCAATACAAATCAAGCACAGCACCTTTGCTGGCGCTAGAGGCATTGAATGCAAACTTGGCTTGCACACCACGTGTGTAACGTGGCGCTGGCGCTGTCCAGTTGGCACGGCGCTTGGCAATTTCTGCTTCGGGCACGTTCAATTCCAAAATGAGTTTGTGTGCATCGATGGTGATGGAGTCGCCTTCGTTCACAAAGGCAATGGTGCCGCCAGCAGCAGCCTCTGGCGCCACGTGTCCTACCACCATGCCCCATGTGCCGCCTGAGAAACGACCGTCGGTAATGAGGCCCACGCTTTCGCCTAAACCTGCGCCAATGAGGGCGCCTGTGGGGGCCAACATTTCGGGCATACCGGGGCCGCCTTTGGGGCCGAGGTAACGCAAGACCATGACGTCACCCGCTTTGATCTTGCCGTCCAAAATGGCTTGCAAGGCAGATTGCTCGTCGTTGAACACGCGAGCTGGGCCTGTGATGACGGGGTTCTTCAAGCCGGTAATTTTGGCCACAGCACCTTCGGGCGACAAGTTGCCTTTCAGAATAGCCAAGTGGCCTTCTGCATACATAGGCTTGTCGATAGGGCGAATGACATCTTGGTCGGCGCGGGGTGCGTCGGGAATGTCTTTCAAATTTTCGGCCACGGTTTTGCCAGTGATCGTCATGCAATCGCCGTGCAACAAGCCAGCCTTGAGCAAGACCTTCATCACTTGCGGAATGCCACCAGCGCGGTGCAAGTCAACGGCCAAATATTGACCGCTGGGCTTCAAGTCGCAAATGACGGGAATCTTCTTGCGCATGCGCTCGAAGTCGTCAATGGTCCACTCAACACCTGCGGTGTGGGCAATGGCCAAGAAGTGCAGCACAGCATTGGTAGAGCCACCGGTGGCCATGATGACTGCCACGGCGTTTTCAATCGCTTCTTTGGTGACGATGTCGCGGGGCTTCAAATCTTTTTTGATGGCCTCGAGCAAAACTTTGGCCGATTCTTTGGCAGAGTTTTTGGTTTCGTCATGGGGGTTGGCCATGGTGGAAGAGAAGGGGAGTGACATGCCCAGCGCTTCAAACGCAGAAGACATGGTGTTGGCCGTGTACATGCCGCCGCATGAACCGGTGCCAGGAATGGCGCGCTTTTCAATTTCTTTCAAATCGAAGTCGCTCAAATTGCCGGCAGCGTTTTGACCCACAGCTTCAAACACGCTGACGATGTTGAGGTCTTTGCCCTGATAGCGACCTGGCAAAATGGTACCGCCATACACGTAAATGGCTGGCACATTGGCCCGCAAGATGCCCATCATGCCGCCGGGCATGTTTTTGTCGCAGCCGCCCACCACCAAGACGCCATCCATCCACTGGCCTTGAACGCAGGTTTCAATGCAATCAGAAATGACTTCGCTGACCAAGGAGTACTTCATGCCCTCGGTGCCCATGGCCATGCCGTCAGAAATGGTGGGGGTGCCAAAAATTTGAGCGTTGCCACCGGCTTCTTCAATACCAGCCACAGCGGCATCGGCCAGTTTTTGCAAACCACTGTTGCATGGGGTAATGGTGCTGTGACCATTGGCCACGCCCACCATGGGTTTGACAAAATCACCTTCCTCGTAGCCCATTGCGTAGTACATCGAGCGGTTAGGCGCCCGTGATTTGCCTTGGGTGATGTTGGCACTACGGCGATTGCTGGGGGTCGCGGGCTGGATGGGGATGATCTTGTCGCTCATGGTTTGATGGATGGGTTAGGGGTCAACAGAACAGTAATTGAAGGAACAATTAAGGCGAATTTAACTTCAAGCCGGCCATTCTAAGGGAGAGTCAGGTAGAACCCCTAGAACTTAGGGCTTATAGGGGTTCATCGTGGTCCATGAACAGGGCACAATCTGAAGCCATGTTGATTCACCCGCAAATTAACCCTGTAGCCCTGCAACTCGGGCCTGTCGCCGTTCATTGGTATGGCCTGACCTATCTGGCTGCATTTGGTCTGTTTTATTTCCTGGCCACTCGCCGACTTTCCCATTTGCCTTATGCCCGCTTAGCCCATTGGGAGTTGAAGGACGTAGAAGACATCTTGTTTGCGGGCGTGTTGGGCGTGGTTTTAGGGGGGCGAATAGGCTATTGCTTGTTCTACCAACCCGCCTACTACTTCTCGCACCCCATAGAAATAGCCTACGTTTGGCAAGGCGGCATGAGTTTTCATGGTGGCTTGTTGGGTGTCATGGCGGCCATGGTGTGGTTTGCCAAAACACGGCAGCGGCCATTTTTTCAAGTGATGGACTTTGTGGCACCTTGCGTTCCAACGGGTTTGGCTGCGGGGCGCATTGGCAATTTCATCAATGGTGAGTTGTGGGGCCGTCAAGCCGATGCAGACTTACCTTGGGGCATGGTTTTTAGAGGGGCGGGAGACTTGCCCAGACATCCTTCTCAAATTTACCAATTCTTGCTAGAAGGCTTGTTGCTGTTCATTGTGATGTGGCTGTTTGCGCGCAAAAACAGGCCCATCGGACAAGTATCAGCCGTGTTTTTGATGGGCTATGGCAGTTTGCGATTCATAGCGGAGTATTTCAGAGAGCCCGATGCACACCTTGGCTTGTTGTCAATGGGGCTCAGCATGGGGCAGTGGTTGTGTGTGCCAATGATGTTGGTTGGTTTGTTTTTATTCGTCATAGCGAACAAGTTCAAGAACGCGTGACGCTTTGTAAATGCTTGGTTCTATTTCAATCGAGGAGACAAACATGCAGTTTTCAAAAGACGGTATTCAAAGACGATCACTTTTGCAGTGGGCAGCAGCCGCTTCTGCGGTACCGCTGGTACCTGCTTGGGCCCAAGCCAGTTGGCCAACCAAACCCGTTAACATGGTGGTGCCCTTTCCAGCGGGTGGCGGAACAGATGCTTTTGCCAGACCCTTGTCGGCCATTTTTTCAAAGCAAACGGGCAAGCAACTGATCATTGACAACCGGGGAGGTGCGGGCGGTACGCTTGGCGCGGGCATTGCTGCCAAAGCAGCACCCGATGGCTACAACTACTTCATGGGCGCTGTTCACCACACCATTGCACCCAGCATGTACCCAAAGCTGGATTACGATTTAGAGCGCGATTTGGTGCCCTTGGTGCTTGTGGCTGCTGTGCCTCAGGTGTTGGTGGTCAACCCCAAAAAAGTTGCCGCAAACAACGTCAAAGAGTTCATTGATTTTGTCAAGAAAAATCCAGGCCGTCTCAACTATGGCTCGGCAGGTGGGGGCACATCTCATCATTTGGCGGGCGAGTTGTTCAAGCTCCAGACGCAAACCTTTATCACGCACATTCCGTATCGCGGCGCAGGTCCAGCTTTGCAAGATTTGATTGCAGGCAATGTGGACATGATGTTTGATGGTTTGGGGTCATCGGCTGCGCACATCAAGGGCGGCAGAATCAAGGCCCTCATGGTCTCGGGTACCAAACGCAACCCTGCATTTCCAGATGTGCCTTGCTCATCAGAAGTGGGGTTGCCCGATTACACCGTGAGCACTTGGTATGGCCTTTGGGCACCCAAGAGCACGCCGGCTGACGCACAGGCAAGAATGATTGAGGAAGTTCGCAAGGCCTGTCAAAGCGACGAAGCTAAAGCGGTATGGGCTGCCCAGGGCGCAGAGTTTCCCAATTTAACGGGTGCACAATTTGATGCGTTCATCAAAACTGAATTACGTAAATGGAGCCAAGTGGTCAAAGCCTCTGGCGCAAAATTGGATTGAAGATGTCTCAAGAGAATTTGTTCGCAGCATTGCGTGCTGCATTTCCTGCAAACTTAGATGCAGTGGCCGTTGAAACTGACCAAGGCCTTCATTACACATGGCGTGATTTAGACCGCGCAAGCAGCATGATGGCCAACTTGCTCGATGGCTTGAAATTGCCCAAGGGCAGTCGCATTGCTGTTCAAGTTGAAAAGTCAGTTGAAGCCATGATGCTTTACTTGGCAACGCTGCGTGCAGGCTATGTGTTTTTGCCTTTGAACACCGCCTACCAAAGCGCTGAGATTGAGTACTTCATTGGTAACGCAGAGCCAGCGGTTGTGGTTTGTTCTGGGGCTAATTTTGGTTGGGTTAGCAAGATTGCATTCAAGGCGGGCACGCAACATGTGTTCACCTTGAATGACGATCGCACGGGTACCTTGCTAGAGCGAGCTGTCCATCAAAAAGACACGCACAAAATTGCTGCAAAAAATGCGGATGACTTGGCTGCCATTTTGTACACCAGTGGCACCACCGGTCGCAGCAAAGGTGCCATGCTGACGCACGGCAACATGCTGAGCAATGCCCAGACACTCAAAACTTATTGGGGTTGGAAAAAAGGCGATGTGCTCATTCACGCCTTGCCCATTTTTCACGTGCATGGCTTGTTTGTGGCCATTCATGGTGCACTGATCAATGGCAGCAAAATGATTTGGTTGGCCAAGTTTGACCCCAAATTTGTCATTGCCAAAATGCCAGAGGCAACCGTCTTCATGGGCGTCCCTACGCTTTATGTTCGCATGCTCCAGGAGTCGTCACTCAACAAAGAAGCGACGCGCAACATGCGTCTTTTCATTGCGGGTTCTGCACCTTTGCTCATTGAAACTTTTTCAGAGTGGCAGCAGCGCACAGGGCACACCATTTTGGAGCGCTATGGCATGAGCGAAACCGTTATGCTCACCTCCAATCCTTATGCGGCAGACAAGCGGCATGGCGGACAAAGCGAGCGTCGTGGTGGTACGGTGGGTTTCCCTTTGCCGGGTGTGATGTTGCGCGTGCAAGGCGACGATGGCACATCTTTGCCCGTGGGCGAGATTGGCAACATTCAGGTCAAGGGACCCAACGTGTTCCAAGCTTACTGGCGCATGCCCGAAAAAACCAAAGAAGAATTCACAGCCGATGGATTTTTCAAAACAGGCGATGTGGGCAAGTTTGACGAGCGTGGTTACGTCACCATTGTGGGACGTAGCAAAGACCTCATCATCAGTGGCGGTTACAACGTGTACCCAGCCGAAATTGAAGGCTACATCAACGAAATGCCTGGCGTGGCCGAGAGTGCCTTGGTGGGTGTGCCCCATCCCGATTTTGGCGAAGTAGGCGTGGCAGTGGTCATTGCCAAGCCTGGCGCAACTTTGGATGCCAACAAAATCATTGCCACCTTGAAGTCGCAATTGGCCAACTTCAAAATACCCAAAAAATGTTTCGTGGTGCCAGAGCTACCACGAAACACCATGGGCAAAGTTCAGAAAAATTTATTGCGCGATCAGCACAAAAATTTGTTCTCAGCGTAAAACCAGCACAGGGACATGACAGTGCGTCAGCACTTGTTGTGTCTCACTGCCCAACAGCAATCGCTTGATGCCTTTGCGGCCGTGCGAGGCCATGACCACCAACTCGGCCTTGTGCTTTTTGGCAGCTGCAATGATGGCATCGGACACGATGTCGGAGCGGCTGACAACGCCTTTGGCTTTGACGCCTTTGGCCGTTGCCAATTTGGTGACTGCATCGACGGCTGCTTGGGCTTCTTCCACCCATTGACCTTCGATTCGCGCCACATCTTTGGCATTCAATGGGATGCTGCCTTCAAAGTAAGCCATTGGATAGCGTGGCACGACTTTCAATGCAATGAGTTCAGCACCGCATGTGGCTGCCAAGCTGATGGCATCGGCCACGGCTTTTTTCGAAAGCGCAGAGCCGTCAGTGGCGACAAGAATTCGTTTGTACATATGGAGCTCCTTTGTTGAATGGGTGAGTCAAGCTTAAAACTCTGAAAACCCAGCGTCTTGATCTGGATCAAGTTTCGTGCAAGCTTGTTGACTTATCGTCGAGGCATGTCAAATCAAGCAGCCCTTCCAGCAGGAGTGGTCAGACTTCAGTCAAGAAAGCGACCCGCAAGCCCATCAATGGACGTCGAGTGTGGTGTTTGAAGGCATGCATTGCACGGCCTGCGCCATCAACATTGAGGACGCCTTGATGTCGGTGCCAGGTGTCAAGTCGGCACAAATTAGCGCGGCCAGTCACAGAGGCAGGGTGGTTTGGTCGTCGGCTCAAACGCGCCCATCCGACTGGATGAAGGCGGTTGCCAAATTAGGCTATCGCACTTTGCCTGCCAACGATGCCTTGGCCAACGAAGTGCGCCGAGAAGACGCTCGCAAAATGTTGTGGCGATTGGGTGTTGCTGGCCTGTGCATGATGCAAGTCATGATGTATGCCACGCCGGTTTACATGAGCGAGCCACAAGACATTGCCCCCGACATGGTGCAGTTGCTGCGTTGGGCTTCTTGGGTTTTGTCTTTGCCCGTTTTGTTTTTTTCGTGCATGCCTTTTTTCAAAACGGCTTGGCTCGATTTGAAACAAAGAAAAATCAGCATGGACTTGCCGGTGGCCATTGGCATGTGGGTCACCTTTGTGGTCAGCACCTTGGGCACCTTTGAGCCTCAAGGCCCTTTTGGTGCCGAAGTGTATTTCGATTCGTTCACCATGTTTGTGTTCTTCTTGCTTACGGGCAGGTGGCTTGAGCTCAGGCTTAGAGACAAAACAGCTGGCGCGTTGGAAGCAGTCATGAACCGCTTGCCCGATGCGGTTCACAGAAAAACAAGTGCGGGTGCCTGGGAGGCCATCACACTTCGGCATTTGCAATTGCAAGATGTCATTCAAGTTCGCCCGGGTGAAGCGTTTGCCGCCGATGCAAAAATTGTGGTGGGTGCAACGCAGGTCGACGAAGCATTGCTGACGGGTGAGTCTAGGCCCTTGGCGAGGGCCTTGGGTGACAAAGTTTTAGCAGGCAGTTTGAACCTCACCGCCACCGTTCAAGTTCTGGTGATGTCGCTTGGCAAACAAACTCGATTTGGACAAATGGTGGCGCTGATGGAGAGTGCCTCGGTGTCCAAGCCGGGCATGGCTTTATTGGCCGACCGGGTGGCCAAACCCTTTTTGTGGGGCGTCTTGATCATGGCCGCCTTGGCGGCTGCTTGGGGTTGGCAGTACAGCCCATCCCATGCACTGATGGTGGCCGTTTCGGTGCTAATTGTGACGTGCCCCTGCGCCTTGTCGCTGGCCACACCTGCCGCCATGTTGTCGGCCGCTGGTGCTTTGGCCAAAGCGGGCGTGATGCTCAGAAGCCTGCAGGCTTTGCAAAGCTTGTCCAAGGTTGACACCCTCTTTTTTGACAAAACCGGAACCCTCACCAACGAAGACTTCAGTTTGCAGCACATCGCAAGCCGCGAGGGTGTAGAGCCAGCGCAAGCTTTGGCGTGGGCCTCGGCGTTGGCGCAACATTCTTTGCATCCCGTCTCGCGTTCTTTGGTGCGGGCACACAACGGCAAAGACAGCAAAGACAGCAAAGACAGCAAAGGCAGCAACGCTGGCCATGCCAATTCATCAGTGCAGTTAGACAATCTCAAAGAGTTTGCGGGGCAGGGGGTTCAGGCCACCTTGCGTGAGGTCGTGGCTTCAACAGGGATTGAAATTCGAAAAGAATTGCGTTTGGGCGCAGCTGTTTTTTGCGGGGTGTCAACCCAGCACAACGATGTTTTAGAGGCTCACCTGAGCGATCAAGAGGGTTGGCTGGCCACCTTTGAATTTGCAGAAACACCTCGCGCAGAAGCTGCCGACATTTTGCGCGAGCTCCAAAGTATGGGTTTGCGAATTCGTATTTTGTCGGGCGATGGCCAAGCTTCTGTGACGCAACTGGCAACTCGTTTGAACATCGCCCAAGCCATGGGGGCTTGCTCGCCCGAGGAAAAACTCAAACAAGTCAAGTTGGAACAGTCGCAGGGGCATGTTGTGGCCATGGTGGGCGACGGCCTTAACGATGGTCCTGTTTTGGCAGGGGCCGATGTGTCTTTTGCTTTAGGTCAAGCCTTGCCTTTGGCGCAATCGAAGGCCGATTTTGTGTTCATGGCCAGCAATTTAAAACCGCTGGTCGCCACCCTGAAATTGAGTCACAAAACCATGCAAATTGTTCGCCAAAACTTGATCTGGGCAGCGGCTTACAACTTTGCCTGTGTGCCACTTGCCATGTTGGGCTATTTGCCCGCTTGGTTGGCTGGGTTGGGCATGGCTTGTAGTTCCTTGGGTGTGGTCTTAAATGCCATGCGTCTTTCAAAAACCATTCAATTTGAAGCTGAAGCTGTAATTGAAAATGTGGAAAAAGCCTGATGGACATCCTTTATTTGTTGATTCCTCTGTCTGTGGCCTTGGTGTTTTTCATCTTGGCAGGACTTTGGTGGGCTGTGAACCGCGGGCAATTTGAAGACATTGAGGCAGAAGGCGAGCGAATTCTTAGAAATGATTGACTTAAGTCAATGCGAAAAGCTGCTTAGGTTGAGACACTCTCTTCGTAATTTTAGAAGAGGTGAAAATGAAATTTGCCAACGAACAGGCAAGCGTCTACAGCGATACCGTTGTCAGACAATTTGCCATCATGACGGTGGTTTGGGGTGTGGTGGGCATGCTGGTTGGCGTGATCATTGCGGCTCAATTAACTTGGCCAGAGCTCAACTTTGGCATTCCATGGCTCAGTTACGGTCGTTTGCGGCCATTGCACACCAACGCCGTGATTTTTGCCTTTGGTGGTTGCGGCTTGTTTGCTTCGGCCTACTACGTGGTGCAACGAACCTGCCATGTTCGCTTGTTTGCCGAGAAGTTGGCTTCTTTCACCTTTTGGGGTTGGCAACTGGTCATTGTGTTGGCGGCCATTACGTTGCCACTGGGTTACACCAGTGGCAAAGAATATGCCGAACTCGAGTGGCCCATTGACATCCTGATTACCTTGGTTTGGGTGTCGTTTGCTGTTGTGTTCTTTGGCACCGTAGGCACCCGCAAGGTTCGCCACATTTATGTGGCCAATTGGTTCTTTGGTGCGTTCATCATTGCTGTGGCTTTGCTACACCTTGTCAACAGCGCTGCCATGCCTGTGGGTCTCATGAAGTCTTACTCTGCTTATGCTGGCGTGCAAGACGCCATGGTGCAGTGGTGGTACGGCCACAATGCGGTGGGCTTCTTTTTGACGGCCGGCTTCTTGGGCATGATGTATTACTTCATTCCAAAGCAAGCAGAGCGTCCTGTCTACAGCTACCGCTTGTCGATTGTTCACTTCTGGGCACTCATTTTCACTTACATGTGGGCGGGCCCACACCACTTGCACTACACCGCATTGCCCGACTGGACGCAGTCTATCGGCATGGTGTTCTCACTCATTTTGTTGGCGCCTAGTTGGGGTGGCATGATCAATGGTGTCATGACCTTGTCTGGCGCGTGGCACAAACTGCGCGACGACCCCGTTCTGCGTTTCCTCATTGTGTCCTTGTCCTTCTACGGCATGTCCACCTTCGAA
>JBEDKQ010000084.1:0-10565 GCA_041172085.1 Pseudomonadota bacterium | reverse complement strand
CCATGCAAGCCGCCAAAACTTTTCATGATGTCGAGACCCGGCCGCATCCACAAATGAAAGGTGTTGCCCAAAATGATTTGCGCGCCCATCTCTTCAAGGCTGCGCGGCATCACCCCTTTCACAGTGCCGTAGGTGCCTACAGGCATGAAGATAGGGGTTTGCACCACACCATGGTTCAGGGTCAGTTGACCGCGACGCGCGTGGCTGTGGGGGTCGGTTTTGAGAAGTTCAAATTGAAGCATGCTTCATTCTAAGTAAGGGTTGTCAAAAACGCGTTGCTTAAGCAGACCGTGTCAGCAGCATGGCATCGCCATAACTGAAGAAGCGGTAACGCTGTTCAATGGCGTGGGCATACAGTGCCATCACCTTGTCATAGCCCGCCAAGGCGCTGACCAACATCATCAAAGTGCTTTTGGGCAAATGGAAATTGGTGATGAGGCAATCCACCCATTGAAACTCAAAGCCGGGGGTGATGAAGATTTGAGTGTCACCTTGGGCTTGACCCGTCTTGGCCCAAGACTCCAAGGTGCGAACCGAGGTGGTCCCCACGGCCCAGACCTTGCCGCCTCGCGCACGGCAATCGTGCAAAGCGCGTTGCGTAGGCTCGGGTATGTCATACCACTCGCTGTGCATCGTGTGCTCGGCAATGTTTTCCGTTTTGACGGGTTGAAAAGTACCTGCACCGACGTGCAATGTGACGCTGGCGGTTTGTACCCCCACGTCTTTCAACTGCGACAACAATGCATTGTCAAAATGCAGTGCCGCTGTGGGTGCTGCCACGGCACCGGGGTTGCGCGCAAACACAGTTTGATAACGGCGCTCGTCTTCGGCAATGTCCGCTTCGCTGGCGCTGCCGTCGTAGGGTCGCTCGATGTAGGGTGGCAGTGGCACATGGCCGTATTGCGCCATCAGCGCATGCGGCTCATCGCTTAGGGCAAAACAAAACAGCGCCCCTTTTTCATCGGGCCAGCGACCGGTCAGGGTGGCTGTGAAGCCACGCGCCCCTGACTTGTCGTCGCGGCCCATGTGCAGCACACCACCAAGTGGGGGTTTTTTGCTGACCTTCATGTGCGCCACCACGTGATGGCCAGGCAGAACCCGCTCTATCAGAAGCTCAACCTTGCCCCCCGTCGACTTTTCGCCAAAGATGCGCGCCTTCACCACCTGCGTGTCGTTGAAGACCAACAAATCACCCGAACTCATGAGACTGGGCAAGGTTTTGAAGATGCGGTCGACGGGTTCTGAGCCGCGGCCGTCTAGCAGTTTAGAACTGGTTCTCTCAAGTGCGGGGTGTTGCGCAATGAGTTCAGGGGGGAGGTGGAAATCAAAATCGCTCAAACTGAATTGACGCTGGGCGGCGTTTGAGGTCTTGGATGAACCGCTAATTGAGCCGTTAACTGAGCCGCTAATTGAGCCGCTGATGGGCAGTGATGTGTTCATGTGCTTGAGGGCTAGACAGGCCCGTTCCAAGTAAAAAAGAGATTGTCCCACGACTTGCTGCAGTTCACCCTTGTGAGAGGGGCTCTTGCATTCGGTGAGTTCGCCTCCAAATGTAATCAAGATTTCAGAAAGTAAATATCTCCATTCACCTTCAGGCAAACCCAAGACAGTACTGTATGGGTATGTCAAATATTCCTGAGTCTCAACAATTTGCTGACCGCTTGCGCAGCGCTTTGGAGAGCTCCGGGGTGCGTGCGTCGCCCACGGTGGTGGCCAATGCTTTCAACCTCAGGTATCAAGGCCGAAGCATCACGCCTCACACCGCTCGCAACTGGCTGCTTGGAAAAGTGATGCCAACGCAGGACAAGCTGCGTGTGTTGGCGGATTGGTTGCAAGTCAGCCCCGATGAGTTGCGATTTGGGCGCTCGCCCAGCAAGTCCTATGTCTCAGAAATGAACGAGGGTCAGATTGAGATGGGGTTGGCAGATCGTGAAATGCTGGGTCGTTATTTAAGTTTGTCACACGCTGAGCGCAAAACCATTCGCGACGTCGTGTCTGCGTTTGTGCAGGCGCAAGCCGCGCAAAGTCTGCCCTAAATTCAATTTAACCTTGGCCACCAGTGTGGCTTGAGTTGCACCCAGCTCACGGCACAATGTCGGAATGGTCGCCCCTTCCGCATCTTCTCCACCCAAACCGTTGTCTGCGCCGCAAAAAGCGATGCGCAAGATGGGATTGGTGCGCGACATCGATTTGGCCTTGCACATCCCTTTGCGTTATGAAGATGAGACGCGCATTGTCAAATTACGCGATGCCAGAGAAGGCGACGCTGTTCAAATTGAGGCCACCATCACGGCGTCTGAAGTTCAGTTGCGACCGCGTAGACAGTTGCTGGTGACGGTTGACGATGGCACGGACACCTGCGTGCTGCGGTTTTTCAGCTTTTACCCAGCCCAACAAAAAGCCTTGTCGGTAGGTCAAGTCATTCGTGCCCGTGGCGAAATTCGCGGCGGCTTTTTAGGCCTTACGATGATGCACCCGTCCTTTAAAGCCGCCACAGGTGAGTTGCCTTCTGTGCTGACCCCGGTCTATCCCACTTCAGCGGGATTGCCGCAGACCTACCTGCGAAGGGCCATTGCCGGTGCCTTGTCGCGTGCCGATCTGTCCGAGTCCTTGCCACCTTCTTTGGCCTGGCCCAAGGCGCCCCGCGGACAAGCCATACAAAGTTTGAGGCAGGCACTCACTTACCTGCATCACCCCACTGCTGATGCCTCAATTGCGGCATTGGAAGATCGAAGCCATCCGGCATGGCAACGCCTCAAGGCCGAAGAATTGTTGGCGCAACAGTTGTCGCAGCACATGGCGAAACAAGAACGCGATCGCTTGCGCGCACCCTCTTTGAAACCCAAGCCGGGCGGTTGGCACGACCAACTCAAAGCCGCTTTACCCTTTCAACTGACGGCCGCGCAGCAACGAGTGGGCCAAGAAATTGCCCAAGATTTGGCCCGCCCAGTGCCAATGCACCGCTTGCTTCAAGGCGATGTCGGTGCGGGCAAAACGGTGGTGGCCGCATTGGCGGCCATGCTGGCCATAGACGCCGGTTGGCAGTGCGCTTTGATGGCCCCCACCGAAATTTTGGCGCAACAGCATTTTGCTAAGTTGGTGGGTTGGCTAGCGCCTTTAGGCGTGCAGGTGGCTTGGCTGACCGGCAGTCAAAAGAAAAAAGAGCGCACCGAAATGCTGGCCCTCATTGCATCCGGCCAAGCCGCTTTGGTAGTGGGCACCCATGCCGTGATTCAAGAGCAGGTCAAATTCAAAAACTTGGCCTTGGCGGTCATCGATGAACAGCATCGCTTTGGTGTGGCGCAACGTTTGGCGCTGCGCGACAAGATGCAGGAAGAGGGCATGGAGCCCCATTTGTTGATGATGACAGCCACGCCCATTCCGCGAACGCTGGCCATGAGTTACTACGCCGACCTTGAGGTTTCAGTGATTGACGAATTGCCGCCGGGGCGCACGCCTGTGGTGACCAAAGTGATTTCGGACAGCCGCAGAGATGAGGTGATTGGCCGCATTGGCGCGCAACTGGCCGAAGGCCGGCAAGTTTATTGGGTGTGCCCGCTCATTGAAGAGAGTGAAGCATTGGATTTGACCAATGCCACGGCCACCCACGAAGAACTGTCGGCCGTCTTGCCAGGCATCACGGTGGGCTTGTTGCACTCGCGCATGTCAGTGCTTGAAAAACGTGACGTGATGGCGCAATTCACACAAGGCAGCATGGGCGTCTTGGTCAGCACCACCGTGATTGAAGTGGGCGTGGATGTGCCCAATGCATCGTTGATGGTGATTGAACACGCCGAACGATTTGGCCTCAGTCAATTGCACCAATTGCGCGGGCGTGTAGGCCGAGGTGCTGCCGCATCGGCCTGTGTGTTGTTGTATGGCACCCCCGAGGGGGGACGATTGAGCGAAACGGCCCGCGAGAGGTTGCGCGCCATGGTCGACACCAACGATGGTTTTGAGATTGCTCGGCGCGATTTGGAAATTCGCGGTCCTGGCGAGTTTCTGGGGGCGCGACAATCGGGCGCACCCCTTTTGCGATTTGCCGATTTGGCCACCGATGAAGACCTCTTGACCTGGGCAAGGCAAATTGCGCCTATGCTCTTGGCAAAATACCCCGAGCTGGCCGAGCGACACATTGCGCGTTGGCTGGGTGGAAAATCTGAGTTTTTGAAAGCTTGAGAAATAGGCATGACCCTGACAGAGTTGAAATACATCGTCGCTGTAGCGCGCGAAAGGCACTTTGGAAAAGCTGCCGATGCCTGCTTTGTGTCGCAGCCTACGCTGTCTGTTGCCATTAAAAAACTCGAAGAAGAACTTGACCTTAAATTGTTTGAGCGCAATGCCAACGAAGTCAGCGTGACCCCCTTGGGTGAAGAAATCATTCAACACGCCCAGCGTGTGCTAGAGCAAGCCGCAGAAATCAAAGAGATTGCCAAGCGCGGCAAAGACCCTTTGTCGGGCGCCTTGCGCTTGGGTGTCATTTACACCATCGGCCCCTATTTGCTGCCCGACTTGATGAAGCAGTCAATGCGCAAAACGCCGCAAATGCCGCTCATGCTGCAAGAAAACTTCACGGTTAAATTGATGGACATGTTGCGCGCCGGCGAAATTGACTGCGCCATCTTGGCCGAACCTTTTCCAGACACGGGGCTGGCCACAGCACCTTTGTACGACGAGCCTTTCATGGCGGCCTTGCCTTTAAAGCACCCGCTGGGCAAAAAGAAGTCCATCACCGCTGAGCAACTTAAAAACGAAACCATGCTGCTGCTTGGCAATGGTCATTGTTTCCGCGATCACGTGCTCGAAGTGTGCCCAGAATTTGCAAGGTTCTCCAGCAATGCCGAAGGCATTCGCAAAAGCTTTGAAGGCTCATCGTTGGAAACCATTCGGCACATGGTGGCTGCAGGCATGGGCGTGACCTTGGTGCCGCGTTTGTCGGTGCCCGAAGAGGCCATGGCCGAGCAGCCCAAGCGAAAGAAAAATGAAGACGCGGATATCTTGTACTTGCCCATTGTGGATGAAGCGGGCGGTTTACCGCCCACACGCCGCGTGGTGCTCACTTGGCGCAAAAGCTTCACACGCTACGAAGCCATCGCGGCACTGCGCAATGCCATTTATGCATGCAAGTTGCCAGGCGTCACGCGTTTGTCCTGAACTGCTGTGAACAAACCATTCCCTGGAAACAGTCCGAAGTCTGATGCGTGAAAAACTGGCCCTCTACTTGGATTTGATTCGCTGGAATCGGCCTGCAGGTTGGCTGCTTTTGTTGTGGCCCACTTTGTCGGCCCTGTGGGTTGCGGCTGGCGGTTTTCCAGGTTGGCATTTGATTGCCGTGTTCACGCTCGGCACCATCTTGATGCGAAGCGCAGGATGTTGTTTGAATGATGTGGCCGACCGTGACTTCGATCGGCACGTGAAGCGCACAGCCGAGCGTCCCGTTACAAGTGGCCGCATTGGTGTGAAGGAGGCCTTGGCTTTGGGGGCTGTCTTGGCGCTCATCGCGTTTGCGTTGGTCTTGACTTTGCGCATCGAAACTGTGGCTTGGTCTTTTGCCGCCTTGGCGGTTGCCATGATTTACCCCTATGCCAAGCGCGTTGTGGCCATGCCGCAAGCGGTGTTGGGCGTGGCTTTCAGCTTTGGCATCCCAATGGCTTTTGCAGCTGTCACTGGCGAGGTGCCTTGGCAAGCTTGGCTATTGCTGATTGGAAATTTGTTTTGGGTTCTGGCCTACGACACCGAGTACGCCATGGTCGACCGTGATGACGATTTAAAAATCGGCATGAAGACTTCGGCCATCACTTTGGGTGCTTGGGATGTGCGCGCCATCATGGGCTTTTATGTGGCGTATTTGTGGGTTTGGGGCGTTGTGCTGGATGCGCCAAATCACCTGTGGATTCAGCTTGGTTTAGCCTTGGCCGCCATGCAGGCTGCGTGGCACTTTGTGCTGATCAAAGACCGCACCCGCGAGGGTTGCTTCAAAGCTTTTCGTCTGAACCATTGGGTGGGCTTTGCAGTATTTGCAGGCCTTGTCGTCAGCAGCCTGTTCAGCACCTGAGGGCCTAAGGGCCTAAGGGCTTAAGAGCTTAAGGGCTCAAGGGCCATCAAGCCAAGATATCAATCCTTGCCAAACTCATCGCCCAACTCACCTGCGCGGCGCTGTGCGGCCAACATGGCTTGAATGAAAGATTCTTTCACCTTGGCCTCTGCCATGGTGGTCAGTGCCGCATAAGTGGTGCCGCCCTTAGAGGTGACGCGCTGACGCAAGACGTCCGGTGATTCGGTGGACTGGCGTGACAAGTGTGTGGCGCCGCCAAACGTGGCTTGCGCCAAGTGGTATGACTGCTCGGCCGACAAGCCCATTTGAATGCCGGCTTCTGTCATGGCTTCCAAGAAGTAAAACACATAGGCCGGACCCGACCCAGACAGTGCCGTGACCACATCGAGGTCAGACTCTTGATTGACCCAAAGCCATTCACCGGTGCTTTTCAAAACCTGTTGTATGCGTTGCTTGTCGGCATCTGTCACGCCTGCGCGTGCAAACAATCCCGTAATGCCTTGGCCCACCAAAGCGGGCGTGTTGGGCATGCTGCGCACCACGCGATCGGTGCCTAGCCAACGCGCAATGCTGTCACTGCGAATACCGGCAGCCACAGACAAATGCAGCGCGTTGCTTGTGTACTGCGCAACAGGTGCAGCCGCCTCTTTAAAAACTTGTGGCTTGACGGCCCAAATGATCAAATCGCTGTTGACCAAAGCAGCGCTGGCAGCAGGAAGCACCGTGACGCCAAATTCACTTTGCAGTTTGGCCGCTGTGTCGGCAAAGGGTTCAAGCACGCAGACTTGGGCTGGGGGCAGGCCCTGTTTGAGCAAGCCACCCAAGATGGCGCTGGCCATGTTGCCGCCGCCAATGAAGGCCAAACGTGCTTGTTTGAAATCGGTGAGGGTTGGAGAAGTCATGCGCCGTATTGTCGCTTTTTTGATTGCGGGTTGACGCTCTTTTTCTGCACGCTTGTTTCGGTTAACCTTCAAGCCATGACCTACATCCTTGCACTCGATCAAGGCACCACCAGCTCGAGGGCGGTGCTGTTCAACCGTGACGGCCAGCCAGTGGCCACAGCGCAACAAGAGTTCACCCAATACTTTCCAAAGCCGGGTTGGGTGGCGCACGATGCGCAGGAAATTTGGCAGACCCAAAAAACGGTCATGCAGAACGTCGTCAAACAGGCGGGCATTGAAGTATCCCACATTCAAGCCATCGGCATCACCAACCAACGCGAGACCACGGTGGTGTGGGACCGCCAAACGGGCATACCCATTGCCCCTGCCATTGTGTGGCAAGACCGCCGAACGGCCGATGTCTGCGATCGCTTGAAGCAACGCGGTAAAGCGGCAGAAATTCAACGCAAAACAGGCTTGGTACTTGACGCCTATTTTTCTGCCACCAAGCTGGCTTGGTTGTTGGACCATGTACCGGGCGCCAGACAAAAAGCCGAGCAAGGGCACTTGGCCTTTGGCACCATCGACACATGGCTTATTTGGCAACTCACGGGCGGCCGAGTGCATGTCACCGACCCTAGCAATGCGTCTCGCACATTGCTTTTCAATTTGCACACGCAAGCTTGGGATGCTTCTTTGCTCAAGCTGTTCAATGTGCCTGCCGCTGTTTTGCCAAAAGTGGTACCCAGCAGTGGTGTGGTTGCGCTCACTGACGCCACTTTGTGGGGGGTGCAGTTGCCGATTGCGGGCATTGCGGGCGATCAACAAGCGGCTACTTTTGGGCAAGCTTGTTTTGCGCCCGGTATGGCCAAAAATACCTATGGCACGGGGTGCTTCATGTTGATGAACACCGGCGCCGTGCCGGTACACAGCCAAAATCAATTGCTCTCCACGGTGGCTTGGCAAGGGCCGCAAAGCGCACAACATCCAACAGCCTATGCCTTAGAAGGTTCGGTGTTCATGGCGGGTGCTACGGTGCAATGGCTGCGCGATGGTTTGCAAATCATTGACAAAGCCAGCGACGTAGAAGCCTTGGCCAACAGTGTGCCCAATACGGGCGATGTGTATTTGGTGCCCGCATTTGCAGGTTTGGGTGCGCCCGATTGGGATGCGCAAGCCAGAGGTTTGCTCATTGGTTTAACCCGCGGCACCACCCGGGCCCACATTGCCCGAGCGGCGTTGGAAGCCATTGCGTGGCAAGTGGCCGATGTGTTTCAAGCCATGGCCAAAGACAGTCGCATGGCACTCACAGAGTTGCGGGTGGACGGTGGCGCCAGTCAGAACAATCTCTTGATGCAACTTCAAGCCGATGCTTTGGGGGTGCCTGTTGTGCGTTCAAAAATTACGGAAACCACGGCCTTGGGCGCGGCCTATTTGGCGGGATTGGCCACGGGCTTTTGGACCAGTGCCCATCAGATTAGCTCACAATGGGCGCAAGATCGACGTTTTGAACCTAGCATCTCGCAAGCCCAACGCATGACAGGCCTGGTGCGCTGGCGACAAGCGGTTGCGCGATCGCGTTCTTGGGCGCAAGATTGAAATGATGCAGTACAGGGCGCCTAGGTGTGTCTTCACTGAGGCGAATTTAAGAAGTATGGAATGAAGCCTTTGCAGACCGACAGAGCGCAATTGATGGCGCGACTCACAAACGTCGAAGAATTTGATCTGGCCATCATTGGTGGCGGTGCCACGGGTCTGGGCACGGCTGTCGACGCAGCGGTGCGCGGCCTCAAGGTGGTGTTGGTTGAAGCCCATGACTTTGCCAAAGGTACTTCCTCACGCTCTACCAAATTGGTTCATGGCGGTGTGCGCTACTTGGCGCAGGGGCATTTGCCGCTGGTGTGGGAGGCTTTGCGCGAGCGTCAAAACCTGCTTCGCAATGCGCCCCACTTGGCCCATGCCATGCCATTTGTCATGCCGGCTTATCGCCGAAGAGACCAATGGTTCTATGGCTTGGGCTTGAAGTTATATGACTTGTTGGCGGGTCGCGCAAGCTTGGGTGCCACCCAATTTTTGAGTCGGGCAGAAACTCTGAGCAGGGCGCCAGGTGCGCAATCTGCCAATTTGAAAGGTGGCGTGCAATACTGGGATGGCCAATTTGACGATGCGCGTCTGGCCTTGGCCTTGGCACGAACGGCCGCCGCGCATGGGGCATTGGTGCTCAATCACATGCCTGTGTCGGGCTTGCTCTCAGAGTTTGGCACGGGCAAAGTGACGGGCCTCCTTTGCACCGATTCAGAAACAGGCGTTCAACACACCGTTAAAGCCCGTTGTGTGGTCAATGCCACAGGTGCATGGGTGGACCAAATAGAAGCCATGACACAAACCCGTGGGGCAGGCACCACTCAAACGCATGTGCCGCATGCGGTCAGGCCCAGCCAAGGGGTGCACTTGGTGGTGGATGCCTCTTTTTGGCCTGGCAATACCGCCTTGATGGTGCCCCATACACAAGATGGCCGGGTGTTGTTTGCGGTGCCTTGGCAAGGCAAAGTTCTATTGGGAACCACAGACACGCCCAAGTCATCGGTGGATTGGGAGCCGCAGGCCTTAGACACAGAAATTGACCAAATCTTGGAAGAGTCTGGCAAGTACCTGATGCGGGCGCCTGTTAGAAGTGATGTGCGCAGTGTCTGGGCGGGACTGCGGCCTTTGGCCATCACCCAAGCCGCCAAAGGCCAGGATGCTGGCGCGACTCAGAGCGTCAGCCGGGAGCACGCCATCCATGTGGCCAGCAATGGCTTGGTGACTGTCACGGGTGGTAAATGGACCACTTACAGAGCCATGGCGGCTGATGTGATGCAGGCTATTCGCAAAGCGCAAATGTTGTCACTCACTGCAGAGGACGTTACAGCGCACACGGCTTTGTGGGGCGCGCAGGCTGGCGCGTTAACAGTTGCAAAGGCAGAAGCACAGGTAGATGCACAAAAAGAAGCAGAAGCAGAAGCAGAAGCAGCTTATGGCACCGATGCCCCTTTGTTGAAAGACATTGAGGGGCATGATCGTTGGCTGGTGCCTGGCTTGAGCCAAGCCATGGTTCGATTTGCTGCGCGCTATGAATATGCCCGCACAGTGGAAGATGTGTTGGCCAGGCGCAACCGGCTGCTGTTTCTGGATGCCCGAGAGGCAGCCCGAATATCGCCTGCGGTCGCGGCCATTCTGCTGGCGGAAACGGGGGTGGACCCACAACTCAAGGCCTTTGATGCTTTGGCAAAAACCTACCAACTGGGGCATTGATCCAAACTAAATCGCACATTTCAGAGAAAAAAACCGATGAATTCTTGGTTTTCCCCTCAAAAAGTGTTGACACAGCCCAAAAATGTTGTAACAATCGTGGGCTTCGCTTCTAAAAAAGTGAAGTTATCTACCCAAACTAAAGCATTGCGAGTGGTTCGCAGTGTGGATGACGGGTCCAAGACTGATCTTGGTGCTGTAGGCAATTAAAGGCTTTAAAAGTTTTTAATCAATGCGGCGCACAAGGTGCAAGTTGGGAAATATTGAAATGATTCAGACAGAAACTCGGTTGGATGTTGCCGACAACACCGGCGCTAAGTCCGTCCTTTGCATCAAGG
>JBEDKQ010000083.1:0-10585 GCA_041172085.1 Pseudomonadota bacterium | reverse complement strand
GCACATAGACCACAGGGCCTTCGTAGTGCGGCGCAATTTTGACGGCCGTGTGCACGCGGCTGGTGGTGGCGCCACCAATGAGCAAAGGCATTTTGCGCAAACGGAAATGCGGATCTTTTTGCATTTCGCTGGCCACGTATTGCATCTCTTCCAAGCTGGGCGTGATGAGCCCGGACAAGCCAATGATGTCGGCATTTTCTTCTTTGGCCTTGGCCAAAATTTCGTGACACGGGACCATCACGCCCATGTTGACCACGTCAAAGTTGTTGCACTGAAGCACCACCGTCACAATGTTTTTGCCAATGTCGTGCACGTCGCCTTTGACGGTGGCAATCACAATCTTGCCTTTGGACTTCACGTCTTGGCCGGCGGCTTCTTGCTGGCGCTTTTCTTCTTCAATGTAAGGGACCAAGTGCGCCACGGCTTGCTTCATCACACGCGCCGACTTGACCACTTGCGGCAAGAACATCTTGCCTTGGCCAAACAAATCGCCCACCACATTCATGCCGTCCATCAGCGGGCCTTCAATGACGTGCAAGGGCCTTCCGTTCTTGGCCAAAACTTCTTGATAGGCTTCTTCGGTGTCTTCGGTGATGAAGTCGGTGATGCCATGCACCAAGGCATGTGACAAGCGTGCCGACACAGACACGGGCGCATCGGGTGTGCCGCGCCAAGCTAACTTTTGTGAGTCGTCTTTGGCAGCACCTTTGGCGTTTTCTGCCACCTCCACCAAACGTTCACCTGCATCGGGGCGACGGTTCAACACCACGTCTTCAACACGTTCGCGCAAGTCAGGCTCGAGCTCGTCGTACACACCCACCATGCCCGCATTGACAATGCCCATGTCCATGCCGGCTTGAATGGCGTGGTACAAAAACACGGTGTGAATGGCTTCACGCACAGGGTCATTGCCGCGAAAACTGAACGACACGTTCGAAACGCCGCCAGACACTTTGGCGCCTGGCAAATTTTGCTTGATCCAGCGCGTGGCCTCAATGAAATCGACCGCGTAATTGTTGTGCTCTTCAATGCCAGTGGCAATGGCAAAAATGTTGGGGTCAAAAATAACGTCTTCGGGCGGGAAGTCCACTTCATCGACCAACACGCGGTACGCGCGCTCGCAAATTTCAATTTTGCGTTGGTAGGTATCGGCCTGGCCTTTTTCATCAAACGCCATGATGACCGCGGCAGCACCGTATCGCTTGATAAGCTGTGCTTGTTGCTTGAAGGCGTCCACGCCTTCTTTCATGCTGATGGAGTTGACAATGCCTTTGCCTTGAATACAACGCAAGCCCGCTTCAATCACGCTCCACTTGGAAGAGTCGATCATGATGGGCACGCGCGCAATGTCGGGCTCGGAGGCAATGAGGTTCAAGAAACGAACCATGGCCGCCTGGCTGTCCAACATGGCTTCGTCCATGTTGATGTCAATGATCTGTGCGCCGTTTTCTACCTGCTGACGCGCCACGGCCAAAGCCTGTTCGTACTCGCCATTCAAAATCATGCGGGCAAAGGCTTTGGAGCCTGTGACATTGGTGCGCTCACCAATGTTCACAAACAAAGAGTCCGTGCCAATGGAGACAGGCTCGAGACCAGACAGTTTTAATGGAGAAACAGCAACAGACAAAACTCACCTCTTGGATCGCAGGTGAGCGTGGTTTGCAAATGAGAAAGGGACAAGCCCCGCTTGACGTCCCAAGCCTGACCCGCGGCCTGAGTGGCTGGCGGGCTGCAACGCTCCTTGGGAGTGGCTATTTTAACCACGCCCAAGGCGTTTGTTGCATCAATACTGCTTGTAAGGCAAGAATTTGCCTGACAAGACCACGTTCACGCGATCGCCTTTAGGGTCGGGCTGGCGCACGATGTCCATGCTGAAATCGATGGCGCTCATGATGCCGTCGCCAAACTCTTCATGAATGAGTTCTTTGATGGTGGTGCCGTACACACTCACAATTTCATACCAGCGGTAAATTAAAGGGTCGGTAGGCACGGGCGTAGGCAAAGAGCCTTTGTAGGGCACCACTTGTAACCACTTTTGTTCTTCAGCCGTCAGGCTAAAAATCTTGCCAATGATTTTGGCTTGCTTGGCATCCAAGGTCATTTGGCCCAAACAGGCCGCTGTAACCCATTCTTTGGACAGGCCCACTTTGTCGGCCACATCAGACCACTTGATGCCCTTGGACACTTTGGTGCTGATGATTTTTTCTGTCACGTCTAAGCGGTTCATGGTTTTCCTCGTGAATAAGTTGGATGAAAAATTGAGTGAGTGGTTTTGAATTGCGCGTGCGTCAATCCAAATTGCAATCAATGCGCTTTGGCGCGTGAAACCAAGAAATCAACAATGTGATTTCTAAGCTCGTAGTAACCAGGCAAGTGGTGCAGTTGTGCACGGGTTCGGTCGCGTGGCAATGGGTTTTGAACCACTTCTGCCAAACTACCCGGCACATAATGACCACTGGCTTCATTGCCATTGCTCATCAGCAAGATGCGATCGGACAACAAAATCGCTTCGTCGACATCGTGCGTGATCATGAAAACCGTTTGCTGCGTTTGACGAACAATGCCCATCAGTTCATCTTGAATGGTGCCGCGGGTCAGTGCGTCCAACGCGCCAAAAGGCTCGTCCAACAACAGCATCTTGGGTTGAATGGCAAACGCGCGCGCAATGCCCACTCGCTGCTTCATGCCGCCCGATAACTGGCTGGGTTTTTTGTCGATGGCCGGCAACAAGCCCACCATGTCCACATGCTTTTCGACATGCGCATTGATTTGCGGCGTCTTCAAGTCTGGCCATTTGGACTTCACAGCAAATGCGATGTTTTGGCGCACCGTCAACCAAGGCATCAGCGCATGACTTTGAAACACGACACCCCGCTCTAAACTGGGGCCCGCAATTTCGCGACCATCCATGAACGCATGGCCTTCTGTGGCCGTGTCCAATCCGGCCAACACATTCAACACCGTTGTTTTGCCACAGCCAGAATGGCCAATGATGCAAACAAACTCGCCGCGCGCCACCGTGAACGAAACATCGGCAAACACCGGCTTGTCTGCCACGTAAGTCTTGGCCAGTTTTTCAATTTTTAAAAATCCGGGTTGTGCCAAAACACCTTGTGCTGCAACTTGGCGCTCCACTTGGGATGCCACTTGCGAAACAGCGAGAGATTCAACTTGATCATTCAACATAGGTCACCCCTTTTTGCAACTTGGCAAACGCCATGTCAAGCAACATGCCCACCACGCCGATCACCAGCACAGCAAAGATCACATTCACCAAAGACAAGTTGTTCCACTCGTTCCAAACGAAGTAGCCAATACCTGTGCCGCCGACCAACATTTCGGCGGCCACAATGACCAACCACGCAATGCCCATGCTGATTCGCATGCCCGTCACGATGGTGGGCGCAGCGGCTGGCAAGATCACCAAGAACGCTTTGCGCAGCGGGTTCACTTCTAGGGTGTTGGCCACGTTCAACCATTCACGCTTGACCGATGCCACACCAAACGCAGTGTTGATGAGCATGGGCCACACCGAGCAAATGAAGATCACAAAAATGCCGCTGACGCTGGAGTCCTTCAAGGTGTACAAAGCCAGCGGCATCCACGCCAATGGGCTGATGGGTTTCAACACTTGAATGAAGGGGTCAAAGGCTTTCTGCATAAGCGGCGACATGCCAATTAAAAAACCCAAAGGCAGCGCAACCAGCACGGCTAAAGCAAAGCCCAAACCTACTCGACCCAGCGAATGCGCCAGCTGTATGCCAATCCCTTTGTCATTAGGGCCATTGTCATAAAACGGATTAGACAATTGCGTCACGATGGCCTTGGCCACCTCAACGGGGGGTGGAAAACCGGTGCTCTTGCTAGCACCCGGGTCCTTGCCCATCATCTTTTGATATTCAATTTCTTCTGCGGTGGCGCCCGCTTTCGTCGCACCGCCAATGGATGGTCCTTGCGATGAAAGCTGCCACGCACCTAAGAAAAAAACCAAGATCAAAAATGAAACCAAGGCCGCTCGGAAGTTAATTGAGAGGGTGTTCACAATCGTTCAACCCATCTTGTGAATGGCAAAGGACTTCAAATACTCGTCGGGCTTGGCTGCATCAAATTCTTTGCCCATGATCTTGTGCTTGATGTAAGCCGAGCCGGGCGGCACGGGCTGACCCAAGTCCTTCATGTGTTTGCGCGCATCGGTGATGAGAAAAACTTTTTCAGCAATTTGTTTGTAGTCCACATTGCCTTTGATGTAACCCCAACGCTTCATTTGTGTCAGCATCCACACGGCCAAACTCTGCCAAGGCATCGGGTCAAAATCTGCACGATCGGGCACGTTTTGAATCTTGCCCAAGCCGTCGGCAAACTTGCCGGTCAACACTTGGCTGATCACTGCTTCAGGTTGATTCAAGTACTGCGTTGGCGAAATCACTTTGGCAATCAATTCGCGATTGCCTGGCAAACGCGCCATCGCCGCCGAAGTCAGTACTGCGCGATACAAGGCCGCAAACGTGTTGGGGTTCTTTTGAATGAATTCGGTGCTGGTACCAAACGCGCAGCAAGGATGGCCATTCCACAAATCTTTGGTCAGCATGTGAATGAAGCCCACTTCATCAAACACGGCGCGCTGGTTGAAAGGATCGGGGCCTAAGAAACCATCGATGTTGCCGGCGCGCAAGTTGGCCACCATCTCTGCTGGTGGAATGACGCGAATTTGCACATCGGTGTCGGGGTTCAAACCGTTTTCGGCTAAGTAGTAGCGCAGCAAAAAGTTGTGCATGGAGTAATCAAACGGCACACCAAACTTGAAGCCCTTCCAGTTCTTCGGGTCGCGATTGTCTTTGTGCTTGAGGCTCAAGGTAATGGCTTGGCCATTGACGTTTTGAATGGTGGCCACATTCATGGGCGTGGTGTTGGCACCCAGCCCCATGCTGATGGCCAAAGGCATGGGCGACAAAAAGTGCGACGCGTCATATTCCTTGTTGATCATCTTGTCGCGAATCAATGCCCAACCCGCCGTTTTGGTGACTTCCACATTCAAGCCTTGCTTGCTGTAGAAACCCAAAGGGTGCGCCATGATGAGCGGGGTGGCGCAAGTGATTGGAATAAAGCCAATCTTCAAGTTTGGTTTTTCAAGCGGTCCTTTTTCTTGTGCCATGGCTTGCAGGCTGGCTACAGGCAACACGCTGGCAATGGCAGCCATGGCGGTTTTCTTGCCCACCGCGCGCAAGAAATTTCGTCGCTCTTGGTCTTGAGGAAACAAGGCTTTGACCAAAGTAGCCTCGATGAATTCTTGGCTGTAGGCTTCAAATTCTGCGGTCTCTGAGCGCGCGCGCAGCGTGGCCGCTGCCGCATCAGCAACAACTTCTGCATGGTGATCAGCAGGGGCGTGATCACGCCCGCAGCTGCACTTCAGCATCAAGGGACGATCGGCGTTGTACGGGTCAAAGAATTCAGACATGGCAACCTCTTTTCTGTATAGACAAGAGGCACTATGCAAACAACGGGCCAACCTGCAGCCAGCCTGGTTTATTTTGTGACTAACGAGTTACAGCCATTGGCAATGGCTTGCTTACGTAGCTTTGCATTAAGTGGTTCAATTCAAGCAAACCACAATGTTTGCTTTCAGTCTGTGCTTGTATGCACAACAATCATGCGGGCTGGCAGGGTCGCGCACCAAATCAATGCAGCGACGCGTGATTGACTGCAGTTCAAGCGGCTTCTTTGTAAAACGCCGCTTTGTGCAAACCGCGGGGTGCCAACGGACTTACCGCTTGTTCGATGGCCCCAATGTGCTCTGGGGTGGTGCCGCAGCAACCGCCCACAATGTTCACCAAGCCTTCAGCCGCAAACTCATGCAACAACCGGCTGGTGACATCGGGCGTTTCATCAAAGCCCGTATCGCTCATGGGGTTGGGCAAGCCGGCATTGGGGTAGCAACTGATGAAGGTGTCGCCGGCCACTTTGGCCAACTCCTGAATATAGGGGCGCATTAATGTCGCGCCCAATGCGCAGTTCAAGCCAATGGCCAAGGGTCGCGCATGTCGCACACTGTGCCAAAACGCTGTCACCGTTTGACCGCTCAAGATTCGGCCCGAAGCATCGGTCACGGTGCCGCTGATGATGAGGGGCAGACGCTCACCGCTGGCTGCAAAATACTCTTCAATGGCAAACAAAGCCGCTTTGGCGTTCAAGGTGTCAAAGATGGTTTCCACCAACAACACATCCACGCCGCCTTCGACCAAAGCCTGTGTTTGTTCGTAATAGGCTTTGCGCAAGGTTTCAAAATCCACGTTTCGCGCGCCCGGATCGTTCACATCAGGACTAATACTGGCGGTTTTAGGTGTGGGGCCTAAAGCGCCCACAGCATATCGAGGTTTGTCAGGGGTTGAGAACTTGTCGCAAGCTGCGCGGGCCAAGGCAGCCGATGCTCGGTTCATTTCAATGGCCAGATCCGCCATGTTGTAGTCTTCTTGCGCAATGGTGGTCGCACCAAAAGTGTTGGTTTCAACCATGTCGGCGCCAGCTGCCAAGTAGCCTTCGTGAATGTCGCGAATCACATCGGGGCGGGTCAGACTGAGCAATTCGTTGTTGCCTTTGACGTCTTTGGGGAGGTCTTTAAAACGCTCACCGCGGTAATCGGCTTCGCTCAATTTGAAGCGTTGAATCATGGTCCCCATCGCGCCATCCAGAATGGCAATGCGTTGTTCCAGAATGGCTGGCAGGTCTTTGGCGCGGGTGTAGTTCAGGGCTTTCATCCCCCTATTGTAGAAAAACAATTCGACTCATGAGAATTCGTCACAGTTAGGCCCATTCCCAATTGAAGTCAATCCGCTTTCTCTCTATATTGGAAGCATGAAAAAACGTGAATTTCTGGCCTTCAGTGGCAGCCCGTTGCTGACAGGTTTATGGCCATCCACCGCCTTCTCTCAAGCCAAATACCCTGATCGGCCCATTCGCGTCATTGTGCCTTTTGCCCCAGCAGGAGACGGCGACATCATTGGCCGTTTGTGGGTCAAATATGCCATTGCGCACACCGGCGCAAATTTCATTGTCGACAACAAGGCGGGTGCCGGAGGGGCCATTGGTGCCACAGAAGTGTCCAGAGCCAAAGCCGATGGTTATGCCTTGCTGTTGGGCACCTCTTCCACGCAAATCATCAACCCACTGGCGTCTGGCACGGCCACTTATGACGCCATTAAAGACTTCAATTTGGTGGGCATGGTCAGCATCAATCCCACATGCATTGTGGTCAACCCCAGCGTTCCTGCTAACAACCTGCGCGAGCTGGTCAATTTGATCAAATCCAGTCCCGGCAAATACGCGTATGGTTCAGCCGGGCCTGGCACCATCACCAATTTGACGGGTGAGTTGTTCAAGTTGCAAGCGGGCCGATTGGATGTTCAACACGTTCCCTACAAAGGCGGTGGCCCAGCCATGCAAGATTTGGTAGCGGGCCATCTCCCCATGATCACGCCCATCATGTCGTCTGCCGTGCTGGCACAACACCGTGCAGGCAGAGCGCGAATTTTGAGCGTCAACTCTGACTCGCGTTTAAAGGCGGCGCCTGATATTCCAACCTCGGTTGAAGCGGGCATTCCAGACATGCGTGTGCAGGTTTTCAACGCCGTTTTCACACCGGCTGGTGTGCCGCGTGATGTGCTGGACTTTTTGCGCTCGGCGCACAACAAAGTACGCAACGACCCCTCTTTCTTGCAGGACTTAGAAAAAGCAGGCGCAGACCCCTTCACCTTGTCGGACCCAGAAAAATTCATTGCCGATGAAGTGATCCGTTGGACCAACGTGATCAAAGCGACCCAGTTCAAAATCACCTAAGCAAAATCACCTAAGCGGCAAGAGGCTGTAAAAGCCAGCCAACGGCAACGCAGCCCATCTTGCATTGCCTCATGAATGGCACGAGACGTCGTGCGTTAAGACAAGATGGCTAACTCATGGTGGACAATACCCGCTGTGACAACTTCTGTTTTATCCACGCCAAGCCGCAACATCCTGAGCATCCTCAGCGAGGTGTTTGGCTACGAGTCATTCAGAGGCCCCCAGCAAGACATCATCTCGCATGTCACCCGCGGTCACGATGCACTGGTCCTGATGCCAACAGGTGGCGGCAAAAGCCTGTGCTACCAGATTCCGGCCATTGCGCGCCAGCAAGCTGGTCTTGGCATCACCATTGTGGTGTCCCCCCTCATTGCGCTCATGCACGATCAGGTGGGTGCTTTGCACGAAGCAGGTGTCAGCGCTGCTTTTCTAAATTCCACCCTAAGCCCAGACGAAACCAGCGCCATTGAGCAGCGCTTGCGCAAAGGTGAAATTACCCTTCTATATGCAGCGCCAGAGCGAATCAACACGCCTCGATTTTTAGCCCAACTCGATTCGCTTTACGCCCAAGGCCATCTCAGTTTGTTTGCCATTGACGAGGCCCACTGCGTTAGCCAATGGGGTCACGATTTTCGGCCTGAGTACCGCAGTCTTACCGTGTTGCACGAGCGTTTTCCGGGCGTGCCGCGTGTGGCCTTAACGGCCACAGCCGATGCCCTTACCCGCGCCGACATCATTGAACGTTTGCAGCTTGAAGACGCTCAGCTTTTCATCAGCAGTTTTGACCGTCCCAACATTCGATACACCATCGTCGAGAAAAAAGACGCCTCCACCCAACTCCTTCGCTTCATTGAGCGCGAGCATGAAGGTGAAGCAGGCATTGTGTATTGCCAATCTCGCAAACGCGTTGAGGAAGTGGCCGAGATGCTGGCTCAAACGGGCATCGATGCCTTGCCCTATCACGCAGGCTTAGATGCCGCCTTGCGGCAAAAACACCAAGACCGCTTTTTGCGCGACGAAGGCGTCGTGATGGTGGCCACCATTGCCTTTGGCATGGGCATTGACAAGCCCGATGTGCGATTTGTGGCGCACCTGGACATGCCCAAAAACATCGAAGGCTACTACCAAGAAACGGGGCGTGCTGGCCGCGATGGTTTGCGCGCAGATGCCTGGATGGCTTATGGCTTGCAAGATGTCGTCAATCAGCGCCGCATGATTGATGAAAGCCCCGCAGAAGAAAACTTCAAACAAGTGATGCGCGGAAAGCTGGACGCACTCTTGGCATTGGCCGAAGCCACCGATTGCAGACGGGTGCGATTGCTGTCTTATTTTGACGAGGCCAGCCAGCCCTGCGGCAATTGCGACAACTGTTTAAATCCTCCCGCTGTTTGGGACGGCACTGACGCTGCGCGCAAATTGTTGTCCACCGTGTTTCGCGCCGAGCAGCACAGTGGCTTTTCTTTCGGCGCCGGTCACATCATGGACATTTTGCGGGGCAAGGCCACAGAAAAGGTGGCTCAATTTGGCCACACCCAGCTCAGTACCTTTGGTATCGGCGCCAACTTCAGCGAAACGCAACTAAGGGGCGTGTTGCGCCAGCTCATTGCCATGGGTGCCTTGAATGTCGATGGCCAAGTTTTTAACACCCTGCAACTTACCGAAGGTTCTCGTGCCGTGTTGAAAGGTCAAGTCAGCGTTCAACTGCGCGAGTCATTAAGCCAAAAGCCCGAAAAGCGCAGTCGCAAACCGCAAGCACCCAGTCCGGCTGCTGCCAACCTCAGCCAAGACGCCTTGGTGCGTTACATCAACCTTAAAGCTTGGCGAGCCGAAGTGGCCAAAGAGCACAACCTGCCCGCTTACGTCATTTTTCACGATGCCACATTGGCGGCCATTGCTGCTGCATCTCCGCAAAACCTTGAAGACTTGCACGGCATCAGCGGATTGGGCGCAAAGAAATTAGAAGCCTACGGTCTTGACGTGCTGAGAGTCTGCAAGGCTTAAATGGCAAACTGCACCAAACTCAACTTTATGCAAGTTTTGCATATATTTTGAGTGGATTCAGCAATTAGGCATTCCCAATTCAGGTCAGCCTCCCTAAAATTCAGGTCTGGTTACAAGACGGGTACATCAGCGTCTGAAACTGGCCAGCCAAGGGCGCATTTCGGCGTTCGTGGGTCGTTTTTTGCAAATGTCTTTCGAAAGCTCGTTTGAGCTTCGGTTTTGCGGGTACTTGCAAAAAACGATTTTTAAACTTTGGAGCTTTTCCCATGAACTCACCCGTGATGCAGGGCTTGAACCTGAATACACCCACGTACGTTAAAAACCCCAAGCTGATCGCTTGGGTGGCCGAAATGGCTGCCTTGTGCAAACCCGCCAATGTTTACTGGTGCGATGGTTCCGAAGAAGAATACGACCGCCTGTGCCAACAATTGGTCGACAGCGGCACCTTCAAAAAGCTCAACCCCGCCAAGCGCCCTGGCAGCTTCTTGGCCTGCTCAGATCCGTCCGATGTGGCGCGCGTCGAAGACCGCACTTACATCTGCTCAGAGAAAAAAGAGAACGCCGGCCCCACCAACAACTGGATGGACCCCGCCGAAATGCGCCAAACATTGAACCCTTTGTTCGATGGTTGCATGCAAGGCCGCACCATGTATGTGGTGCCTTTCTCCATGGGCCCCTTGGGCTCACACATTGCGCACATTGGCATTGAGTTGACCGACAGCGCCTACGTGGCCGTCAACCAAAAACTCATGAC
>JBEDKQ010000082.1:0-10668 GCA_041172085.1 Pseudomonadota bacterium | reverse complement strand
GTTTTTTCTTGGCCTTCATGATGTTGGGCAAGGTCACATAACGAGGCTCGTTCAAACGCAAGTCTGTGGTGATCACAGCCGGCATGGACAAAGACAATACTTCCAGGCCACCATCAATCTCGCGGGTGACTTGCACTTTGCCGTCGACCACTTCTACTTTGGAGGCAAACGTGGCTTGGGGCAAGTCAGCCAATGCAGCCAACATTTGACCCGTTTGATTGCAATCATCGTCAATGGCTTGTTTGCCCAAGATGATCAAACCGGGTTGCTCTTTGTCGACCAAAGCCTTTAGCAACTTGGCAACCGCCAAAGGTTGCAAATCCAAGTCGGCAGGTGTTTCCACCAAGATGCCGCGATCGGCACCAATGGCCATGGCGGTGCGCAATGTTTCTTGGCACTGCGTGACGCCGCAAGACACTGCGATCACTTCTGTGGCAATGCCCTTTTCTTTCAAGCGAACAGCTTCTTCGACAGCAATCTCGTCAAAGGGGTTCATGCTCATTTTGACGTTGGCGATGTCTACGCCCGTGCCGTCTGATTTGACGCGCACTTTCACGTTGTAGTCGACAACCCGCTTAACGGGAACAAGAATTTTCATGATGATTCAAACTTAATTGGTAAACGCAGCAATGCCCGTAATGGCGCGGCCCAAAATCAGGGCGTGTACATCGTGCGTGCCTTCGTAGGTGTTAACCACTTCCAAATTGACCAAATGCCTTGCTACGCCAAATTCGGCGCTGATGCCATTGCCACCCAACATGTCGCGTGCCATGCGCGCTACATCCAGTGCTTTGCCGCAGCTGTTGCGCTTCAAAATTGAAGTGACTTCGACGGGTGCGTTGCCGGCATCTTTCATACGGCCCAATGCCAAGCAGCCCTGCAAGCCCAGGCTGATCTCTGTCAACATGTCGGCCAGTTTCTTTTGAATCAATTGATTGGCAGCCAAAGGACGGCCAAATTGATTGCGGTCCATCACATATTGACGTGCCCGGGTATAGCAATCTTCAGCAGCGCCCAATGCACCCCAAGCAATACCGTAGCGTGCACTGTTGAGGCAAGTGAAAGGACCCTTCAAGCCACGCACTTCAGGGAAGGCATTTTCTTCTGGGCAGAACACTTCTTCCATCACAATTTCGCCGGTAATGGAGGCGCGCAGTCCCACCTTAGCATGGACCGCAGGGGCTGATAAGCCCTTCCAACCCTTTTCCAAAATGAAGCCTCTAATTTGACCTTCATCGTCTTTGGCCCAGACCACAAACACATCGGCAATGGGGCTGTTGGTAATCCACATTTTGTTGCCCGTGATGCTATAGCCACCCGGCACCTTGCGAGCGCGGGTGATCATGCTGCCGGGATCTGATCCGTGATTAGGCTCAGTCAAGCCAAAGCAGCCAACCCATTGGCCTGTTACCAACTTAGGAAGGTATTTTTGCTTTTGCGCTTCTGTTCCAAACTCTTCAATCGGCACCATGACCAAGGAAGACTGAACGCTCATCATGGAGCGGTAGCCTGAATCGACCCGTTCGACTTCTCGCGCAACCAGGCCATAACAGACGTAGTTCAAGCCCGCACCGCCATACGCTTCAGAAATGGTGGGGCCTAAAAGTCCCAGTTCGCCCATTTCTGTAAAGATGGAACGATCAGTTGTTTCCTCTAGAAAGGCATCTAAAACGCGAGGGGCTAGGCGCTCTTGGCAATAGGCATGGGCAGCATCGCGCACTTGACGCTCTTCGTCGGTTAGTTGTCCGTCAAGGTTAAAGGGGTCGGACCATGAAAAACTTGCTTTTGAGTTAGACATATTGATTCAGGAAAAGTGAAAAGAAATCAAGCCGTGCGAAGCAGCTCGCGCCCAATGATGATTTGTTGAATTTGAGTGGTGCCTTCATACAGGCGCAGCAAACGAGCGTCTCTGTAAAAACGCTCAACAGGATATTCGTTGATGTACCCTGCCCCGCCATGAATCTGGACGCCGCGATCTGCAACGCGGCCCACCATCTCTGTGGCAAACAATTTGGCGCAAGACACCTGCATTGAAATTTCGGGATTGGACAAATGGGCAGGCTTTTGGTCAAAGCGGTGTGCCACTTCTTTGACCAAAGACCAAGCTGCCAAAAGCTCAGCTTGGCTATCGGCCAGCATGGCTTGAATCAACTGAAACTCGCCCAGCGCTTTGCCAAATTGCTTTCTGTCGCGGGCATAAGTTCTGGCTTCGTCCAAGATGCGCGAAGCTAAACCACACGATACGGCAGAAATGTTGAGGCGCCCACGGTCAAGCACCTTCATGGCCGTTTTGAAACCTTGTCCTGCGACACCACCAATGATGTTGGCAGCAGGAACTCTGACGTTTTCCAAAATGACATCGCAAGTTTGCGTGCCGCGCTGTCCCATCTTTTTGTCCTTCTTGCCCAATCGAATGCCAGGCAAGTTGGAAGGGACGATGAATGCAGACACACCGCTTGCGCCAGGGCCACCCGTGCGCGCCATCAGCGTGAATGCGCCAGCGCGAGGTGCATTGGTGATATAGCGTTTGGTGCCATTGAGCACGTAGTGATCGCCATCTAATTCTGCTTTGGTCTTGAGTGATGCGGCGTCGGAGCCTACGTCGGGCTCTGTCAAAGCAAAGGACATGACCAACTCGCCGCTGGCTACTTTGGGCAGGTACTCTGCCTTTTGAGCAGGCGTGCCGTCCATCAAGATGCCTTGAGAGCCAATGCCAATGTTGGTGCCAAACACTGAGCGAAATGCGGGCGCCGTGCGACCTAATTCGTAATTCACCAAAATCTCTTGGCTGACAGACAAACCGATACCCCCAAACTCTTCAGGCACCGTCAAGCCAAACAAGCCCATGTCTTTCATGTCTTGAACAATGTCAAGGGGGACTTCGTCGTGCTCTTCAAGGTGATTCTCTGCAGGAATCAAACGCTCCAAAATGAAGCGCTGAACGGTAGCGCGCAAAAGCTCAAAGGATTCAGTGTCAAGTGCCATATTTAACTGTGCTGAAAATCAGGTTTTCTTTTTTCTAGGAATGCACGCATACCTTCATGTGCATCTGCACTGGCAAAACGAGCGTGAAGTTCACGGCGTTCAAACAGAATGCCCTCACTCAAACTTGACTCATGCGCTCTGTTCAAAGATTCTTTAATGGCCATCAGCGCCGGCAGTGAATAGCCAGCAATCTGCGCCGCTAACTTCAATGTTGTGTCTGTTAAGTGAGCGTCTGGAACCACGCGCGAAACTAAACCGTAGCGATCTGCTTCTTCTGCGCTCAGCATTCGCGCAGAAAGACACATGTCCATGGCCTTGGCTTTGCCTATGGCACGCGGCAAGCGTTGCGTGCCGCCTGCGCCTGGCAACATGGCCAATTTGATTTCGGGTAGTGCAAATTTGGCCGATTCTGCTGCCACGATGATGTCGCACGCCAAGGCCAATTCGCAGCCGCCACCCATGGCAAATCCGGAAACAGCTGCAATGACTGGCTTTCGAACTTGCCGGATTGTCTCCCAATTGCGCGTGATAAAGCCGCTTTGGTAAACGTCCATATAAGACCAATCGGCCATGACTGCAATGTCAGCGCCGGCAGCAAAAGCTTTTTCACTTCCAGCAATGACAATTGCGCCTATTTTGTTGTCAAGGTCAAAGTTCAATAACTCTCGTCCCAATGCATCCATCAACTCATCGTTCAATGCATTGAGCTGAGCTGGCCGGTTAAGGGTAATAACCCCAACTCGGCCTTCGCGCGTTACTTTAATTGGCTCTTCCAACATATTTCAAATCAATTTAATCAACTGTGATTTTTTGATCACGGATCAATGCTGACAAAACTTTACCTTCTGTGGCCAAGAGATTCTTAAATTCTGCTGTGTCCAACGCTACGTTCTCTCCACCTAAGTCGGCATATCGTGCTTTCAAAGTAGGTGATGCCAAAGCCTTGGCAACTTCACGATTCAGGCGAGTGATGATTTCTGCTGGTGTGCCATTAGGAGCCCACATACCAAACCAAATATCTAAACTTGCACCTTTGAAACCTTGTTCTGAAATAGTGGGAACATCTGGAAAGAATGGTGAACGTTTATCGCTCAATACGCCCATCAATTTAACTTTTCCAGAGCGAATATGAGGAAACGCAATGCCTGGATCGCAGACCATGTCTGCTTGGCCAGCCAATACGTCTTGCAATGCAGGTGCAGCGCCTTTGTAGGGCACATGCAAAATATCAGTATTCGTTGCTTGTTTGAACAATTCACAAGCCAAGTGCGGTGGCGTACCAGCGCCTGCAGAGGCGTAAGCCAACTTACCACCTTTGGCTTGTGCAACTAATTCTTTAACGTCCTTGGCAGCAGTCTGTGGTTTGGTAACTAAGTACATCTGTGACTTACCAACACCTGCAACGGGCGTCAAATCTCTCGACGGCAAAATATTAGATTTGAGAATGTGCGGATTGACGGTTTCAACTGAAGTTGGTGAAATAAAGAGGGTATAACCATCTGGCGTGGCACGAATAACTTCTGACGCTGCAATGTTACCGCTTGCCCCAGGCTTGTTGTCAATCACAACTGACTGGCCTAGGCTCTCAGTTAAACCTTGAGCTACCAGCCTTGCCATCACATCAGTTGTACCGCCAGGGGCAAATCCAATCACGATGCGAATAGGTTTACTTGGCCATGACTGTGCAAACGAACTGGCGCAAGCAACGACGCCAAGAATTGATATCGCTGCAACCGATAGGGTGCGACGAATTTGGAATTGTGTAGATTGTTTCATGTTAAGTCTCCAGATAATGTTGTTAAAGATCTATGCGCGGTAAATTCTTCAAGCCGCACCGTCGCGCAACTCTTCGCGCAGCTTGAATTTTTGAATCTTTCCAGAAGGCGTAGAGGGCATACTTTGACGAACCTCTAATTTTTCGGGGATGTACTGAAGGGCAACTTTTTGACCTTTCAGGTAGGCAACCATGGTGGGCATGTCAAAGCTTTCACCTGGCTTTGTGACAACCACAGCGCATGCTCGCTCGCCCAATCGCTCATCTGGGTAAGCAACAATTGCGGCCATCGCCACTGCAGGGTGGCGATAAAGCAAGGATTCAATCTCCACAACGGGGATGTTCTCTCCACCGCGAATAATGACGTCTTTGCTTCGACCTGTGATGCGCACATAGCCTTGTTCGTCAATGCGCGCCAGGTCGCCTGTATCAAACCAGCCATCGGCATCAGTTCCATTCAAATGAGGACGCTTGAGGTAGCCACCGAAGTTGGAACAGGCTCTTAAAAATAATTTCCCAGGGGTTCCAACGGGTAATGCGGGTTCAGAAGCATTCGATTCCACCACTTTCAGCTCAACACCAGGCAAAGGCACGCCATCGGTAGTGAATGCACGCTCGTCGGGATCGTCAATTTTGATGAGTGTCACTGCGCCGTTTTCACTCATGCCCCATGCTGAAACGATCTTGGTCTTCAAAGCTTCCCTTGCTTGCTCAACCAACGGCCCCGGAATTGGCGCACCCGCACACAAGAATGTTTTGAGTGTGGGCACTGAGGTCTTTTTCTCAATGACGGTTCGAGTCAAGTCAGTGAGAAACGGCGTTGAAGCCATCGTGAAACTGGCTTTTTCAAGTTGAATAATTTCGACGGCTTTGTTGGGCTCCCAGATGTCCTGCAAGACTGCACTGGCCTTGAGCATGATGGGCATCATGAGTCCATACATAAAGCCTGTTTGGTGTGCCATGGGTGAGGCCATCAAGACGACATCTTCTGCGTCCAACTGCAAGCGATGCGCATACGGAATGATGTTTGCCATCACTGTGTTTGCACTGTGCATGACACCCTTAGGTTCACCTGTTGTGCCTGAGGTATAGATCAATTGCGTTATGTCATCAGGGCTAGGTCGATTAGCGCCCAAAATGTCTTTTGCATCAGCTTCTTTTTCCCATGCGGGGCCGCTCAACAAAGCTTCAAAGCTGTTGGCTTCCTTGCCGTCGACCACAACGACATGTTTCAAGTCGGGAAGGTTCGGCTGAATGCCCTTGATCATGGCCTCAAAGTCAAAACCTCGGAAAGTTTTTGGCGCAATGATGACCTTCGCTTCACCATGCTTTAACATGAAATTCAATTCACGTTCGCGGAAGATATGCATGAGCGGGTTGATGACAGCACCAATGCGCGAGCAAGCCAAATAGGTGACGGTGAAATGCCACCAGTTGGGCAGTTGACACGCCACAACATCATTTTTTTGAACACCCAGTCTAGCCAATCCCACGGCCACGCGATCCACCATTTGCCCGAGTTCACGGTATGAGAATCGGCGCAAATCGCCAGCTTCTAAGCGATAGGCCGTCAGGGCCAATTTGTCGGGACAGGCATCCAAACACGCTTCCAAATCGTCGTTGATAGTGCGGTCATGCCAAAGACCTTGTTCAATCATTTGGGCACGTCGGTTGGGCAGTAATACAGCATCGAACTCCATGGTTGTCTCCTTTGGATTTGATTTTTTGCAATGACTTTTTATGCGGGTACGTTTTTCCGACCAGCGCGCGTTCGTGCAATGATGGTTTTCATAATTTGGGCTGTACCGTCGCCAATCTGAAAGCCCAAGACATCTCGCAATCGTTGCTCCATCAAGCCTCGGTCATAACCGCCGTGACCAAAACATAAGAGACACTGATGGATCACGTCATATGCCAGTTTGGGTCCCCACCACTTGGCCATACCCGCCTCGGCGGAATGAGGAAGCCCTTCGTCTTTGAGCCATAGTCCTTGCAAGCACACCAAACGAGCACCTTCAACTTCAGTGTCATACTGAGCCAATGGATGCGTCACGCCTTGGAAAGCCGACAGAGGTTGACCAAATGCCTGACGCTGTGTGATGTACTCCCAAGTTTCATCGAGTGCTACACGCGCAACAGCCAGACATTGCAAACCAATCAAAGAGCGCGAATAGTCAAAACCATGCATGACCTGCACAAAGCCTTTGTTTTCATCACCCAGACGATGACTTACAGGGATGCGGACGTTCTCGAAAAAAATCGAGCCACGACCAATGGCTCGCTGACCATGGCAGTCAAAACGATTGGTCGTGATGCCTGGTGTGTTCATGGGCACCAGTAAAGCAGTAACCCCGTGTGCGCCCGACTCAGGCGTGCCAGTTCGGCCAAAGACCACCGTGATGTCGGCTTGATCAGCAGCTGAGATGGAGGTTTTTTCGCCATTGATGACATAAAAATCACCATCGCGCTCAATCTTCAAGCGCAAATTGGCGGCATCTGAGCCACCACGGGGCTCGGTCAATGCAATGGCACAGATCGCCTTACCTGCCGTGATCTTCTTTAACCATGGACCCACAATGTCAGCGTTCCCGTATTTGGCAAGAATATGGCTGTTCAATGACGCCAACAGGTTGAGATAAGAAAAGCTCAAGTCAGCTCGCGCAATTTCTTCGTGGATCACACCGGCCGCCAAACAACCCATGCCCAAACCACCATAGGCCTCAGGCAACTCGGGACAAATGAAACCCAAATCACCCATCTCTTTGAGTAAAGTTCGGTCTAAATCACGCGTTTTATCGCGCTCCAGAAATCCGGGCTTGACCCTTTCATCAGCAAAGCGACGAACCGTTTCGGCCAACGCTTGCAGATCGTCATCAATGTAGGGATTCGGGTTCATGGCATGCCTCCGTTTTGACTTTATTTGGCGTACTTGCGGAAATCGGGTTTGCGCTTTTCCTTCAGTGCGTTCACACCTTCGCGCGATTCTTCTGTGTCGTAGTAAAGCTTGAGTGCGTACATGCCCATGCCGGCAATACCGCTTTGATGTGCGGTATCCATGTTGAAGCTTCGCTTGGCAATGGCGATGGCTGTTGGGCTGCGCTCGCAAATGGTTTCGCCCCACTCTTGCACCGTGGCGTCGAGCTGATCGTGCGGTACGCAAATGTTGGCCAAGCCCATGTCCACAGCCTCTTGGCCTGAATAGCGTTTGTTCAAATACCAAATTTCGCGGGCTTTTTTCTCACCCACAACACGGGCCAAGAATGCGGTGCCATAGCCTGGGTCAACAGAACCCATCTTCGGACCCACTTGGCCAAAGATGGCCTTGTCTGAGCAAATGGTGAGGTCGCAAATGGTGCAAAGCACGTTGCCGCCACCAATTGCAAAACCTTGAACACGCGCAATCACAGGCTTGGGCACATCGCGAATGGCGGTGTGTAACTCTTCCATAGGCAGACCAATGGTGCCGCGGCCGTCGTAGTTGCCGTCGTGGGCAGACTGATCGCCGCCCGTGCAAAATGCGCGATCGCCAGCACCTGCCAACACAATGGCGCCCACGCTGCGGTCGTAGCCAGCCTTGTTCAAGGCTTTGATGATTTCATCGCAAGTGGTGCCGCGAAATGCGTTCATTTTGTCGGCACGGTTGATCGTGATCCAAGCCACGCCATTGCGGTTTTCGTAAATGATGTCTTCAAATTGCATGTGTTTCTCCAAAATTGAATTGACTGATTAGCCGTGCATCGTGAGTCCACCGGACACACTCAACACTTGACCCGTAATGAAAGAAGCGTCGTCACTGCTCAAAAATACGATGGCGCCTGCCAAGTCATCTGGCTTACCCAAACGGCCCAACGGAATGGCTTTCTTAAAAGCTTCCATCAGTTTTTCTGGGTTACTTGCACCTTCGGCAAAGCCTGCTAGGAGTGCGGTGTCTGTGGGGCCGGGGCAAACCACATTGACTGTGATGTTGTGACGTGCATGCTCACGCGCCAAGGTTTTGGACAATGCCACCAAGCCACCTTTGCAAGCTGCGTAGACAGCTTCACCCGAAGAACCGCCACGCGCTGCATCTGAAGCAATGTTGACGATGCGACCAGCGCCTCTGGCAGTCATGCTAGGCAATACAGCGTGGTGCATGTGCAAAGCGCCAGTTAGGTTGATGGCGATCAGCTTGTCCCACTCTGCGGGAACAGTTTTGGTAAAGGGCTTGAAAATGTCCCAACCCGCGTTGTTCACCAAAACATCGATAGGACCCAACTGCGCCTCGGCTGCAGCCACTGCTGCGTCCACTTGCGCGCGGTCTGTGATGTTGCAGTTGAAAGCGGCGGCCTTGCCGCCTGCCGACTTAATCTCGTCTGCCACTTTTTGGGCAGCTTCTAAGTTCATGTCAAAGACGGCCACATTGGCACCTTCAGCAGCAAAGCGTCGGCACGTAGCCCCACCAATGCCACCTGCTCCGCCCGTGACGATGACTGTTTTATTTTCAAATTTCTTCATTTTGACTCTCCGATGAATGCTGATGTTGGTATGCTTTACGTCAACATCATGCAATTGATAAGGGTGCATATATGTCAATGTATTGCTATATTATGCAGCATCCTGAAATTGCAATGCAAGCATTTTTTTAAATAATTTATCAATGGTAAACCCTATGATTAACAGAGATTTAACTCGACTAGAAATTGCCAATAGGTTGTTCTTTCGCCTTTACCAATGTGCCAATATGTTGCATAAAACTGGCACTAGGGCAGTCGAGAAAGAAGGGCTAACCACGCAGCAATGGGCGGTATTGGGTGCCTTGTCTCGCAAAGAAGCAGAAGGCGGAATGAACGTGGGCGACTTGGCCAACTACTTGAAGGTCAGCCGTCAAAATCTGTCCGGCCTCATTGGGCGTATGGAACGGGATGGCCACATTGAATTGGCCGCAGACACACAAGACCGCCGCGCGAAGCGAGTCAGCATGACCGAGAACGGCAGGCACGTATGGGAAAAAGAAGCGCAACCGAAAATTCGCGCATATTACGAATCAGCACTGGTTGACTTTTCAACTGGCGATTTGACGCACACGCTTCACTACTTGCTGAAGTTGCTAGACAACATGGAAAAGATCGATAAAGCGGCTTGCGTCACTGAAGTTTAAAAAGTAATCAGGCAAAAACCTAAGCATTTCTCAACGACTTATTTATTTGGTAGGCCTACCCAAGACTTTACTGCCCTAAAGTTACCCTGAACTTTTGAATCCAAGCTTTAGTACTCTCTCGACTTTGGGTGCGAGGGTCTATTGCATCTGCCTGCTCAACTGCCCAAGCTGCCCAGTGATCTAATTCTCTAGCGTCGCCCTGGGCAATAGCTTTATCTTTGACAGCATTGATCAAATTTCGAATTTGATCTGCGTACTGCATCCGCTCAATTGCTTGTCTTAGTAACTTGGTTCGAGTTTCAATTAATTGCACCTCTGCCTGTTCTCTCAATTCAACCAACTTTTCAGCTCTGCGCTGTTTCATTTCAATGGCTTCGTTGCGTGCTCTAACGTTGTACGAGTACTCGAAAAACACAGACCGCCTGTACCCCTCCTCCCTCTTCACCAACAGATCTAGAACTACAGTCTTCACCGTTTCAGCTGAGAGTTCTTCAAACTCGTAATAGTTTTTACCTCGCGTGACCTCTTCGTCGTCTTCTGTCCAAGCAAAACAATAAGTCGTGCGCTTGATGGTTTTAAAGCGCCTCATCTCTGCAGCGCTTGGGTTGTAGTGCTTGAGAAACACATTGAACTTTTTGGGCTGGTTAAAAACGCGGGCGCTAAACACCACGTATTTACGCCCCCTGACTGATGGCTCAAAGCCCAGCACTTGAAAGCAACTGACAAACACATTGAAGAGTCTGAGCTGCTGGCGCCCTTGAAGCGTTCGAAA